>JAIBBS010000383.1 GCA_019694555.1 Nannocystaceae bacterium
CATGTCCGTGCCCGCGCCCGCCGCCATCGCCGACGCCATCCTCGCAGGTCGGCTCGACGCGCTGTCACCCAGCGCCCTGCTCGCGTACCTGAACCCGGCGGACAGCGGGCCGGCCGGCGGCGGCGTGGACGTGTGGGAGCTGATGGCCGCGGCCGACCGCGTGCGGCGGGCCCGCTTCGGCAACCGCGTGCACTTGTGCTCGATCATCAACGCGAAGGAAGGCGGCTGCCCCGAGGACTGTGGCTTCTGCGCGCAGTCGAAGCACTTCGACACCCACGTCAAGCCCGGCAAGTTCGCGCCCATCGACGACATCGTCGCCGCGAGCGCGACCGCGGCCTCGCGTCAGGCGACTGCGCTGGGCCTGGTCACCGCCACGCGCGGACTCGAGGACGACAGCTTCGGGCTCGCGCACATCGCTGCGGGTCTGCGCGCGGTGCGAGCCGCGGGCCACACCGAGGCCCACGCGTCGCTGGGCTTCGTGTCCGACGAGGGCTTCGACGTGCTGGTCGCCGCGGGCCTGACCGAGTTCAACCACAACCTCGAGAGCGGCCGCAGCTTCTTCTCCAAGATCGTCACGACCCACAGCTACGACCAGCGCATCGACACCATCCGGCGCGCGCAGGCCAAGGGCCTGCGCACCTGCGTCGGCGGCATCTTCGGCATGGGCGAGGGCCCCGCCGATCGCGTCGAGATGGCCCAGACCCTGCGCGAGCTCGATGTCGACGAGGTGCCGATCAACTTCCTCGTCAGCATCGAGGGCACGATGCTGGCGCAGCGCGACGTCGCGACACCGCCGCAACCGTTGCCGCCGCTGGAGATGTTGCGCATCATCGCGGCGTTCCGACTGTTCCTGCCGCGGCAGAACATCTTCATCGCAGCGGGCCGCACCCACCTGGGTCAGCTGTTGCCGCTGATGTTCGCCGCGGGCGCCTCCGGCATGATGATCGGCGACTTTCTCACCACGCCCAACCGCAGCGTCGACGACGACCTGCAGCTGATCGAGGCGCTCGGGCTGGTGCCGATGTCGTGCGGCGCGCCGCGACCCGAGCTCGCCGACCGCGACGCAACCGCGTCGGCCCACGCAGCGGTCGCGACCGCCGCGAGCCCGCGTCGGCTGCCGGTTCGCGCGTGAGCCTGCTCCGAGCCGCGCGCGCGGCCATGGCCTTGCACACCGCCGGGGTATCGGTGCTACGGTCCCTTGCATGCGCGACGCCCTCGCCCTTCGCCAACGACTCGTCGGCCTCGCCGGCGTGCCGGCCCTCGCCCTCGCGTTCGGTTGCGGGAGCGCCGACGGTGGCGCCAAGGCCGAAGGGGACAAGGCCGCGCGCAAGGCCGAGGGCAAGGACGGCAAGGGCGAGCGCAAGGGTCGACTCGCCGAGCTCCGCAAGCAGCGTGAAGAGAAGCGCGCGGCGATGAAGGCGGAAGCGGCCGATCGCGCGGCCGCCAACGTCGACGGTGACGACGGCGGCGCCGCGGCGCCGACCCCCGATTCCGCCGGCCACGGCCACACCGCGACCGCACCGGTGCCGCCGGGCACGCCGGCACAGTACCTGCCGATCCCCGGCGACCCGCCGTTCGTCGACGGCTACAACCCCGAGGAAGAGACCTGTCCGTCGGGCAACTGGTGCGGCACCAAGGCGCTCGCGCAGGCGCTCGTGCCCAAGGGCGACACCACGCCCGAGGTGATGCAGTGCCCCTCGCGCATCACCGGCGCGCACGAACCCAGCCCCATCGAGGGCGCCGCGTACGAGGGTCTGTCGTCGAAGCGGCAGATGCAGGGCTCGTTCAACGAGGGTCGGACCAAGCGCTGGCGCGCCGAGGGCAAGGACGACGCGTGCTGCTACCACTGGTTCGAGTACTGCTCGGGCCGGCCGTTGCTCGACGGCGGTGAGTCGATCGTCGCGCAGCCGCGCAACGGTGCACTGTGGCTCGACGCCGAGGTCGAGCCCATCGTCGAGGGGCTGCCGCACGAGGCCCGCATCGCGCTCGCGCGCGCGTGGCTCGACGACGCGCTGCGCGAGCACGCGAGCATCGCCTCGTTCGCCCGCGCGACGATGGAGCTGATGGCCCATGCCGCGCCGCCCGAGCTGGTCTCGGCGTGCATGCAGGCCGGCATCGAAGAGGTCGATCACGCGCGGCGCTGCCTCGCGCTCGCGAGCGCCTACGCCGACCGTCCCATCGCCCCGGGCCCGCTGCCGGCGCTGCCGCCCCGCGATCAGGGCCTGGCGCAGCTGGCGGTCGAGACCTTCCTCGAGGGCTGCGTCGGCGAGACCGTGGCCGCGTTGGTGGCCGAGCGCGCGCTCGCGCAGGCGACCGACGAGGCCGTGCGCGGCACGCTGCGCGTGATCGTCGACGACGAGTCGCGCCACGCCGCGCTGGCTTGGCGCACGGTCGCGTGGGCGTTGGGTCAAGGCGGCGTCGAGGTGCGGCACGCGATGGCGTCGATGCTCGAGCACCCGCCGGTGGTCGAGCCCGGCGACGAGCCGCCCAGCGGCGCCGCGGTGCGCCAGGCCCTGCGCGCGCACGGTCGCCTCGACGCGGTCGCGCTGGCGCAGACCGTGTCCGACGCGTGGCACGACATCGTCGCGCCGATGCTCGCCAACCTGCTGGGCCGTCGCGTCGCCGGCGTGGCCGCGACCTCGGCCTGATCCGCCGCGGCGGGTTTCGCCGATTCCTTGTCGCGCCGCGGCCGGGCGCCGCATGCTCGCGGCGATGACGGCTCGCTCGCGGCGCGTTGCGCTGGTGCTCGCGGCGCTCGCGGGCCTGGGCTGCGACGTGGCC
>JAIBBS010000205.1 GCA_019694555.1 Nannocystaceae bacterium
CCGAGCTTGGCCAACGCGGTCGCGTTGCCGCGCACGGCCCCGAGCGCCGCGAGCGACCACGGCGACGCGAAGCCGCTGTAGACCGCCGCCAACGCGCGCACGTCGAGCTCGAGCTCGGGCGTGCCACCGCGCTCGACCTCGGCCGCGCCGCCGTCGATGTGCAGCGTGAAGCTGCCGTCGTTGGCCGCGAGCACGTCGTCGTGCACGCGCAGGCCCAGCCGCAGCCGCAGCGGCTCGGCGAAGCCGCGCGCACGCATGGCGCCGGCGACGTCGACCAAGCGCAGCATCCAGTTCTCCTCGTGGCGCAGCTCGAGCCGCGGGTCGGGCACCGCGAGCAGCATCGGATCGTGCGGCGCGGTCCAGCAGCGCATGTCCTCGACCATCGTGCGCAGATCCGACAGCGTCGACCACAGCCGACGGTGGGCCGCCGGCGTGGTCGCGACCCAGTCGGTGACCTCGAGGTGGTGGAACATCTCGCGGCGGAACTGCCGCCAGAACAGGTAGCCCTCGGGCACGCCGCGCTCGTCGAGCAGCACCAGCCCGTGCGCGGGCACGCCGAAGCGCACGCCGTGGAGGCGGTCCCAGATGTAGCGGCTGCGATCGAGGTGACCGTTGCGCTGGCGCACCGCGCCGGCATACATCGCGTGCAGCATCGCGGCGTCGTCGGGCCCGGCGTCGCGCACCGCACCGCCGCGATCGCTGCTGTCGATCTCGCGCGGGCGGATGGTCGCGCTGAAGCGCGCGCCGGCGGGCTCGTAGCCGGCACGGCGGTACAGCGCGGCGTTGGAGGCGTACAGCGTCGAGCACGGCACGCCGCGGTGGTGCAGCTCGTGCAGCACCTCGGACATCATGCGGCTGGCGATGCCGCGGCGGCGCGCGTCGGTGCGCACGCCGACCGCCGCGATCGCCCCGATCGGCACCGCGCGACCGCCGAAGTACTGGCCCATCGGCAGCACCATGCAGCCGCCCTCGACGCGACCGTCGCGGCGGACGACGCGGATGTTCTCGCGGCCTGCGGCGTCGAACCATCCGTTCGCGTCCGCAGGTGCGAACGCGAACGCGCGCGCGAGCAGGGCCTGCAGCGCGTCGGTGTCCTCGGGCGCGAGCGGGGCGAACTGGAGCTCGGTCATGGTCGCGCAGGATACCCGAGCGACCACGCGAGCGCGGCGGTGACCGTCAGCAACGACAGCAACGCGAGCGCGCCCCAGCGATCGAGTGCGCGCAGCCACCATGGCGCTGGGGATCCCGGCGCCGCCGCGGCCGGCTCGGCGTCGCCGTGGGCCCAGCGCCACGCGCCGATCCACACCACCGCCCACGCCAGCACCATGAGCTCGCCGTAGACCCGCGGCTCGTAGGCGTTGGCGACCACGAGCAGCCCCGCGAGGCCCAGCAGCAGCGGCAGCTGCAACCGCTGCAGATCCGCGGGCACGTGGCGCCGCACCGCCCACCACGCGGCCGGCAGCACGCTGATGCTGCCGCACCACTGCGCCGCGTTGGCCGGCACCGCCAGCCACGCGAGGTTGTGCCACAGCCGCAGCTGGCCCTCGACCCACAGGTGCAGCGGGGCCCCGCGCGCGGCCGGGACCAGCCATGGCAGCAGCGCGCGCGCGCCGGCGTAGGCGAAGCCCAGCAGCACCGCGCGGGCGATCGTGGTGCGCACCGGCTCGCGACCCAGCCGCAACGCCACCGCACACAGCGGCAGCAGCACCACCGACTCGCGGTTGAACGCGCCGACGATCACCGTCGCGAACACCAGCGGCGTGTTGCCGCGCCGCAGCGCATGGCAGCCCAGCAGCAGCGCGACCATGGCCCACGCATCCCAGGGATAGAAGATCGGCCAGCGGTGCTGCAGCAGCAGCGCCGGCGTCAGCACCGGCAGCAGCAACACCGCGCCCAGCGTCGCGGCGCGCGGCGGCAGCTCGTCGGCGAGCACGCGCCGCAGCAACGTCACCACCGTGATGGTGGCCAGCCACTCGCTGAGCCCGAACGCCCACGGGATCGACACGCCCGCGTCGACCAGCGGTCGCAGCAAGGCCGGCACCAGCACGCGGTGGCCGAACGGCAGCGGCGCGCGCAGCTCGATCAGCGTCTGCCAGCTGGCGGGTCCGTACTCGCGGTTGAGCGAGATCCGCAGCCACGCCCAGATCGCGGCCACCAGCGCGAGCGCCAGCATGGCCACCCACGGCGGCGAGGTCTCGGTGCGCTGCGGCGTCGCCACGGCCGACGCGAGCATGCCGGAAAACCCAGGCTACGCGGGTGTCCGCGGCAACCGCAGCACGAAGCACGCGCCGGTGTCGCTGGCCTCGAGCTCGAGCCGCCCGTGCATCTGCTGCGCGAGCCGTCGGCACAGCGCCAGGCCCAGGCCCACGCCGGGCTTGGTGCCGGCGGCGTGGGCCGAGCCCTTGGCGAAGGGCTCGAACACCCGCTGTCGCTCGGCCGCGGCGATGCCGGGACCGAAGTCGCGCACGCGCAGCGCCACGGTCTCGCGGTCGCACGACACCGCCAGCACCACGCGCGGGTCCTCGGCGCCGGCGCCATACTTCGCGGCGTTGTCGACGAGGTTGAACAGCACCTGCTCGACCGCGGCCACGTCCGCCATCACGCGCGCGTCGCCGACCTCGCCGGCCAGCTCGAGCGCCAGCGTGATGCCGGCGCCCTCACAGCGCTGGGCCAGGCGCTCGTGGCAGCGCTCGACCAACGCCGCGACCGCGATGGGCGCGAGCTCGCGACGATCGCGATCGGCCTCGATGCGGGCGTACGACAGCACGTTCTCGACCAGCTGGCCCAGCCGCTCGGCCTCGCGCCGCAGCGTCGCGAGGTAGCGGTTGCGCTTGTCCTCGACCATGCCGCCCTCGAGCATCTCGGTGTACATGCGAAACGTCGTCAGCGGCGTGCGCAGCTCGTGGGTCACCGCGGAGACGAACGCGGCGCGGCGCTCGGACAGCGCCAGCGAGCCGCGCAGCAGCAGCGCGACCGCGGCCACCGCCACCAGCACGAACACCCACGCGGCCGCGATGGCCAGCTGCAGCGGGCCGCGGGTGCGATCCGCCGGCAGCAACAGCGCACCGGGATCCAACCCCACCGGCAGGGTCGCGAGCCGACGCGCGTCGTCGACCTCGGCGTCGGCCGACAGCGGCAACAGCTGCGCCTGCGGCAGCAGATCCTCGATCTCGAGCAGCAGCTCGGCGCGCAGCCGCGGCCAGTCGAGCCACGCGCCCTCGATGCGCTCGCCATCGGCGATCCGCACGCGCCGCACCAGCACCAGCTCGTCGCCCCACCACAGCGGCCGCATCATCTCGAGGATGCCCTCGGGCGCACCGTCGAGGCTGCCCTGCCGCTGCAGCCCCAGGCCCTCGTTGGCGGGGTTCTGCGCCGAGGCCTCCGCGAGGTTGTCCTCGATCGACGCGACGCGCTTGCCGTACTCGAAGCTGTTGCGCGCCTGCTGCGACAGCACCGTGCTCGGCTCCGGCGGCGCGTTCTTGCTGTTGCGGTAGTAGTTCTCGACCTTGCGCGCGACGTCGTCGACCGCGACCACGGTCGCCGAGACCGACACGCCCTCGACCAGCGACGCCAGCGGCGCGCGCCAGCGCGGCTCGAGCTCACCCACCGGCTCGATGCTGCCGTCGGGCGCGACCACGAAGCGCGCGCGCACGCCGTCGGCGAGACCCGCGGGCCCCGGCGGCAGGCCGGCCTCCGCGATCTCCCGCGACAGTCGCGGCGTCATGAGGCTGTCCATGCGCCACAACGACAGCCGCACCAGCTCCTCGCGCACGGCCTCCTGCTCGGTCTGCACCCGACGCTCGTCGAGCTGCAGCAGCGCCCAGCTCGCCGCGGACGTCACCGCCAGCAGCACCGCGACCGCCAGCGCGAACAGCAGCCAGGTCGTGCGTGCGCGCATGCGAGTCAGCCGTCGCGCGACGCGACCGTGGCGCCGAACATGTAGCCCTTGCCGCGCACGGTGAGGATCACCCGCGGCACCTCCAACGCGTCGCGCAGCTTCTCGCGCAGCCGCACCACGTGCATGTCGATGGTGCGCGTCTGGTAGCGCGTGGGATCGAGCCGCCACACGTGCTGCAGCAGCTCGTCGCGCCCGACCGCACGATCGGCGTGGCGCACGAGGTAGCCCACCAGCGCGGCCTCGCGCTCGGACAGCTCGACCCGCGCGCCGTCGTCGAAGCGGATCTCGCGGCGCGCGAGATCGATGGCGCCACCGGGGATCGCGACCTCGCTGGGACCGTCGTCGACCGGCGGTGCCACGCGGGTGCGACGCAGCACCGCCTGCACCCGCGCCAGCAGCTCGCGCACGCTGAAGGGCTTGACCACGTAGTCGTCGGCGCCCAGCCGCAGCCCCTGCACGCGATCGGCCTCGCGCCCACGCGCGGTCAAGATGATCACCGGCAGCTCCGGTCGCGTGCGCCGCAGCTCCTTGAGCACCTCGAAGCCGTCGCCGCCGGGCAACATCAGATCGAGCAGCACCAGCGCGCAGCTGCTGCCCAGCGCGGTCTGCAGCCCGCGCGGTGCGGTCGCCGCCTGCAGCACGCTGTAGCCCTCGAACGACAGCGCGTCGACCAGTCCCTCGCGGATCGCATCGTCGTCCTCGACCACCAGCACGCACGCGCTCGCGCTCGCCCGTTCGTTCATCGCGATCGCCTCACGACTTCGACAGCGTAAACCCTGCCGCCTCGGCCTGCGCCCCCAGGGCCGAGATCATCGCCTCGTCGAGCGAGACCGCCGCGCCGTCGGGGTTGGCCGCCGCGTGCTCGCGCAGGAACGCGTTGCGCTGCAGCTCCAGCTCGGCGGTCTTGGCCGCGATCGCACTGCGCTCGGCCTTGCGCGCCGCGACGTAGGCCGCGAGCGCCTCGGCGTCCAGCGACTGCAGCGCGGCCGGTAGGCTGCTGCGATCGACCGAGTCCAGATCGACGGCACCCTCCGCGACACCGTCGACGAGATCCCAGCTGGGATTGCGGTAGTAGCTCTTGCTCTTGCTGAGCCCGCGCTGCACCGCACTGCCGGACACGGCGTTGTTGTCGTCCTGCGCGCGCTGGTTCTCGAGCCCCTCGCGGCCCTTGTCGCCGTAACCGACGTAGGTCTCGTTGATGGCGACGCCGAGCTTGGCGATGTCGTCGTCGTAGGGTGTGGGCGGATCGACGCGACGGGTGTCGGCGTCGATGGCGAAGAAGCGCCCGCCGTTGCGTGTGGCCGCGTCACGCCAGCCGCCGCTGATGCCCGAGGCCTCGGCGCCGCAGAAGATGGTGTTCACGACCACACCGCTGGCGCGCGCGCGATCGGCCGCCTCGCCCCACGGCACCGGGCCCTGCTGGAACTCCTCGTTGCCGGCGATGTAGACCACGCGCAACACGCCATCGCCCTGCCTCCACGGCAGCTCGTGGAGCGCGCGGACGATCGCCTGCGGTGCGTGCTCGGAGCCGCCGTCGGTGTCGAGCTCGAACAACGCCGCCGACACCTGGTCGAGCTCGGCCGTGAAGCCGCTGACCTGGCGCACGTAGCCCGCGAACGGCGAGACCGCATCGTTGCCGTACTCGTACAACGCGACCTCGAGCTGCGGCCGCTCGCCGTGGAAGGTCACGCTGTCGAGCGAGTTGACCACGCTCCACAGCCGCGTGCGCGCCTGGTCGATCAGCCCATCCATGCTGTCGGAGGTGTCGAGCAGCAACGCGACCTGGATGGTCGGCCGGCCGGCCTTCGCGTACACCGGCGTCGGCGCGGCCATGAGGGGCTCGTCGGGGACCACGACCGCGGCCTGCGGTTCCGCGCGCCACTGGCTCGCGATCGGCCACGCCACCGCCGCCAGCAGGGCTGCGGTCGAGGCCAGCAAGATCGTCTCCATCGTGCGGGTGTCGCTGGATCGCGCACGGCGGGGACGCGGCACGGGCGCGCCGGGGACCGAGTCGTCGGGGCGTTGCATGATCGCAAGGTACGCACCGCGGCGGCGCGGCGCTGTCACGGCGGGGTAACCAGCCACCCGCAGCCGGCGTCCGCACCGGCTTCATCTTTCTTAACCCAGGCGCGCGATGTCCCTTCACGAAGCCATGGTCAAGCTCGTGGTCGGAGGCGAACGCAAAAGCGATGTTCGGATTTCTCGTGGGAACGGCCTGCCTGGTCGGACTGATTCATGTGATGAAGCGCCGCCGCGGCTACGCGCGCGGCGGCTGTGGCCCCGGCGGTTGGGGCGGCGGACACTGGGGGCACCACGGCGGCTGGGGTCGACACGGCGGCTGGGGGCACGATGGCGGCGACGGCGGCGGACGCAACCCGTGGTGGTTGCGGGGGCTGTTCTCGCGGCTCGACACCACGCCGGGTCAGGAGAAGGTGATCCGCGAGGTGCTGGGCGATCTGCAGCAGGACGGTCAGTCGCTGCGCGGCGAGTTCCGCAAGGCTCGCACCGATCTCGCCAGCGCGCTGCGCAGCGAGACGGTGGACGAGACCGCGCTGGGCGAGGCCTTCGCGCGACACGACGAGGCGCTCGAGCGCATGCGCAAGGGCGTGGTCGGGGCGCTGTCGAAGCTGCACGACGCGCTCGACGAGCGCCAGCGTCGACTGCTGGCCGAGTGGCTCGAGTCCGGCCGCATGTGGCAGGGGCCCTACCGTGGCGCGCACGCCGAAGGAGGCATGCTGTGAACGACCGCATCAAGATCGCACTGCTGTTGACCGGCACGGTGCTCGGCTTCGGCTCGGGCTTCGCCAGCCTCGCGTGGCGCCAGGCCCACGGCTGGGGCCCGCACCACGGCTGCGACCGCGGCGAACCCGGTGGCCACCACGACCGACCATGCGATCGCGATCGCGACCGCGACCGCGACCGCGACCGGTGAAGTAAGCTGTCACCGTGGGTCTGCGGGTCCTGCTCATCGACGACGACGAGCGGCTCTTCGAGCTGCTCTCCCGCTACATGGGCGACAACGACGTGGCACTGAGCCACGCCGCCGACGGCCAGCGCGGCCTCGCTGCGCTGGCCGCCGGTGGCTACGACGCGGTGCTGCTCGACGTGATGATGCCGCGGCTCGACGGCATCTCGGTGCTGCGGAAGATCCGCGAGCGCGACGCGATCCCGGTGGTCATGCTCACCGCCAAGGGCGACGAGGCCGATCGCGTCGTCGGCCTCGAGCTGGGCGCGGACGACTACGTCGCCAAGCCCTTCAGCCCGCGCGAGCTGCTGGCGCGGCTGCGCGCGGTCACACGTCGGGGCCAGCCCGGGCTGTTGTCCGAGCGACTCTCCGCCGGCGGCATCGTCGTCGATGTCGGCGCGCGCATCGTCACGCGCGACGCCCGGGCCATCGAGCTGACCGCGGTCGAGTTCGACATCCTCGTGGCGCTCATGCGTCGCGCCGGCCGCGTGGTCCCGCGCGCGGCGCTGCTGGCCGAGGCCGGCCGCGGTGACGTCGCGGTCGGCGAGCGCACCATCGACGTGCACATCTCGCGGCTGCGCAAGCAGCTGGGCGACGATCCCCGCGCGGCCACGCGCATCCAGACCATCCGCGGCGTGGGCTACATGCTCACGCGCGAGGGCGACGAATGAGGCACGGCCACCACCATCGCCGACGACCACGACGTCTGCGCGCGGTATTGGTGCGTTGGTTCGGCGCGACCATCCTCGCCAGCGGCGTGGCGGTCGCGACGGTGTGGTGGGCGCTCGCGCCCGAGCCGCGGGCGTGGAACCGCATGGTCGAGAACCTGCAGGGCTTCGTCGGCAGCGAGTTCGCGGACGTGTGGGACGACCCCGCGCGGCGCAGCGCGCTGGCGGCCCGCGCGGCGCGGCAGCTGCAGATCGAGATCGTGCTGCGCGACGCCGACGACCGCGAGCTCGAGCGTCACGGGCCCGCGTGCGAAGGCCGTGCGATGTCGATCGACGTGCTCGCGCCGCGCGGACGCCTCGGCAGCGTCGCGGCGTGCTGGACCCACCCGCGGCTGTCGCACTTCGTGCCGATGTTGGCGGCGCTGGCGGCCGCGATGACGGTGCTGTGGGCGACCTCGGGCCTGCTCGCGCGACGACTGACGCGACCCTACGACACGTTGACTCGCTTCGCACGACGGCTCGCCGAGGGCGAGCTCGACGCGCGGCTCGAGCTCGGTCGCGAGATCCGTGGCGAGCCCGCGGTCGTCGCCGCCGCGCTCAACGACATGGCCGCGCGGGTGCAGGCGCAGCTGGCCGACTCGCGCGCGCTGCTGGCCGCGGTCTCGCACGAGATCCGCACGCCGCTGGGCCACCTGCGGGTGTTGGCGGAGCTGCTGCGCGATCGCGGCGCGGACGAGGCCACGCTGCAGGATCTCGAGCGCGAGATCGCCGATCTCGACACGCTGGTCGGCAAGCTGCTGGCCGACGCGCGGCTGCAGTTCTCGGCGCTGTCGCCCACGAGCCTGTCGGCGCGCGCCGTGGCCCTGCGCGCGCTGGCGCAGGCCGGCTTGCCGCGCACGCTGCTGGCGGCGGTCGAGGGTGACGACACGCTGGTCGGCGATCCCACGCTGCTGGGCCGCGCGCTGGGCAACCTGCTGGAGAACGCGCGCGACCACGGTCAGGGGGTCGTGGCGCTGCGGCTGCAGCTCGAGCACGACGCGATCGTGTTCGCAGTCGACGACGACGGCCCGGGGCTGCAGCCCGAGCAACGCGCACGCGCGTTCGAGCCGTTCGTGCGCGGCGACGGGGGCGAGCGCGGACGCCTGGGCCTGGGCCTCGCGCTGGTGCGGCGCATCGCCCTCGCCCACGGCGGCGACGCGTGGATCGACGCGCGCCCCGGCGGCGGCGCGACGGTGGCGATCCGCGTGCCGCGACGCAGCGCGGGCGCGTGAGTGCGGGTCAGCGCGCGACGCGATCGAGCGCCTGCTGCAGCGCCGCCTGCAACGCCGCGTCGTCGTCGGGCTCGACCGTGCGCAGATCGAGCCACAGCGCGCCGCCCTCGACGCGACCGACCACCGCGGGCGTGCCCAGCCGCAGCTGCCGCGCCAACGCGCTGGGCGAGCCGTGCTCGAGCCGCACCGCGACGCTGGGCATCGCGTCGCCCGGCAGGCTGCCGCCGCCGATGGTGGCCTCGCACGCGGCGACCGTCGCACCCGGGATCGCGGCCGCGACGGCGGCCGCGCGCGCCTGCAGCTGCGCGGGGTCGAGGCCGACCATGCGATGCAGCGGCAGCGCGATCGCACCGCGGCGCGCGTGCGCAGTCGCGGTCGCGTGCAACGCCGCGAGCGTGACCTTGTCGGGCCGCAGCGCCCGCGCCATCGGGTGACGCCGCAGCGGCTCCACCAGCGCGGCGCGCCCGGCGATGATGCCGGCCTGCGGTCCGCCCAGCAGCTTGTCGCCGCTGGCGAGCACGAGGTCGGCGCCCTGCTCGAGGTACGACGCGATGGTCGGCTCGCGCGGCGGCAGGCCCTCGCCCAGCGAGCCGCTGCCGAGATCCGCGATGAGCGGCACGCCGCGCGCGCGTGCGATCGCGGCCAGCTGCGGCAGCGCGACCTCGGCGACATAGCCGTGCTGCTCGAAGTTCGACAGGTGCACCCACAGGATCGCGGACGCGGGCGCGCCGCGGGCCGGATCGAGCGCGGCCTCGTAGTCCGTCGCGTGGGTGCGGTTGGTGCTGCCGACGCCGACGATGCGACAACCGCCGGCGGCGGCCATGGTCGCGACGCGGAAGCCGTCGCCGATCTCGACCATCTGCCCGTGCGAGAGCACCACGCCGCCGGGCTGCCCCAGCACCGTGCACGCCAACAGCAGCGCCGCGGCGTTGTTGTTGACCACGTGCACGTCCTCGGCGCCGATCACCGCCGCGAGCGCGGGCCGCAGCCACGCGAAGCGAGAGCCGCGCTGGCCGCTGCCGAGCTCGACCTCGAGATCGCAGGCGCCCGCCGCCGCGATCGCGGCCTCGATGGCATCGCGCGACCACGGCGCGCGACCGAGGTTGGTGTGCAGCAGCACACCGGTGGCATTGAGCACGCGCGTGGGGTGGCGATCGAAGAGCGCATCGAGCCGCGCGGCCACGCTGCGGGCGAACTCCTCCGCGCTCGGCACCGCGGTGTCGCCACGCTCGCGCACGCGCGCGCGCAGCTGCGCGAGCAGGGTCTCGGCGACGCGTCGGATCACCTCGCGGCGCCAGGCCACGGCCGCGAGCGCCGGTGCATCGAGCACGCGATCCATCTTGGGCAGACGCGCGAGGGCCTCGGTCACGCCCGCGGTTCTACTACAGCCACAGCATCGCCGCGACCAGGGCGCCGAACACCAGCACGCCCGCGAGCGGCAGCCACAGGCTCGCGCCGCCGCGACGCGCGTCCTCGCCGGTGTCGGTCACCGTCATCGTGGTCTCGCCCGCACGCGCGAGCACCGAGGTGACCTGCGAGGCCGGGTGGCTCAGCACCAGCGCGAGGTCGCCGAGCGCGAGGCTCTGGCCGTGGACCATGCGCGTGGGTCCGCGGATGCTCTGGCCGTCGATGCGCACGCCGTTCTTGCTCTCGAGGTCGCGCACGAGCACGCCCTCGGGCGAGACCTCGAGCTCGGCGTGCCGCCGCGACACGTCCTCGTGATCGAGCTGCACGCTGGCGTCGCTGCCGCGACCGAGCACGTGTCGACCGTAGCCCAGCTCGTGCATGCGCCCGGCGTGGGGCCCGTTCGACTCGAGCAGCATCGGCACGGAACGGGCGCTGGCCATGGGCAGGCTCATTGTAGTCGCAGCGGCGCGAGCCAGCGCTCGCCGTCCCAGCAGTGCACCGCGTGGTGGTCGAACGCCGCGAACGAGGGCCCGGCGTGGCGGCGGCGGCAGGCCGCGATGGCGGCCTCGGCACGCGCCCGGCTGGGCCAGTCGCACTGCGCCGCGGCGTCGCTGCCGGTCCACCGCGGCGGGCTGGTCGCGGCGAGCTCGTCGCGCAGCGCGACGACGTGGGGCGGCAGCGGCTCCGCCGACGGCCCCAGCGCGACGATGCGATCGATCGCCAGCGCATCGAGCAACGAAGGCCACGTCGTGGGATCACCGGTGGGCTCGCGCAGGCACGCCGCGCCCTCGCCGGCGCGCGCGAGCACGGCGGGATTGCGCCGCGGTCCGAACGCGAAGTACGGCGCCTCGGGCAGCGGCGGTCGCGGTCGCCACAGCGACCAGCACCACGCGGTCAGCACCGCGGTCGCGACGATCGGCGTGGGCGCCCAGCGTTGCCACCGTGGCGACGCCGCGAGCCGCGGCCACGCACGCAGCGACAGGCTCGCCGCGGCCACCCACGCCAACGCCGCCAGCGACACCCGCGGCAGCGCGGCACCGATCGCGGCGATGTCGAGCACCAGCGCCGCGGCCCAGCCCGCCGGCACCCACGCGAGGTCGCCGAGCCACGGCTCGGTCAGCACCGCGAACAGTCCCGCGGGGGTCAGCGCGAGCGTGAACACCGGCACCGCCGCGAGGTTGGTGACCACCGCCCACGCACCGGTCTCGCCGAAGTGCAGCGCGACCACCGGCGCGATCGCCCAGGCCACGCGCCAGCTCTGCATCGCCAGCCCCGCGGGCGCGCGCAGCAACGCCGCCATCGCCACGAACGACAGCTGGAAGCCGACGTCGAAGGCCCACGCCGGCCGCCACGCGAGCATCGCCGCGGCGCTCCACGCCAGCACCGTCACGCCGTGGCTGGGGCGCAGCGTCGCCGACGACAGCGACAGCGCGACCACCAGCAACGCCGATCGCACCGCGGGCGCCTCGGCGCCCACGAGCGCGACGTAGGCCGCGACCGGGACCAGCGCGAGCGCGGCCGCCAGCCCCGGCGCGGGCACGAACACCGCGCTCGCGCGCAGGGCCATGCGAAACGCGACCCACGCGACCAAGGTGACCTGCATGCCGCTGACCGCGACGAGGTGGCCCAGCCCCGCGATCGCGAGCGCGCGACGTCGCGGGGGCGACAGCGCCGCGCGCACGCCGAACAGACTCGAGACCACCAGCGCACGGCCGTCGTCGCCGCGGCTGTCGAGCCACCAGCGCGCGCGTGCAGCTGCGACGTGTCGCGACCACGACGCGCGCCACGATCCATCGCCACGCGCGCTGGGCCACGCGCGCTCGGCCGTGAGCACCCAGCTCGCGCCGCGACTGCTCGCCTGCTGCCGTGGATCCGCGGCGCCCGGCCACGTCGGCCCCGCGCTCGGCCGCAGCGATCGCGCCGGCACCACGATGCCGTCACCGCGCGACAGCGGACAGCGATCGCTGGGCAGCTCGAGCCATGCGGTGCGATCGCTGCCTTGCGGCGAGGCCAGCACGCTGCAGCGCGCGCCCGACCAGCTGGCGTCGCGCACCTCGAAGTGGAGGACGCGACCGTGATCGCCCGCGCGCGCGGGCCAGTCGACTGCGCCCGAGCCCACCGGCACACCCGCGACCGGCCCCGCGCCCAGGCCCCGCGCGAACGCCAGCGCGACCAGGGCGAGCACCGTCGCCGGCCGCGGTCCGCCGTGCAGCGCCGGCGGCACGCGACGGATCGTGGCGACGGCCGCGAGCGCACCGGCGGTCCACGCCAGCACGACGAGGATCGGCACGAGGCTCGGCACGATCGCGGCGATCGCCTCGCTGCGCGCGATGGCGTGGCCCCCCGCGAGGGCGAGCACGGTCCCCAGCCACAGCACCGTGACGCGCACCGGGCCGAGGTCGTCCGCGTCCGAAACCGCGTTGCAGACGAGCACGCACGTCCCCAGCCATCGCCACCGCGATCGTCGAGGGCATTTGCCGCGGCGAGCCCAACGGGCCTACACTGTGCGCGCGATGCTGCTGACCCGCATCTGGGGCGTCATCCTTGCCGCCCTCGCGACCCTGTGCCTGGGCGGGATGTTCCTCTTGTCGAAGGGACAAGGCGGCGACTTCAGCGAGAGCGACCGCACCGCGCTGCACGCCGTCGCCGAAGCCGGCATCTCGGCGCTCGAGGCCCAGATCGAGTCGGCGCCGGTCGGACAGGTCGGCACCATCTTGCTCGATCCCGCGGTGCGCGAGGCGTTGGCTCGCACGGCCGAGCAGGAGGCCAAGCTGTCGGCGGACAAGTATCCGCTGTCGCAGGTCTTCACCGAAGCATCCGAGAGCCTGCGCGTGCGCAACAAGTCGGACATGACGGTCGCCGTCGTCGACGCCGCGGGCGCGACGGTGGCGAAGTCGGGCGTGGGCGAGGCGTTGATCGCCGAGCTGATCGCGACGCCGCCGTACCAGGAGCTCACCGCGGACGACGACGGGTTGTTCTCGGTCGTGATCGGTGGACAGATCCACGTCGCCAAGGTGCTGCGCGCCGACGCCAACGGTCGCCGCCTGCTGGCGTTCGAGCCGCTGCACCTGGGCGCGGGCTCACTGCTGCGCCGCGTGCTCGGCACCGAGAACCCCGCCGGCATCGTGCGCAACGGCAAGCTGCTGGGCGACATCATCGGCGATCAGCCGGTCTCGGGTGAGCTCGAGAAGCTCGCCGGCGCACACCAGGATGACGCGCCCGATCAGGGTGCGAGCAAGGTCTTCCCGGTCGGCGAGGGTCTCGACGCGCGCATCGGTGCGGTCGGCCGCGTGCCCGGGCCCGCGGGCAAGGGCAAGAGCGGCGCGCTGCTGGCCGTGATGTCGCGCCGCACCGCCGCCGCGGGCCACCGCGATCTGACCGACGCGCTGGCCGATGCGCGCGACCGCGGGCTGGTCTCGCCCGCGAACTGGGTGCTGCTCGCGGTGCTGCTGCTGATCTGCGCCGCGCTCGCGATCTACCTGCCGCAGATGGAGGCGCTGGGCCCGATGCGTCGCCTCGCGGCCGAGTTCACCGCGGTCTCGCGCGGCTCGCAGCACCAGATCTTCCACGACCGCTACGGCGGTCCCACCGGTGACCTCGCGCGCGCGGCCAATGCTGCGCACGAGGCCCTGCGCGCGGCGTACCTCGCCGAGCTCGAGATCGACGAAGAGGTCAGCGAGGAGGCCACCGGCGCGCAGCGGCAGCGACCCAAGACGATGCGCGGTCGCAAGCTGACGCGATCGGTGCGCAAGCTCGAAGACTCGAGCGAGCCCGCGCCCGCCCCCGCGCCCATGCCCGCAGCGTCCGAGGAGCCGCGTCCCGCTCCGCGGCCGGCCGCGAGCCCCGCGGTCGATCGCACGGTGCCGGCGCCGGCTGCAGAGCCCGTGCGTCCCGCACCCGCGCGTCGGCCCACGCCGATCGCCGCGCCGGCGACCGCGGCCGCGCCCGAGCCCGCGCCGCCGCGTCCGGC
>JAIBBS010000024.1:0-37500 GCA_019694555.1 Nannocystaceae bacterium
GCAGCTGGGCTACGAGGCCACCGCGGCCGCGGCGTCGCTGCGCTTCGCGGCCGCGGCGGTGGTCGTCGCCGATCGGCTCGAGGCCGCGGCGACGACCGGCACCGCGATGCCGCCGTGCGGCTGAGCCGACGGCCGCCGCAGCGTCACCAGCCGCAGATCGCGAGGGTCTCGTCGATGCCGCACAGCATGCCGCTGCTGGCCTGCAGCGTCTCGCAGTCGGTCGCGTTCAAGCACGCGTAGTAGTCCTGCAGCGCGGCCTCGCAGTCGGGGCCGCTGTCGGCGCCCGCGTCGAAGTCGAGCTGGCAGTAGGCCGCGCCGTCGCTGCCGAAGCCGCAGCTGTCGACGTGCTCGCCCCACTCGACGCACACCGGCGCCTCGCCACCGCCGCCGGCCGAGCCGCTGTCCTCGTCGGCGCCATCGGCATCGTCGGTGTCCCGCGCATCGTCGGTGTCCTGCGCATCGTCGGTGTCCTGCGCGTCGTCGGTGTCCTGCGCGTCGTCGTCGTCGTCACCCGCGGAGGCCTTGCCGCCGGTGTCGTCCTGGTCGTCGCCGTCGGTACCGTTGCCCTCGGTGTCGCCGTCGCCGGTGTCGGACGCGCTGCCGGCGGTCAGGGCGTCACCGACGTCGAGCATGCAGGCGGGCAGCATGGCGAACGAGAGCAACAGGGCGAGGTCGGTGCGGGCTTGCTTGGTCATGGCGGTGGTTCGAGTGCGTCTCCGCAGGCCAGTGCCAGCTCGGCGCCGCGCGGTTGGGCCCGGCTGTGCCCGGTGTTGATCGAGATCACGCCCGCGCTTGGGTCCGCGGCCCCAGCGGGCTACCCTGGCGCCTCGCGTGCAGCTCCGCATCGGCAGCAGCGGCTTCAGCTACGACTTCTGGCGCGGCGAGTTCTACCCGCCCGAGCTCGACGCGGGCGACATGCTCGCGTACTACGCCGCGCGCTTCGACACCGTCGAGATCAACAACACCTTCTATCGCATGCCCAACGCCGGCGTGCTGCGGCGCTGGGCCGAGGTCGTGCCCGCGCACTTCCGCTTCGTCATCAAGGCCTCGCGTCGCATCACCCACGTCGCACGGTTGCGCGACGTCGGCAGCGACGTGACGTACCTGTTCCGTCAGCTCGAAGCGCTGGGCGACAAGCTCGGCCCGGTGCTGCTGCAGTGCCCGCCGTTTCTACGCGTCGACGTCGAGCTGCTGCGCGGGTTCCTGTCGCTGCTGCCGAGCGGCTGCGCGCCGGTGCTCGAGTTCCGCCACCGCTCGTGGTTCGACGAGACGGTCTACGCGGCGCTGCGCGAGCGTGGCGCATGCCTGTGCATCTCCGACGAGGACCAGGCGGATCCCCCGGTGGTCGCCACCGCCGACGTCGGCTACCTGCGGCTGCGCGGCGAGCACTACGACGACGACGCACTGCGCGGGTGGCTGCGGCGCATGGCGGCGTGGCCCGACGCGTACGTGTTCTTCAAGCACGAGGCGACCGCACCGCGCTTGATCGAGCGCGCGCGTGCGCTGGCCGCGGCGCCGCCGGACCCGCCGCTCGGTGACGACGACCCCGGTCGATCCGCGCCGCCGTCGACGACGTAGTACAGTGGGTGCGAGGGCTCGTCGGGGTGCGGACCATTGCGCGCAGCTTTCTCGCCGGTCTGGCGCTGGGCGCGGTGCACTGCGACAGCGACGAGACGCCGCTGACGTGCACCGACCACGACGCGACCGCGCTGTTCGACGAGCGCATCGCACCGCTGCTGCAGAGCGACCGCCAGTCGACCTGCAACCAGTGCCACCTTTCGGGCGTGAACCTGGGCCTGTACAGCCACGGCGATGCCTGCGGCACCATGGCGTGCATGGTCGAGTCTGGCATCGTCGATCTCGACGCGCCCGACCAGAGCGTCGTGCTCACGTGGATCCTGCGCGCCGAGCCCGACAGCGCCGTGGTCACCGACGAGGTCATCCGCGCCGAGCACGACGCGATGCGCGAGTGGATCGAGTACAACGCGCGCTGCGGCGCGCAGGTGTGCCCGCCGATCGACAACCCCTGCGAGGCCGCGCCCGTGCAGGCCGGCAGCTGCGACGTGCCGCCGGCGGGACCCTCGACCGGCCCGCGACCGTTCGACGACGGCGGCGACTGCAGCGACGCGACCATCGAGGCCGGCTTCGCGGCGCTGGTCTACTCGTGGCGCGGTCGCTGCTATCCCTGTCACTTCGACAGCCACACCGGCGATCCCGAGGACGCGCCGCGCTGGATCGTCGATGGCGCCTGCGATCTCGGCGCGGCCGCGAGCCTGCACGAGGTCGAACGGTTGGGCCTGCTCGACCGCGCCGATCCCACGCAGAGCCTGCTGTTGCTCAAGCCGCTCGCGGTCGCCGCAGGTGGCGTCGAGCACGGCGGCCACGACAAGATGGAAGACACCGCCGATCCCGCCTATCAGGACTTCCTGAAGTGGATCGAGCTGTGGGCGCGCTGTCAGCCGTAGCCGCGATGTACTATCCTGCGCGCAGCCGCACGATGGCGACGCAGTACAAGGCGCACACCTTCCGCGAAGACGACGCGTGGGAGACCATCGACACCTACTGGAGCAGTCCGCTGTCGTATTGGTCGCAGAAGAGCATGCGCATCGAACCGCCCGTGCCGCTGCGCGTGGTCGCGTTGGGCCGGGTGCTGGCGAAGTCGGACGCGGGTTGGATCAACTACGGTGGGGTCTGGGCCATGCTCGTGCAGACGGTGCAGGCCAAGGGTCGCGCCGGGCAGCGGGTCCGCGCCGAGATCAGCGACGAGACCATCCACGAGGACGAGTACTAGCCGCGGCGTTCCACCGCGGGCGGCGCGTCAGCGCACCGCGACGTCGGCCTGCGGTGCGAGCACGATGCGTGTGCCGCCGCCGCCGGCCGAGCGCTCGATCAGCGCGACGCCATCGATCCCCGCGCGCACCAGATCGCGCCGCACGCGGTGGACCAACACGTTGATGGCGGTGCGGTCGCTGGGCTTGCCCGGCCACACCCGCGGCAGCAACGCGTCGTCGGGCACGAACTCGCCCACGCGCAGCGGCGGCGGTGGCTGCAGCAGGCATGCGATCAGATCGCAGCGCCGATCCGCGAGATACAGCGAGCGCTCGCGTCCGCCCACCGTCAAGCGCAGGCGTCCGCCATGCGGCAGGAACTCCAACGCGGCGCGCGTCACCGCCAGCGCCGCGGTGTGGTTGCTGCCGCGCGTGGTCGCATCGTGTCCACCGCCACCGGCGATCACGCGCAGCGCCTCGCTGCCCACGACGATGCGCGCGCCCGCACCCACGGCCTCGACCGCACCGGCCGCGATCGCCTGGCCGTCGAGCGTGCCGTGATCGCCGAACTCCACCAGCAGGCGCTCGTCGACCACGCGGAACGTCAGCGCGCGCGGCGGCATGCCGTCGATGCGCAGGCCGTCGGCCGGGTCGGAGCCCACCGACAGCGGTCGATCGCCGATGCCGAAGAAGCTGCCGCCGACGCGCTCGACCACCCAGCTGGGCTCGCCGTCGCGCTCGGGCACGCTCTCGGCCACGACGCGGCAGCTCGAACCCGGCAGCTCGATCGTCGCGCCGTCGATCAGCGCGCACGAGCCCTCGACCACCGCGCCGGCGAGCCGCGTGGGCGCGCGGCCCATCGCGACCAGGTAGGGCCCGTCCGCGCCCAGGTACACCAGCGCCTGGCGCCGGCTCGCGTCCTCGGACACGAGCACGACGTCGCAATCGGCGGCGCGGCCCAGCAGGCAGCCCCACGGCTCCACCCGACGGCGCGAGCCGTCGGGCAGGACCAGCCACCAGCTCGCCGTGCGCATCGGCTTCACGCATGCCGATGATAGCGCGGCCCACCGCCGCGCGAAAACCACGGTCGCGCCCGGGTTACGGCGTCACGTAGAACGCGTTGGCGTAGACCCACGGTCGCGGCTGCGACGCGAGATCGACGTAGTCGCCCAGGAACTCGGTCAGGTGCAACGGCACCATCCGTACCTCGACGCGATAGGCCCCGGGGGCGTCGGGCACGTACTCGATCGCGTCGCTGCCGGCCAGGACCTCCTCGAACCCGCCCTCGATCGCGCGCAGCACGTGCACCGTGATGGTCGGCGGTGTCGCCAACGGGTCGAGCCCACGCACGGTCGGGGCCACGGCGTGGATGACCGGCGCGTCGCCGATTGCGACCTCGCCACCGATCTCGACCACGGTGTCGCCGGCCGCGACGTAGGCGTCGAAGCCCTGCGCGTAGCCCATGTACTCGAACACGCCGTACAGCCGCCGCGAACGCAGCGCGTCCTTGAGCGCGAGGTCGTCCCAGCTGCCATCTTGCGCGCCCTCGACCAGCAGATGGTTGGAGAACCACAGCATCATGCGGCGGAAGCTGTCGATGCGCTCACCGTCGGGCAGCTCCTGCATGAAGGTGTTGCGATGCGCGTCGGTGCCCATCGTGGTGACGCGACGCGTGCCGTGCGACAGCACGGTGCCCCAGGTCTGCAGGTAGCGCACGTCCTCGCTCCACAGCGGCATGATCGCGAGGTCGGGGTGGGGCAGGCCGTCGCCGCCCTGGGCCAGCTTCGCCAGCAGCTGCACCGCCGCCGCGATGTTGAGCAGCGTGTTGGCGTGGAGGTTGTACATCTCGAAGCCATCGAGCGGCAGCGTCTCGAGCTGCTCGACGGTCCAGTCCTCGGTGTGCGCGACCAGGCTGACCGCGCCCGCGGCCTTGAACGCGTCGATGGCCTCGGCGCTGACCTGACCGTAGAGGCTGCGATCGTCGACGTGGTGCTCGAGCCCGACCGGCATGGTCTCGCCCTCGGTGCCCGCCAGCAGCAGGATGCTCGAGCCATCGTCGCATCCGCTCCAGTTGCCCACCGGTGCGCCGTCGCGCTCGAGCAACGCATCACCGCGCGCGGCATCGAAGAGCAACACGTCGGGATACTCGGTCGCGTCGAACAGCTCGGGATGATCGGTGAACATCACCCAGTCGTGCTGGGTCTGGCACAGGCCGCGGCGCAGATCCTCGAAGCACGGCTCGTTGAAGTGGCCGTCCTCCTGCACCGGCATCTCGTCGCACGCGTCGTGCGAGTACACCGAGTGCGTGTGCACCAGCCCGCGCAGATCGAGCAGGCCGCGCGGGTTGGGCTCGGGCAGCGAGCGGTACACCGTGCCGGGCTGCCACGGCGCATCCTGTCCGCCACCGCCGCTGCTGCTGCTGCCGGCATCGTCGCCGCTGCTGCTCGCGCCGGTGGTGCCGCTGCTGCCGGCGCTGGTGCCGGGTCCGGAGTCACCTACGGTCGACGCCGTGCCGGTGGTGCTCGTGCTCGCACCGGTGTCGCTGCCACCGCTGCCGTTGCCACCACCGCTGCCGCCGCATGCCACCGCCGCGCTCGCGAGCCACAAGACCGTTCGCCGCATCGCGCAGGACGTTAGCGGCCGGGCCGGGCCGGTGTCTGCGACCGATCGCACGTGCGAGCGCGGGGTAGGCGGAACAGGGATCGAACCTGCGACCAACGCGGTGTAAACGCGTCGCTCTACCGCTGAGCTATCCGCCCCGGTATCGACGCACTCTAACAAGAACCGCGCGCGTGCGCGCGCCCCCTCGCGAGCCGCCGGCCCGCCAGGTCCCCCCGTGCCCCGGCCGAGCCGGTTGTCCCGAGCATCCGCTGACGGCCTCTCACACCAGCGGCACGCCGGGCGCGCCGTCGTCGAGCGTGCGCGCGTGGGTCGGCAGCGCGGCGAGCAGCGCGTCGAGGCCGAGGCCGTCGACGTGCAGCTGCGGGAACACGTGCGACAGCGGCACGAGCACGAAGTCGCGTGCGCTCAGGCCGGGGTGGGGCAGCTTCAGCGTGTCCGAGTCGCACGCGACCGAGCGCTGCTGGCCCTGGGGCACCCACGCGAGCAGGTCGAGATCGATCGTGCGCGGGCCCCAGCGCTCGGCGCGGACGCGGCCGAGCGCGCGTTCGATCGCGAGCAGTCGTTGCAGCACGTCCTCGGGCGCCAGCGTCACGGCGCAGGCCGCTGCAGCGTTGAGGTAGCGCGGCTGCGGCGGTCCCAACGGTCGCGTGTCGAACGCCGGCGAGACCGCCACGGTCGGACCCAGCTGCGTGCGCAGGGCCGCGAGCGCACGCTGCAGGTGTTCGCGCCGCGGCTCGAGGTTGCTGCCCAGGCCCACCAGCGCGGTCGCGATCACAGCGACACGGGCGCGCCGAGCTTGTCGCCGACCACGCGCGCGAGCGTGCTCATCAGCTCGTCGCCGTTCTTCGCCGCGACCCACTGGCTGCGCGCCGGGATCCAGTCGAAGTGCCACGCGGTGCGGCCGGCCGCCATCCAGATCTGACCCGCGGCGCTGTGGGCGTTGATCACGAAGCGGCTGCCGTCGGAAAACGCCAGCGTGAGCACGTCGCCGGCGAGCTGGACGTCGAGCGCGTCGTGCTCGAGCCCACCCAGGGCCTGCTCGAGGTGCTCGAGCGCGCGGGTCGAGAGCGCGGTGAAGTCGCTGCGTTCCACGGTGTGATTGCCTCGCGTGTCAGGGCGCCGGCGCTGTGGCGGGCGTGGCCGGGCCGGGGTCCTTGGGCTCGGGCCGCGGCAGCGGGCCCAGCAGCTCCTCGGCCTGCTCCGGCGTGAGCTCGACGATCGACTGCTGCGTGCCGTCGGGCAACGTGATCGTGCGGCGATGCGGCGCGAGCTTCTGCTCGAGCTCGTCGGGCGCGGTCGCGGCCTGCGGGTGCCGCTCGACCCACCAGCGATCGAACGCGCGGTACGAGAGGTACCCGAGCACCGGCACGTAGATGCACAGCCGGATCAGGATGCCCTTGCGAGGCAGTCGCACCCCGTGACTTTGGCGCAGCGACGCGCCGGCCGCAACCCCGCCGCGCGCGCGCCGATCCTCACGGCACCGACACGAACGCGACGCGCCGCTCGGCGCGACCCTCGAGATAGCCGCCGGTCGCGAACTCGGCGGGGTACTCGACCGTCGCGAAGCGCGAGAAGCTGTAGATGGCGTCGCAGTGATCGCGTGCGCCGCCATCGACGACCTCGGCGGGGATCTTCCAGTTGCCGTCGTCTTCGACGTCGACCCCGGCTTCGTTCTTGTAGTCGTGCTCGGCGGTCAGCGTCTCGAGGCACACGCCGCCGCCGATCTCTTCGAGCAATCCGATGCGCATCAGGCCGCCGGGGTTGGCCGGCTCCCACTGCAGCACGAAGTCGGCCGAGCGCGGCACCTCCGCCTGGGACACCGGCGCGGTGATCTCGAACGCGGGCGGCAGTGCGATCGTGAACGCCGCCGCGCTCTCGCCCTCGCGCGTGAGCGCGAACGCGAAGGCGCGGTTGGCCGTCGCGGGCTCGGTGTGCGAGTAGACGATGCGACCGCTGCGATCGGTGTGCTCGGGCTCGGCACCGGCGATGGTGAGCTCGTCGCCGTCGCACAGTGCGACCCAGCCCTCGCCCGAGCTGCGGTCGCCGACCGCGAAGTCGACCTCCGCGCGCAGGTCGGTGCCGTTGTCCACCAGCGTCGCGACCACCGACAGTCGCGCGGTCGGCACGCCGCACGTGGTCGGCGTGCCATCGCCCTCGCACGCGGCGTTGGCGGCGCCGACGAGCAGCACGAGTCGAGCGAGCGTGGTCGCGCGCGGCAGGGCCACGATCGTGATGATAGGCGCGCGGGCGGGATCGCGACAACCCGCGTGGGTCCGGGGCGGGCGACGGCGCGCGCGCGCGGGCCCTGGGTCGGCTCAGAACGGCTTGGTCACGGCCATCAGCACGACCACGATGAGCACGACGGTGGGCACCTCGTTGATCAGTCGGCACTGCCGCGAGGTCAAGCGACAGCGACCCGCCTCCAGATCGCGACGAACCTTGCCGCTGTAGAAGTGATAGGCGAACAGCGCGACGAGCATCGTGAGCTTGACGTGGAACCACCCCGACGCGAGGTAAAACGACAGATCGCGCATCCACAGCAGCACACCGAAGATCGTCGTCAGCACCATCGCCGGCCAACAGATGCCGCGGTACAGCCGACGCTCCATCACGCGCAGCACGGCGATGACCCGCGCGTCGTCTGCGTTCTCGACGTGGTAGACGTACAACCGGAAGATGTAGAAGAGCCCCGCGAACCACGTCACCACGCCGATGATGTGGAGCGCCCGCAGCAGGTCGTACGACATCGCGGGCGAAGGCTAGCAGGCCGCACCCGCGGTGGCCGCCATCCCTGCGGCCCGCGCGAGCGTTGCCGGTTCGGCCCTCGCGCGTGCGCGGGCTCGCGCTGGCCCGCCCGCCAGCCGCCGCGCCGTCCCCGTCCGACGGAGGGGGACGCGCAGGGGGATCGAGGCCGCAGCCCGCCAGCGCGCCGGCCGCGGCCGCGCCACGAGCAGGGATCCGGCCGTGCGATCGGGCGCCGGACATTGGGTGTATCGTGATCTGAAGATGGCGGACGGACCCGACCACAATCGCCGCGACACGGTTGGCCGTGGCGATGCGGCGCGTCGGAACAACCCGATGAACCGCCTGGTGCCGTACCTCGATCTGTTCGCGCGGCTCGACGATGCCGAGCTGTCGCGACTCGCGGGTGTGGAGCTCGACGTCGTCGCGACGCTGCGTCGCCAGGTCGTCGAGATCGGCAACGGCCTCGCGCACTACGGCGACCTGCTGCCGCGGCTCAGCGACGAAGAGCTGGTGCGTTTGACGGGTGCGAGCGCAAAGACGATTCGCTTCTGGCGTCTGTGCCAGCCCCGCGGTCGCACGACCGACGTGTCCGCGCGCGCCGAGATCTCGTCGATCACGCCGATGCCGAGGCCCGCGCCCACCGCAACGCCGGTGCCCGTGGCACGCACCGAGCCCGCGCCGGCGGAGCCACGTCGCCGCCGCACCACCGGCGTCGACATGCAGGCTGCGGCCAGCAGCAGCAGTGCGAGCATGCCGGTGGCCAACTGGTCGAGCGAGGCCACCGCGACCAGTGCCGCCACGACGATCACACCGCCGCCGCAACAGGTGCCGCGCCAGCCCTCGGCGGCGTGGGACACCACCAGCCCGCAGTCGGGCACCTCGACGATGATCACGCCGATCGGTCAGACCCCCGGCGCGATGTGGGGCGCGGGCTCGCCGTCCGACACCGCGACGATGCCGGCGACACCGCGACCGACGCAGGGCGCGAACCCGGCGGTCGGTGGCACGCCCGCGCGCGCGTCCGACAGCCAGGTCAGCCCGCGCATCGACATCGCCGGCGAACCCTTCCCGGGCTACGAACGCTGGCGCCCGGCGCTGAGCGTCGACCCCGAGGACGACGGCGAGCTGCCGGTCGCCGAGTTCGATCCCTGAGCGCGCGCGTCAGGACAGCGGCGGCAGCTGCTCGACGTACTTGGTGCCTGCGCCGGTGTTGAACGTGACGACCTCGTCGTCGGCGCGCAGCCACCCGGACGCGCGCAGGCGACGGATCGCAGCGATGCACGCGCCCGCCTCGGGGCACGCGTTGATGCCCTCGCTGCGTGCCAGCTCGCGCGTCGCGTCCATCAAGGTGTCGTCGTCGATCGCGATCGCGGTGCCGCCGGTGCTGCGGAGGATCTGCAGCATCATGCGATCGCCCACGGCCTTGGGCACACGCAGGCCCGACGCGCAGGTGTGTGCACCCTCGAACAGCGCGGCCTCGTCCTGGCCGCGCTCGAACGCCCGCACGATCGGCGCACAGCCCGACGCCTGCACCGCGACGAAGCGCGGCTGCCGGGCCTCGTCCAGCCAGCCCAACGCCGCCGCGGCTGCGATCGCAGCGTGGACCCCGATGAGCCCGGTGCCGCCACCGGTGGGATAGACCACGACGTCGGGCACGCGCCAGCCCAGCTGCTCGAGCAGCTCGAGGCCCATCGTCTTCTTGCCCTCGAGCCGGTACGGCTCCTTGAGCGTCGAGAGGTCGAACGCGCCCAGGGCCTCGCGCTGCTCCGCGACCACGCGGCCACAGTCGTGGATCAGCCCGTCGATGCGATGCAGCTGCGCGCCGAACAGCAACACCTCGCGCTGGTTCACCTCGGGGGTGTCGCGCGGCACGAACACGTGCGCCGGCACGCCCGCGCGCGCGGCATAGGCTGCCAGCGCACCGCCGGCGTTGCCGGCCGAGGGCACTGCGAACGCGCGCGCGCCCAGGTGCAGCGCCATCGTCACCGCCGCCGAGATGCCGCGGGCCTTGAACGAGCCGGTCGGCTCTCCGGCCTCGTCCTTGAGCCACAGCCGTCGCACCCCGAGTTCCCGCGCCAGCCGCGGTGTCGCGAGCAGCGGCGTGTCGCCCTCGCCGAGGCTCACCGGTGCGTGACCGCCCGGCAGCGGCAGCAGCTCGCGCCAGCGCCACATGCCGCGCGGTCGCGCCGCGATCGCGTCGCGATCCACCGACGCTGCGACGCGCGGCAGATCGTAGCGGCACACCAGCGGCCGGCCCGCCGCCGACAACCCCTGCAGCCGTTCCCACGGCACCGCGGCGCCGGTCGAGGAGCACACCAGATCGATCAAGTACGTGTCGGGCATCGGCGTCAGGTCCCAGGGGTGTGGCCGAAGATGGCGATGTGCAGGCGAGGTCCGAGACGGAATCCGCTCGCGCGACAGACCGGGACCAGCGCGGCGTAGTCCGCGGCCAGCCGCGCTGGATCGGTGCACTCGGGCATCAACAGCACGTGGCTGCGATCGTCGTCGCGCAGCGGCAGCGTCGCGAGCAGCGACTCGATCTCGAGCAGGTCCTGACGCAGCGCGTCGCGGTCGTGCGCGCGCACCACGAACTTGAGCTGCCACGCGCCGGTCATGAGCGCCGCGATCACGTCGGGCCGTCGCCGCCGTGCCTCGTGGCGCGCCGCCCAGCTCGCCTCCGGCGGGCGGCTGTGCGACAGCTTGGGGCTGAGCGACATGAGGTCGGCGTGCACGCCTGCGAGCGTCACGGTCGCGGCGGTCTCGATCGTGACGTGGTGGCCGGCGGTGGCCAGCGCCTGCGTCAGCGTCGCGGTCTCGCGGAACAGCAGCGGTTCACCGCCGGTGACCACGACGTGGCGCGGGCCCGCGGCACACTCGCGCACGAGCTCGTCGACCGCGACCCGTGGACCGCGCGGGTACCACGAGCTCGCGGGGCTGTCGCACCACACGCAGCGCAGGTTGCAGCCGGCCACGCGGATGAAGCGGCTCGGGATCCCGGCGAGCTCGCCCTCGCCCTGGATCGACACGAAGCGCTCTTGCACGCGCAGGGTCTCGCCGCTCGGCACCGACGCATGCATCCCACGCCGGGCTGCGGGAGGGAAGCCGCCGCCGTCGGTCGCTGGCCGCGGGCCGCCGCCGATGCGCGTGCCCGGCCGCGGAATCGCACGGGCCGCGTGCTACGCTCCCGCCCCGCCATGCAGTCCCCGCGCACCCGCATCGTCGAAGTGCTGCAGCTCCAACCGCCATGCGCCGAGGTCCGCGTGAAGGGGTGGTTGCGCACCGTCCGCGACAGCAAGCAAGTGGTCTTCCTCGAGCTCAACGACGGCTCGTCGATGGGGATCCTGCAGGTCGTGGTCGACCCGAGCCTGCCCAACATCGAGGACGTGCGGCGCCTGACCACCGGCTCGGCCGTGGGCGTGCGCGGCGAGCTGGTGCCGTCGCCCGCCAAGGGCCAGACGGTCGAGCTGCGCGCGACCGAGGTCGAGATCATCGGCCGCGCCGAGGCCGACTTCCCGCTGCAGAAGAAGCGCCATAGCTTCGAGTTCCTCCGCACCATCGCGCACCTGCGCAACCGCACCAACACCTACGGTGCCGTGTTCCGCGTGCGCTCGAAGCTCGCGCACGCGATCCACTGCTTCTTCCAGGATCGCGGCTTCGTCTACGTGCACACGCCCATCATCACCGCCAGCGACGCCGAGGGCGCGGGCGAGATGTTCCGGGTCACCACGCTCGACCCCGCCGCGCCGCCCAAGACGCCCGAGGGGCGTATCGACTGGGACGCCGACTTCTTCGCGCGTCAGGCCTACCTCACCGTCTCGGGCCAGCTCAACGGCGAGACCTTCGCCATCGGCATGGGCGACATCTACACCTTCGGCCCGACGTTCCGCGCCGAGAACTCGAACACCAGCCGCCACGTCGCGGAGTTCTGGATGATCGAGCCGGAGATGGCGTTCTTCGATCTCGACGACAACTGCACGCTCGCGGAAGCGTTCGTGAAGCACCTGCTGCGTACGCTGCTCGAGGACTGTGCCGAGGACGTCGCGTTCTTCGACGAGCGCATCGACAAGGGCTTGACCGCGCGGCTGCGACACGTGCTCGAGTCGCCATTCGAGCGCATGCCGTACGCGGAGGCAGTGAAGCGGCTCGAGGCCAGCGGGCAGTCGTTCGAGTACCCGGTCTTCTTCGGCGCGAACCTGCAGGCCGAGCACGAGCGCTTCCTGACCGAGACCATCATCGGTCGACCGGTGTTCGTGACGGACTACCCGAAGGAGATCAAGGCGTTCTACATGCGTCGCAACGACGACGGTCGTACCGTCGCCGCCGTCGATCTGCTCGTGCCGCAGGTGGGCGAGCTCATCGGCGGCTCGCAACGCGAGGAGCGCTACGACGTGCTGCTGCAGGCGCTCGAGGAGACGGGGCTGTCGCCGCAGAGCTACGCGTGGTACCTCGACACGCGCCGCTACGGCACCGTGCCGCACGCGGGCTTCGGGCTGGGCTTCGAACGCTTGATCATGTACGCGACCGGCATGCAGAACATCCGCGACGTGATCCCGTTCCCCCGCACGCCGCGACACTGCGAGTTCTGATCGCAGCGTCGTGACAGTGGATCCGCGCCGACCGGTGGTCGGCCGGCGTGGGTCCGGGCAAAAAAAGCTCGCGCGCGGTTCGCGAAGCCGGGCGGGAAAACGCGGTTTTTCCCGGTCGTCGTGGCCGCCCGATGGAGAAATCGATCTTCTTCGTGGAGCGTTGAAGCTTTGCACCGCTAGGTCGTCGAAGCGCAGGTCCACCAAGGCACCACCCCGCTCGACGACGCCTGGTCGGAGAAACCACGAGGAACGAAGAGTCATGTACCTGCGTAGGAACAAAGTCCGTTGTGGCGAGTCGCGCCGCACCTACCTGTCCATCGCCCACAACGTTTGGTGGTCGGGCGAAGGCAACCGCCGCGCGCAGAGCCGCCCCATCGTCGTCGCGAGCTTCGGCGTCGAAGACAACGTCGACATCGAGCTGGCGCGGGATCTCGTCCAGGTCGTCGAGAAGTGTGCGCCCAAGTTCGCGACCAAGCGCGGCGAAGGCAAGGCCGCGACGATGCGCATCGCTCAGGAGATCCGGAAGATCGAGCCCTTCCTCAAGGCGCTCGCGAGCCGGAAGCTGAACCTGGCGCAGCACCTCCCGCCGCATCCGGAGCGCGCCGCGATCCTCGAGGCGTTGATCCGTGATCGTCTCGCCGAGCCCAGCGTGGGCGCGCGCGAGGAGGAGATCCTCACGAGCCTGCGCGCTCGCTTCGAAGGCGCAACCCTCTGAGGTTGCGCGTCAGGACTGCCCGCCGAAGAGTCGTGTCACGACTTCGTCGGGCAGCGCCTGATCCGGTTTGCGAGAGATGAAGACGTGGCGCGAGCCGTTGCTCAGCAACGTGCCGTAGCCGACGCGGGGCGCGAGGACCTCCAGCGCCCGAAGTGACAGTCCCGCGATCTCGCGGGTGCTGGCACGTTCCAACATGGCCGGCTTCGACAGTGGCGTGTTGTCGAGGAAGACCTCGCTGAGGAACTCGACCACGATGCCGACGTCGCAGCGCTTGCCCTGCAGGCGGTCGGCGAGCTCGCGCGGCAGCCCGCCAGGCAGATCCCCCGCGAGGGTGGCGACCACCAGCGGCCGCAGCAGGTCCGGCTCGGCCAGGCCCGCAGCCGGCAGCGCGATGATGCCGAGCTCGTCGAGGACGTAGGCGAGACCGCTCTGCACGGCCTCGGCGCGTTGACGCTGCGCGGCTGCCTCCGCCGCGGCCTCGTTGGCGCGGCGCTTGGCGTCCTCTTCGACGTTCGCACGCGATGGCGGCGTCGCGGCACCGGGCCGCGGCTGCGCGCCCGCAGCTGCGGCCGGTCCGGGACGCCCGGGCGCAGCCGGCGGTCCCTCGCCGTCGCCGTCGGGGCCCATGGCGTCGCGACCGATCAGGGTCATCAGCAGCTGCTCGTCGTTGTACGAGCTCGCATCGACCAGCGAGATCTCCACGCGCGGCGAGCCCGGGAACGCGGCCGCGAGATCCGCGACCGACAGCCGCATCTGCTCGCACAGGCGCTGCACGGGCCAGCCGGTCTCGGGCCGCGCACCGCCGGTCTCCTCGGAGGCTTCGTCGGAGCCGATGACCTGGCCGCGCTGCGCGACGAGGAAGCCCTCGCGCCGCTTGCCCGCCGGCCCCGGCTGCGCCCAGTACAGCAGCACGCGGTGCGGCAGCGCCTGACTGGCGATCAGGCCGAGGTCTGCGTTGGTGCGCCAGAACTCCGCGGGCTCGTCACCGACGACGTGGCCCTCGACGCGCAGCAGCAGCACGCGCGAGGCCTCGTGGCGCACCGCGACCAGCTTCGCGTCGAGGATGTTCCGCGCCTTGCTGACCAGCAGCTCCGCGAAGATCGCAGCGAGCTGCGACAGCCGGAACATGTCGAACGGAACGATGATCCCGCCGTGGCTGGTGGGCTTGGTCGCTGGGAGCTCGGTCATCGTGGGCGGGAGGATAGCAGGCGAGCGTCACTGCGGCGCGCCGCCGTGGAGACCGCCGAGCACCGCGAGGGAGACGAACCACGCGCCATCGGGACGCCGGGCGTGGCCGATCGCCAGCGTCGAGCCGCCGTCGACCGGGCAGGTCGAGAACTCGCCTTGCGCGGCCGGGTTGGCCGGCGCCGACTCGAACGGCCGCGCGCAGTGATGCGCGAGTGCGGTGCGGGCCTGTGCTGCGACCTCGGCGCTCTGCACGTCGGCGAGGTCGGCCATCTGGAAGCCGACCACGCCGCCCAGCGAGACCTCGAGCGTGAACGTGCGTCGCGCAACGGTGAGCTCGGGGTCGGTGAAGCACACGTAGGTCGCGCCCGAGTCGGTGCGCTGCGGCTCGGGGTCGACCGCGCACCAGCGTCGTGCGGCGTCGATCAGCGCGGCTTCGTCGGCGCCCGATTCGAGTAGATCGATCGCCGCGCCGAGCATGCGGTCGACCTGTGCCCACGCGGATGCGCCGGTCTGCGTCGGCCGCTGCGGCCGACGCGGATCGCGATCGCGACCGCGGGGCCCGTCGCTGCCGCCGCGGCGCTGCGCGCCCTCGAACGCCGCGCGCGTGCGTGCGCCAGTGCGGTCGGCGCAGCCGCTCGCGCTCACGCACAGGCCCAGCGCGATCGCCCGACCCAGCGCGCGCGCGTGGCCCGGCGCGATCACGACACCAGTTCCTGCCCCGCGACGACGACGTGCACGACCAGCGCTGCGGTCGCGGCGAGCATGGTCGCATCGAGCAGGAACGCGTCGGGCACGTCGCGCAGCACCGGGTGCGTGCGATCGAGGATCGCCGCGTCGAACTTACGCCCGACCGCGAGCTCGCCGAGCACGCCCGCGCGTCCCAGCGCCGCGGCGCCGTCGCGGGTGGCCGCGCGCAGCAGTCGCTCGCCCTGGCCGACGGTGCTCGAGGCCAGTCGGATGCGTCGGCGCGTGCGCCAGCGATCGCCCAGCTCGAGCCAGCGCGCCTCCTGCAAGAGATCGATCACGGTATTGCTGTCGCTGCCCAGCGCCAGCGCGACGCCGTCGGCGACGTAGTCCGAGGCAGGCACGATGCCGTCGCCGAGGTCGGCCTCGGTCGTGGGGCACGCGCACACGGTGTGGCCCGCCAGCAGGGCGCGGTCGGCCGGGTCGACGTGGATCGCGTGCACGGCGGTGAAGCCCCCGCTGCGCTCGAGCGCGCCGCAGCGCTGCAGCAGCTGCAGCGGCGAGCAGCCGTGCTCCATCGCGCACTGCTCGTTCTCGCGGGGCTGCTCGGACACGTGCGCGTGCAACGGCAGCGCGTGCTCGTTGGCGTAGCGTGCGAGCGCGCGCAGCGAGTTCGCCGGCACCGCACGGACCGAGTGCGGCGCGATGCCGACCGTGACCCCGCGTTCGCGCAGGCGTTCGATCCGCGCGAGGTAGTCCGCGACCGAGCCGTCGCAGAAGCGGCGTTGCTCGGGTAGCGGCGCGGCGCCGGCCCCGGCGCGCTCGTAGTAGCACTCGAGCAGCACCAGGCGGATGCCGACGCTGGAGGCGGCCTCGACCACCGCGAGCGACAGCGCGTCGGGTTCGTCGTAGCGCGAGCCGTCGACGCGGTGGTGCAGGTAGTGGAACTCGCCGACGCAGGTGATGCCCGCGTGCAGCATCTCGGCAAAGCACTCGCGCGTGCGCGCGTAGACGCCGTCGGGATCGAGCGCGCCCGCGGCCTCGTACATCGCGGTGCGCCAGCTCCAGAAGTCGTCGTCGTCGCTGCCAGGCTGGTGGGTCGCGCCGCGGATCGAGCGCTGGAACGCGTGGCTGTGCGCGTCGACCAGGCCCGGCAGCACCACCGCGCGGCCGAAGTCGCGGACCAGCGGCGCCAGCGGGACGGCCTGCAGCGACGCCGCGGTGCCCGCGGCCACGATGTCGCCGGCGTCGTCGACGTCGTAGCGCGCGCGCGCGACCAGGCGGCCGTCGACCACGCCGTGGTCGGCGAGGAAGCTGCGGCTCGCGATCACGGGGTGATCCAGATCTTCTGCGTCTCGTAGTCGATGCTGACGGCCTTGCGACCGATGGTGCCCAGGCCGACCACGCCGTCGATGCGGAAGCCATCGGCGCTCTGGGTCTGCTCGAAGTAGCCGAACACGCCCATGACGTGATCGAGCACGAGATCGCCCAGGGTCACCCGCGCGATGTCGACCAGCGGAATCTCGTCCGAGCGCAGCGGCGGCGCACCGATGCCGGCGATGGCGTAGGCGCCCTGGTTGGCCGCCAGGTCGGCGCCGCGCATGCCGGTGTTGAGCAGGTACATGCCCTCGGCGTCGAGCAGCTTGGCGCGGATGTAGAGGTGGTGAGCCTCGTGCAGGTAGAACGGCACCGCCTTGCCGGTGCGTCGCGCGTCGCGTGCGGACTTGCACTTCGATCCCGGTGCGATCAGCTCGAGCTTGCCGCCGGCGACATCGATCGTGATGAGGAACTCCGACAGCGCACGCGTGCCCACGACGACGCGGACCTTGCCGGCCGGCTCACCCGACATCTCCGCGATCACGTCGTCGGAGATCACGGTCGCGGGCACGTTGGCGATCTCGACCCCCGCGATGGTCATCGCCGGCAGCTCGGTCCAGCCCTGCTCGGGCGAGTCCGGCGGCGCGTCGCTGGGCCGGATCGCGAGGCCGGCCTCCTTGGCCAGGCTCTCGCCGATCACGACCTCGGCCGAGCCGGTGTCGACGATGGCGCCGGCGTGCTTGCCTCCGATGGTGACGTCGGCGATCGCCAGCGGCTTTGCGGTCACGAGCTTCTCCGACGCGACGCAGCCCGCGGGCATCTTGGCCGCGAAGGGCTTGCCCACGAACGCGCGGTAGCGGCCCGCGGTCGAGGCGCTGCCGGCATCGTCGAGGGCGCGCGCGAGCTTGCCGAACTCGCGCTGGCGCACGAACACCCACGCGAGCTGACGCGCGATCGCTTCGGGCTTCACGCCGGCCTTCGCGGCGCGCTGCAGCGTGCGTTGGCCACCGGCCAGATCACCGCGCAACAGCTGGCTGCGTGCGAGGATGAACAGCGCCTCGGGCTCCTTGCCATCGATCGCCAGCGTTGCGCTGGCGGCCTCGGCTGCGGCCTCGAAGCGGCCGTCGGCGAACAGCAGCCGCGCGAGCGCGACCTGCATCGACGGGTCCTTCGGCGCCGCCGCGGCGTCCTTGCGCGCCTGCTCGATCGCGCCGACCAGCGGATCCGGCACCGGCTTGGGCGCGGCGAGCTTGGGGATCTCGAACTTCTTGCCGTCGATCGCGTCGTGGATCACGCGCTGGGTCTCGAAGTCGACGACCTGTTCGCGATCGCCGAAGCGATTGGTGACCTTGACCTTGAAGGCGACCAGCACACCGTCGACGTCCTTGTAGTCGTCGTAGCTGATGATCTGCTCGCGCCGGTTCTCGTCCTCGCCTTCCTCGATGCTCTCCTCGCGCAGCAGGCCGGTCTTGCGGTCGAACCACAGGCTCTTGGCGGGTTGCTCGGGGCTGACGCGCCACTGCACGCCGTCGAGCACCATGACCTGCTTCTGCGAGTCTTCGTTGCGCGGCTGCAGCAGCGTGGTCTCGATGCCGCGCTCGGCGACGCCGAAGTACCAGTGCAGCAGCGCGTCCTCGCGCGAGACCGCGGCCTCGCTGGGGGTGTCGACGCGCAGCAGGCCGTCGCCGCTGAGACTCCAGCCGGTCTTGCCGTCGTAGCCGCGCTCTTCGACCAGATCGCCCAGCACGGTGCGGCGATACAGCTTGCCGTCGGCGGTGGAGTTGAGCACGAACGATCCGACCTGGTCGGTCTTGAAGCACGAGCCGTCGTCGGCCTCGCAGCCGGGCTCGGCGCGGTACGTCATGCGCGCCTCGACCGTGCGCTGGCGGATGCTCTCGAGTTTGGGCGCGCCGCCGATGGCCTTGATGTGGCGCGCGAGCACCTCGCCCGCGGTGGTCGGCGCGCCGTTGGTCTTGGTGTCGGGCTCGGACAGATCGGGTGGCACCCGGAGACAGCCACCGAGCAGCGCGCAGAGCAGGAGCGAGAGCGAGGCGTTTCGCACGGCGGCACGGTCGCGCGAGCGCGCCGCCCTCGTCAAGGCGAGCCCGCCCGCGTGCACGCGGTTGGTCCCATGCGACTTGCCGCGGCGGGGACCATCGTGCAGGGTTTGCCGTGCTGTCCATGTCGTCCGCGTTCGCCGCCCGAGTCGTGGCCGCGAGCACGATGGTGCTCGCGAGTGCGTGCGTGGCATCACGACCCACGGGCCAGCCGCCGGCGCCACCCGAGGTGGCCGAGCCCGCGGCTGCGGGCGCGGCCTCGGCCTCCGCGGCGGGCTACGGCGTGATCGCATACCGCGAGGTCGGGCCCGCGGCCGCCGTGTTCGTGCTCGAGCACGCCAGCTGTCGCGTCCCGCCGACGTTGCCCGCCGGTCGCGACGTGCTGCTCGAACGCGACGTCGCGCGCTGTCGCGTCCGCGCGTGGCGGGGTCCGGTGACGCTCGAGCTGCGCGACGTCAGCGGTCGGTGGCACGCGATCGAGCCCACGCCGCTGGCCGATCGCGAGGGACGGCTCGAGCTGCGCTACGCCGAGCTCGATCGTCAGCTCGCGCGTGCGGGCGCCGACGGGCTCGATCGCCACGTCGCGCTGCGGGTCGGTCGCGGCGGTTGGGCCGGCACCTACGATCTCGCGCGGCTGCGGCGGTTGCAGGCGGATCTGCACGCGCAGTGGGTCGAGCGCGGCCGCGGTGCGCCGGGCCTGTTCGCGGTGCGGCACCCCGATCATCCGCGCGCCGCCGTGGTCGGCGAGCTCGCGATCGAGGCCCGGCTCGCGCGGCAGGAGTCCGACTTCGCCGCGGTGTTGCGTGGCGAGCTCGCGCCGGCGGCGTTCCTCGATCGCCACGTGTGGTCGCCGCTGCGCGTGCGCGTGGCCGCGATGCAGGGCGCCGCGAGCAAGGAATGGGGAGGGGCCGCCCGCCCGTCCCCGCCCTCGGGCGAAGCCAGCGTCTCGTCTCCGACTCAGTCGCCGTCGGGCGATTCGTCCGAGCCGCCGTCGGCGTCGGCGTCCTCGTCCGACGAAGCGGACGCGTCGTCGTCACCCTCGGCCGGACGCGGTCGACGTGGCGGTGGCGACAGCGGCGGCGACGGTCCCTGATCGCGCACCTGGATGCGCTCGGTCGGCAGCTGTTGCCACAGCCCCACGTAGTCGATGCGCGCGCGACCTTGGTAGATGACCTCGCGGAAGTAGATGCGATCGTTGCCCGCGACGTAGTACGTCCAGTAGGGCTCCGCGCCCGCGCGCACGGTCATCTCCGGGCCCGGCGGCATCGGCTGCGACTGCCACTTCGCCTTCGCCGGGAAGCGGCCCGCCGCGGTGCGCAGCGCCGCGAGGAAGGCCTCGCCGTGATCGGGCCCGAAGATCGGCCGCGCGCCGAAGCGGGACGGCTCCGGCAGCCCCCAGGTCGCATCGGGCGTGAGCACCAGCGGCAGGTCCTCGATGCGATCCTTGGCCGCGGTGATGAGCAGCGCGATCACCAGGCGCTTGGCCTGGAACGGCAGCTCCCACCACTGCGCTTCGTAGGCGTCGATCGGCGGCCGTGCGGCGTACTCCTGCAGCAAGGTCCCGGCCTCGCCCTCGGGCGCGGGCTCGATCGGGTTGGGGATCCGGATCGGCGTGTACGGGGCCGCGGGCACGAACTCGTCCGGACCGGACCACTCGCACGCGAGCAGCAGCGCGAGCGCGCCCAGCAGGCCGCGCGCGCGCTGGATCGGTCCTCGCGGTGGCTGCACGCGCATGCCTGCACTTCATAGTCCCGCGCTCGGCGGCTGACAATGGCGACGTCGGCCGAGCGGCCCACGACCCGGCGCGCGAGATCCCAGGGCGGGCGAGTGGGCCCGCACACCGAGAAAATCGGCGATCGGCGCGCTCGTGCCTCGATGCTGCAGTCTGTGGTTCCCCAGCGCGGCGCAGATCTGGCAGACTGTCGGGGCAGGTCGAGGGGGCAGCAGGATGAAGGCGGGCGAATCGCGGCTCGGGGAGCAGAAGCCCCGTCCGCCTTCCACGTCGGCGGCGACCGATCGGGGAAGCTTCGACGCCGCATGGGGCGAGCTCGTCGAGTCCGCTCGCGACGACGCTGCGCCGCCGCCACCGTCGGCCGCGTCGACCGACGACGCGCCCGAGACCAAGGTGTGGGACGACCAGGCGCGCGCGGCGGGCTTGCCCGCGCCGGCGCGCGCGGCCGATCGCGACGGCGAGGGGCCACACATCGCCGAGAGTTCGTCGACCGATCGCCCCACCGCCACGCTCGACGACGAAGGTGCGCAACCCGACGAGCGCGTGCAGGGATCGGATCCCGACGCGACGATGGACGCGATGATGTCGGGCTCGTGGGCGATGGCGACGCGCGACGTCGCCACCGCGATGATGCCGCCCAAGGCCGCGCCGGCCCGCGATCTGCGGGAGTCCGAGGCGGAGATGGCCGCGCTGATGGGCACCGATGCGGTCGCGTCCGAATCCAACACCGCGTTACCGACGGTGAGCAAGCCGGCCGAGTCGCCGCGTGCTCCGTCGCGCACGCCCACCGAGGCCGCGTCGACGCGCACGCCCACCGAGGCCGCGTCGACGCGTGCCCACGCCGACGAGCGCGCCGCCGCCACGCGTGCACACGAGCCCAGGTCGAGCGAGCCGCGGGCGCGCCGACCCACGCCCGAGCCGGCCGCGCGACCGGTGGTCGTGCGTCCGGCGGTCGACGACGACGAGCCCGAGCGCCCGCGCGTCGCCGTGCCGGCGCAACGCCGCGTGGTCGCACCGGAGCCGCGTCGCATCACCGCGCGCACCGCTGCGCTCGAGCTCGGGACCAAGCCGCGTCGCAGCTCGCTGGCGTGGGCCGTGGTCGCGGGCGTCGCGATCGCAGGCACGGCGTGGTGGGTCTCGCGCGACGACACGCCGCAGCCGACCACGGTTGCCGCCGCGCGCGGCAAGGACGACACGCCCAAGGCCGCGGTCGTCGACACGCCCGAGCTGCGCTCGCATGCGCAGGAGCGCCGCGGCGACACGACGCCCGCGCCGCAGCCGGTCGTCACGCCACCGTCGCAGCCCAGCGTGCCCACGCCCTCGCCCACGCCGGCGTCGACCACCAAGACGCCCGCGCCGCCGGTCGCCGACGCGCCCGCGCCCACGCCGGCCAAGTCGCGCTCGAACAACCCGCGCGAGGCCCCACCGGGGACCCCGCCGGAGATCGCGGCCACGTTCGCACGCTTGCCGGTGAGCCCGGCCGATCTGCCGCCGGTCGGCGGGGTCGGTGGCACCGGCATCCACATCGATCGCATCGAGATGGGCGCGACCTACGACAAGGACGGCTGCGGCAGCGTGGCCAATGCGTTCTCGGTCGCGAGCCTCGAAGAGATCAACGTCTGCATGCGCGTGGTCCATCCGCGCCAGGACGAGGTCATGTCGATCGTGTGGCAGAAGAAGGACGGCAGCACCGCGCGCCGCGGCAAGATCGCGGTCAAGCCGCTGCATGCCTACCGCACGCGCGCGTACCTGCGGCTGCGCGCCGAGTACGTCGGCGAGTGGTCGGTGCGGATCATGTCCGAAGACGGTGTGGAGCTCGCGAGCCATGCATTTTCGATCCGGCCCTGAGCGTGGCGTCCGCGTGGCGCTGGCGCTGGCGCTCGTCACGGTGGTGCCCATGGGCGCGGCGGCGCAGGAGCCCGAGCCCGCGGCCGCGCCGACGCTGATCGGGCTCGAGCCCGAGCCGCCGCCGACGTGGCGCTTCAAGAAGGACGACAAGCCGGTCAAGGTCGTGGTGCTGGCCGGCTCGATCGGCGCGTGGCCCAAGCAGCCCTACGCGCGCGAGCTCGAGCGGCTGTGCAGCAACGTCGAGGTGCACAACCTCTCGCGCGTGGGCCAGGGCGCGCTCGCGCTCAAGCAGCGCTTCAAGCACCAGGTGCTGCAGAACCGCCGCGTGCACGCCAAGGACCCCGCGTTCGAGCACTGGCTGGTCTACGGCGGCGGACTCAACAGCGTCGGCACGCCCAAGTCGACCAACAAGCACATGCGCGATCTCTTCGTCGCGGCGCACGATCACGGCTTTCGCGTGATCGGTCTGTCGCTGACGCCGTGGGGTGACCTGCACGATCGCCGCTGGCGTGGTGAAGAGGGGCTCGAGCACCGCCGCGTCACGCAGAACGTGGTCGACTTCAACATGGGTCGGCTGACGCCCGAGCAGGCGCTGGGCGAGTACGGCGCCAAGCGGCCCGGCGGCGTGGCGGCGCCGTGGGACCCACGCGAGCTGCCCGACATCGCCGTCGATCTCTACGACTCGGCGCTGCGCGATCGCGAGGCGGCCGTGGGCGAGCTCGAGGCGGCCAAGACCGCGCTGGCCAAGGACAAGCGCTGGAAGCAAGCCCACGCGAAGCTCGACGACGCCGGCAAGGCCGCGCAGCTCGAGCTCGACGCCGCGGCGCTGGCGGAGCTGCCGCGGTGGTTCCTGCGCAAGGAGCTCCGCAGCTTCGATCACATCCATCCCAACACCGACGGCCATCGCATCATCGCCGCGACGGTGTGCCCCAAGCTGCCTGCGAGCTGGGGCTGCACCTGCGAGCCGATCGAGGCCACCGCGGTCGAGCCGTCGACGCCCTGACGCGCGCGCGGTTCAATCGAGCAGCGCGAGCAGCTCGTCGCGCGTGATGCTGGTCGCGGCGGCACCGCCTTCGATCGCGGCCGCGGCCAGGGCTCGCTTGTGCTGCTGCAGCGCCAAGATGCCCTCCTCGACGGTGCCGCGCGCGACCAGCCGGTGCACGAACACCGGCTTGTCCTGGCCGATGCGGTGGGCGCGATCGGCCGCCTGATCCTCGACCGCCGGGTTCCACCACGGGTCGAGCAGGAACACGTGATCGGCCGCGGTGAGGTTGAGGCCGGTGCCGCCGGCGCGCAGCGAGATCAACAGCACCGGCGGTCCCTGCTCGTCCTGGAAGCGCGCGACGACGTCGGCACGATCGCGGGTCGAGCCGTCGAGCCGCAGGTACGGCACGCCGGCCTCGGTCAGCCGCGGCTCGACGCGATCGAGCAGCGAGGTCCACTGCGAGAACACCAGCGCCTTGCTGCCGGCCTCGCGCGCGGTCGCCAGCGCGTCGAGCAGTCGCTCGATCTTCGACGAGGGCTCGTCGCGCGCCGGTTGCCCCGGCACCAGCGCGCCGTCGCACGCGGCCTGCCGCAGCCGCAGCAGCGCCTCGAGCACGGCCATGACCTCGTCGCCGCGACCGAGCCGCTGGGCGATGTCGTCGCGCGTGGCCGCGCGCACGGTGTCGTAGACCGCGCGCTCGTCCTCGCGCAGCTCGCAGTACAGCACGAGGTCGGTGCGCGGCGGCAGCTCGCGCGCGACCTCGCGCTTGAGCCGGCGCAGCACGAACGGTCGCACGCGCTCGCGCAGCGACGCGATCGCCTGCGCATCGCCGGCCGCGACCGGCCGCGCGTAGCGCTCGAGGAAATCGCTGCGACCGCCCAGCAGGCCGGGGTTGGCGAAGTGGAACTGACTCCACAGATCGTCGAGCCGGTTCTCGACCGGCGTGCCCGACAGCGCCAGCCGCGTGCGCGCACGCAGGCGAAAGGCCGCGCGCGAGACCTGGCTGTCGGGGTTCTTGATCGCCTGGGCCTCGTCGAGCACGACCGTGTCCCACTCGATCGCCGCGAGCTGGTCCTGGTCGAGCCGCAGCAGCGCGTAGCTGGTCAGCGTGAGATCGGCGCCGGCGTCGAGCTCGCGCGCGCCGCCGTGGTAGGTGCACACGCGCAACGAGGGTCGGAACTTCGCCGCTTCCGCGGCCCAGTTGGGCAGCACGCTCGTCGGCGCGACCACCAGCGTGCGGCCACGGATCGCGCACAGCGTCTGCAGCGTCTTGCCCAGGCCCATGTCGTCGGCGAGCAGGCCGCCCAGGCCGGCGTCGCGCAAGAACGACAGCCATGCCACGCCGTCGCGCTGGTAGTCGCGCAACGACGCGCGAAGATCGGCGGGCAGCTCGGCCTTCGGCAGGCCGGTGAAATCCTCGAACAGCGCGCGCAGCTCGGCCCATGCCGGTGGCGCGGGTTGCTCGAGCGCCTGGCACAGCGCCGCGAGATCGGCCTGGGCCCAGCGCGGCAGCGTCTCGTCGCGACCGAGCGCGCGCGCCTGCAGCAGCGCGGCCACGCGATCGCCGTGGCGTGCGAGGAAATCCGCGGGCACGTGACCGAAGCCGCCGCCGACCAGCGGCACCAGCGACTCGCCGCGCGACCACGCGGCCAGCACCGCGCCAGGCTCGGCGCGCGCGGTCTTGCCACCGCCGCCGCCGCCGGTCTCGTCGTCGCCCTCGAGCGCGAACTCCAGCGTGAAGCCGCCCTGCGCGACGTCGTGCAGTCGCGGCGTCAGCGTGCCGCGATCGACGAAGGCGCGATGGGCGTTGCCCTCGACCGCGTAGCCCTCGCCGTCGTGGAAGCGTGAGGTCCACGCCACGGCCTCGGCCGCGCCGAGCTGCCGACGCACGCCGGGCTCGAGGCCGAGCTCGTCGCGCATGCGCTCGAGCAGCAGCTTCTCGAGCCGGAGGTTGCGCAGCGGCACGTCGCCGCCCTCGCGCAGGCTTGTGAGCCGCTCGCCGTCGACGCGCGCGATCGCGGGCTCGCCATAGACGATGGTCGCGAGCAGCGACAGGCTGTCGCCCTCGCGGCTGGTCGCGACCGCGATGCGTGGCTTGACCGACTTGGCCTCGGGCAGCGCCTCGGTCTCGAGCGCGACCGGCAGCGAGCGTCGCCAGCGCGGCACCAGATCGCCGACCAGGGTCGCGCGGTCGTCGGCGCGGAACCACTTGCCGCGGCGCAGCTCGTCGAACTCGCCCTCGGACAGGCCGTGACCACCCAGCGGGTGCAGCTTGCCGGCGCGCACGAGCGCGCCGTTCTTGAACACCGCGGTGATCTCCGGGTCGCGTTCGAGCTGCGCGACGATGCGATCACCCTCGCCGCGCACGCCCACGCGCAGGCCGCAGCTGGGCGGGCCGATGGTGATGGCCTCGCCGCCCAGCGTCAGATCGGGCGCACCTGCGAGCGCATCGAAGATCTTCGCCACCGACGGCCGCGGCAGCACCTGCGCCGCGAAGGTGCCGACCAGCTTCTCGAAGCGCAGGTCGACGTCGTCGGCGACGAAGCGCGGCCCCGGGCGCTTGCCCTGCGCGACCGCGGCCAGCGTGCCGTCGAGCGGGTGCTCGCGGCCGTCGTGCACGATCACGCGGCGCAGCGCCAGCGACTCGCCGCGGGCCTCGAAGCGGTAGCCCACGCGCCCCGGCGCAGACGCGGCCGCGACGGTGGCCACGGGCTTGCCGCCGGCGTCGGCACCCTTGAGCGATTGCTGCCACGCGATCGCAGCCGCGGCCACGTGGGCGCACGCGTCCTCGGACCAGTTGCACTCGCAGCTCCACTCGTCCTCGTCGAGGAACAGCGTGACCAGCGGCGCGACCATGCCGCCCTTGGTCGCGACGCGGAACTCGAGCTCCTTGTCGCTGCGCTCCTGCAGCACCACCGCGTCGGTGCGCGCGAGCTCGACGCCGCGCGACCACGTCGCGGCCGAGCAGGCCTTGCGGATGGCGGCGAGCAGCGCGTCCATGGCCGTCAGTAGCGCGGGATCGACTTGTCGATCTCACGGGACCACGCGTCGATGCCACCCTCGAGGTTGCACACGTGCGTGAAGCCCTCGTCGAGGAAGTGCATCGCGGCCTGACGGCTGCGATGGCCGTGGTGGCAGTGCAGCAGCAGCGGCGTGTCGCGCGGCAGCGCCATGATCTGGGCCATGGTCGCCTCGTCGAGCAGCGTCGCGCCGGGGATCCGCGCGCGCTCGTGCTCCGCGGGCGTCCGCACGTCGATGAAGCGCAGGCGCGGCTCGCTGTGCACCAGCGCCTGCGCCTCCTTGGGCTGCAGCGGGCGCACGCTGGGCGGCGCGTTGGGGTTGTCGATCTTGAAGCCCGGTACCGGCTGCTCGACGTAGTCGATGCGCACGCCGTCGGCCCGTCGCGCGCTGCGGGGATCGAGCACCAGCGACACGCCGTTGGCGACCACGGTGACGTCGCCGGGTTCGACCGTGGTGATGGTCAGATCGTGCGCGAAGCTGCGATCGATCGCGAGTCGCAGCGACTCGCCCGGCGCGATCTCGCCGGCGGCCTGGCCGAACGCGCGCGCGGCCGCGTCGGTGATCGTCAGCTGCGGCGTCGACTGGGTCAGCACCAGATCGCCGAGCACCTGCACCAGCGCGCCGGTCTCGTCCATCTGCCGCACGATGTCGCAACCGCCGACGAACTCGCCGTCGATGAACAGCTGCGGAATCGTCGGCCACTGCGCGTAGGCCTTGACGCCCTCGCGGATCTCCGCGTCGGCGAGCACGTTCACGGTGGTGTACTTGCCCAGGTGCTGGTCGAGGATCTCGACCACCTGCGCCGAGAAGCCGCACTGCGGCGCGGCACGGGTGCCCTTCATGAACAGGACCACGCGGTCGGACTTCACCAGGCCATCGATGCGGTCGTGGAGCTCGGTCACGGCCGCAAGGGTAGCAGCCGCGGGCGCGGGACCACCGGCGGGTGCGGGGGCGGGGCCCGCGGCCGCGCAGCGCGATTCGCCCTTGTGCCGGCCGGCTTCGGCGCTACCTTGCTCCGGACGAGGCCCGCGTTGGACGAACTGCCGCTGCCGCTGCTCATCGTGCTGATCCTCGCGGCCATCGCCGCCGGCCTGTGGTTGGGCCACCGCGCCGGCAAGGCGGTCCCGCGCGCCGGCAGCGGCAAGGGCGAGGGCAAGACGCTGGGCGAGCGGGCGCGTAGCGCCATGACCGGCGGCATCGTCAAGCTGTGGAAGTGGAACCGCGCGCGCAAGCGCGAGTCCGAGTCGCGCTGAGCGACCCGTCCGCGTCTGCGCAGCGGCTCCGCAGACGAAAGCGATCGCGCCGCGGTGCCTGCCCGATTCGGCGGGCAGACGGGCGTTCAGCGCACGAGGCTCGCGATCGCGGCCACGTTCGCGAGCACCAACGCGCCGAGCTCGATGCGCCGCTGTCCCGCCGCGCCGACGCGCGTGCGCAGCCGCATGCCGGCGAGGTTGCCCAGCAGCAGCCCGGCCATCAGCGCGAGGATCGACCCGAGCTGCTCGGGCGCGAGCAGGCCCACGGCGCCGTAGCCCAGCACGCGCGCGGTGTGCATCGCGGTCGCACCGATCGCGATGGTCGCGAGGTAGCGGTTGCCCGCGCCGACGACCGAGAGCACCAGCGGCGCCAGCAGCATGCCCGCGCCGCCCGAGGTCGCCGCCAGCGCGCCGACCACGAACGCCCACGCCGCGATGTGGCGGCCGCGCGGCACCAGCCGCACCAGGCCGTACGCCCGCAGCACCGCGAACGTGGTCGAGGCGGTGAACAGCGCCGCGATCACGACCTCGGGGATCGCCGGCAGCGCCAGTGCGCCCAGCAGCGCGCCCGGCACCACACCGAGCACCAGCGTGCGCGCGAGCGGCCGGTCGAGGTCCGCGCGCAGCAGCCACGCGCGATGGAGGTTCGACACCAGCAGAGCCGGCGTCGTCAGCACCAGCGCGAGATGGGGACCCCGCAGCACGCCGAGCACGACCAGCAGGAACAGTCCGCCGCCCAGCCCCGCGACGGTGCTGAGCAGGCCTGCGGCCGCGCCCAGCACCAACAACACGATGCTCTCGATCACGCCTCGAGCATGGCGTCGATCCGGTCAGCACGCCCATGAATGTTTCGGCACGTTTCGATAAGCTTTGCTTATGCTCGAGTCGATGCGTCACTTCCTGCTCGTGGTCGAGCAGGGCACCTTCACCGCGGCGGCGCGCCACGCCCACGTGTCGCAGCCGGCTCTGACCGCGTCGATCCGCCGGCTCGAGCAGCAGCTCGACGCACGGCTCTTCGATCGCGGTCGGCTCGGCGCGAGCCTGACCGAGGCCGGACGCGCGCTGATGCCCCACGCACGCGCGGCGGTGGTCGCGGTCGCGGAGGCCCATCGCGCGGTGGAGATGCTCGGCCGTCTCGACGCCGGCGAGGTCCGCATCGGCGGCGGGCAGACCGCGTGCACGTACCTGTTGCCGCCGGTGCTCTCGGCGTTTCGCCGCCGGCATCCGCGCGTGGCGCTGCGGCTGCGCGAGATGCCCGAGGAGCGGGCGGTCGACGCGTTCGAGGCCGGCGAGCTCGACATGGTCGTCGCCGGCGATCGTCGCGGTGAGGCCTACGTCGAGGATCGCGTGGTGCTGGTGGCCGCGCCCGGGCTCGACCCGTCGTCGTTGGCGTTCATCGCGTTCGCACCGGGCAGTGCCGTGCGAGCGCTGATGGATCGCCACTTCCCCGGCGTGCCGGTCGCGATGGAGCTCGGCAGCATCTCGACGGTCAAGGGCAGCGTGCGTGCGGGCCTGGGTCAGGCGCTCATCAGCCGCACCGCAGTCGCGACCGATCTCGAGCTCGGTCGCCTGGTCGAGCTGCGCGACGCTCGGACGCCGATCCGGCGGCCGTTGCGGCTGGTGCACCGCGGCGTCGATCGGCTCGCGCCCGCGGCCGCCGCGTTGCGGACGATGCTGCTCGCGGCGGCACCCGAGAGCGCGCGTCGGCGCGGCCGCTGACAGACGCCGTGCGCGGATGCTGACGGCCTCTCGTCGCGGCGCGACCGGACGCTGAGGGGTCCCGTGACCGGCTCGGCCGGGCACGGGGAGGAGCACGCGGAGCGTCCTCGGAGCGTTCGCGCAGCGACCGGAACGCGGCGCTCAGCCGCTGGTGCCGCTGCCGCTCGAGCCGCCGCCACTCGAGCCGCCGCCGGTGCTCGAGCTGCCGCCGCCGGTGCTGGTCTCGTCGCCGGTGGTCGTCGTGCCCGAGCCGCCGGTGGTGCCGTCGGTACCGCTGGTGCCCTCGGTCGCGCCGGTGCTCGAGCCGGTGCCAGCGGTGGTCGTCGCCGTGGTGCTCGCGGTCGTGCTCGCGGTCGTGGTGCTGCTGCTGTCGGAGTCCATGATCGCGTCGTGGTAGTCGTCCGCGGGACAACCCCACGACGCGGCCGACAGCGCGGACACGAGCACGGCGCGGAGGCGGATCGAGGCAGTCATCGCGGACATCGTAGCAGGCTCAGTCATCGAGCTTGCGCGTGGGGTCGCCCTTGTCGCCGTCCTCTTCTGCGTCCTCGTCCTTGGGCGCATGCGCCTTCTCCCACGCGCGCTTCTTGTGCTTGATCCACGGCTTGTACTTCTCGTTCTCGGGCAGCGGCGGCAGGCCGTGGCGCTCGCGGATCCAGTTGGGCAGCTGGCCCATGATCGCGCCCTTGCACTGCTCGGTGTACTCGATCTTCTCCTCGCCGGTGCGCTCGAGCAGATCCTCGGGCACGTAGTAGCCGCGGCGCCGCACGTCCTCGGGCGAAGGAATCTTGTACCAGACCTTCACCAGCTCGACCTTCTTGGGCGGGATGCCCAGGCCCGACAGACCCTCGACCAACGTCGGGTCGAGCGCCCACTGGCGGCAGTACCAGCGCGCGTGCCACTTGCGGTACCAGCTGGTGTCACCCGACTCGCCGCCGATGATGCGGCGGTTCATCTTGCGCATGCGATCGTTCCAGATCCACGGCATCGGCTTGCGCTCGGGCGCGTAGACGTCGGTCTTCATGTCGTAGACCTCGCCGTCCTGACCCGTGACCAGCACCTTGAGGAACACGTTGCTGCGCGGTGGGTTGGGCGCGAACATCCCCCAGCCCTGATCGGTCTGCGTGCGCGTCAGCCACAGCGCGAACACGTTCCGCGCCGGGCCACGCCACGCGTGGAGGCTGTCCTTCTCCGGCAGCAGCCACACCGTCACCGCGACGAGGTGCCAGATCAGCAGCGCGCCCGCGACGAAGCGGCCGAAGGGCCCGTAGGCCCACGGCGTGCGCCCCTTGCCGGTGTTGGGATCGAGCACCGACAGCGGCTGCCCTCGTGCCGCGCGCCACTGCTGGAACGCGACGCCGGCGGCGAAGAGCAGCGCGCCCCACCAGATGCGCTGCCAGTTCCACTGCGGCTGCACCACCGCCGCGACCAGCACGCCCACGAGCACGATGCCCGCGGTGGTGAACAGCGCCCACTGCGGCAGCTTGGCCGAGTCGCGTCGCAGCTGCGGCAGCGTCGGATCCTCGGCCGGCAGCGGCGGCAGGCCGTCCTTGACGTCTTGCGGGATGAACGGCACGCCGCGCCGCGCGAGCCAGCGACCGAACCAACGCAACCCCACCGCGACCTCGAGTCCGGTGAAGAAGATGAAGGTCTGCGCCATCATGCCGGTCTGGAACTGGCCGATGTTCATCAGCACGAAGATCCCGCCCATGAGCGACAGGTGCCACGGGATCCAGATGCGGCGCCCGAGCACCCAGCGGCAGATCCACAGGCGATCGATCTGCGTGGTGCCGAAGCGGCGCATCGCCGCCCACCACGTCGGACGCTTGGCGCGGATCCGCAGCATCGCGCCGACCGACAGCACCAGCCAGCCGCCCAGCGCCCCGAGCCACTGATACCAGTGCGGCAGATCGGCGATGACGAGCAGCCCGCACACCACCACGCCCAGGCCCACGATGACGCCGGCGATCATGCCGGCCGCGCGCTCGGGGCGGATCACGATGGGCTTGCGCTCGACGCGTTCCCAGCCCCACCACAGGCCCAGCAGCAGCGAGATCCACAGCGACACGAACGCCCACGAGGGCATGTCCGGCACGAAGTGCACGCTCCACGTCACCCAGATGAGCGCGCCCGAGACCAGGATCAGCGTGAACCAGCACAACCGCAGCAGCATCCGGCGCACGCCGGTCTCGGGCGGCAGCTTCTCGCTGCGGGCCCAGTGCACCAGCACGCCGATGAGGCACACCGCGAAGAAGACCTCGCCCCAGTGGGCGAACCACGCCATCAACCGCAGGAAGTTCGTGCCGATGAGCGCCGTGATCCGCTGCGGGTAGTAGCGGTAGAAGTGGTCCATGTTCCACGCGTAGTAGATCGCGTCGCCCTTGGCCCACACACCGCCGTTTTTTACCATGCCGGTGTACGCGTACACCGTGCCGAGCTGGAACATCATCAGCCGACGCGGCCACGCCGGGATCAGGCGATAGATCGCCTGCAGGCCCTGCGGATGCGCATCGTCGGGGGCCAGGCCCGCGCCACCGCCGGGGCCGTCGCGCTCGCTCAACAGACCGCGCTTGCGTAGCTTGCGACAGCGCAACCAGTTGTCGATGCTGTACGCGTAGCCGGACTTGGCGCAGATGAGGTAGCCGAGGAAGACGCGGTAGACCAGCTCGGTGCCCTCCCAGAACAGGTGGTTCCGGAAGAAGATGCTGTTCATCAAGAACCACGTCAGCACGCCGGTGAGCCGCGTCCACAGCCCCAGCATGAACATCGCGCCGAGGATCTCGAACGCCCACAGGTGGATCCAGAACGCGGTCGGGCTGTCCCAGAAGTAGAGCAGCGACCACTTGGGGCCCTTGAGGAACTCGACGAAGCCCCAGAAGTCGAAGAAGCCCCACGGCTCCTCGTCGGTCAGTCCGTCGCCGAAGCCCTTGAACTGCGCCGAGGCATGGACCTGTCGCGCGACGTCGGCGGTGAAGATGCCTTCGTCGGTGAACAGGAACGTGAAGTACTCCCAGAAGTCGTTGACGTTGCACAGGACGAAGAAGCCGAAGACGATGCGATAAAGGCCGATGGCGCGCGGGTCCTCGGCGGTGAGCCAGAAGCGGCGCCAACGTTCGCCGTGGAGGATGAACAGCGTCACCGCTGCGATGGCGCCCACCAGCATCACCCAGCCGGTCTGCGGCGACAGGGCCTGCGCGGCCTCGTTGGGGACCTTGTCCTCGGCGAACGCGAACAGCGAGCCCGAGGTCCAGCCCAACGCGGCGGACGAGACGGAGCCGAGGCCCCCAGCGGTCAATCCAATCATCGGTTCGTCGGAGTCTTTCCGACGCGCCCGTCGAGCGCAAGGGCTGCGGCGCGTGTGGTGGAGACTTGCGCGCGTGCGGGGCCCCACCCGCGCAGGCTTGCGGATCGGCCGTCCTCACGTGTCCTGCCTGTGGTGCGGCGCGGTCGCGTCGCGCGGCGTGCCGCGTGCGCTGCGGCGGCCGAGCAACGCCCGGGACGCTCGCGCCGCGCAGCGCCGCCGGGCGCCGTCGTGCCCACGCGGCCCTGGGTGCCCTTGGGTCAGCTTCGTCGCGGTCGCACGCCGGCGATTGCTCTGCATCGCTCGGCGGCCGTAGCGTGACATGGTCGATGCTGCCCGAGGTCCCGCCCCAGCGCAGAGCCGACGACCCGGCACGCATCGCGCCGGAGAGCTCGACGACCTCGATGCCGGTGATGCGAGCGCCGGATCTCGACGCCACCGGCTATCACAAGCCGCTGCCGGCGGCCGGTCGCGTCGGGCGACTGTGGAGCGCCGCGGGCCTGTTGTTGGGACGACAGCTCGCGACCGCGGTGCGCGACGATCACCTCTTCGTGATCCTGATGGCGGCGTTCGTCGGCGTCACCAGCGGCGCGGCCGCGGGTCTGTTGCTGGCGTGGATCGAGTTCGCGGTCGAGTCGTTCCCGCGGCCCGACGAGGGCTCCGCGGCGTTGCGCTGGCTCGCGATCGTCGGCGCCGCAGTCGCGGGCGGGCTGCTCGCCGGCGGCCTGCGCGTGTTCGCGGCGCGCGTGGTGCAGCAGCCGCCCGCCAACGGCGTGCCCGCGGTGATCGAGGCGGTCGCGCTGCGCGGCGGCACCATGCGTGGCCGCGCCGCGGTCGTGTGCGGGCTGGGCACCGGCGTGACCATCGGCTCGGGCGGCTCGTGCGGCCACGAGGGACCCTCGGTCGCGATCGGTGCCGCGGTCGGCAGCGTGCTCGCGCGCTTCTTCGGCCTGCGCCAGCGCCGACGGCTGGCGATGCTCGGTGCCGGCGCGGCGGGCGGCCTCGCGGCCGCGTTCAACGCCCCGCTCGCGGGCGTGATCTTCACCGTCGAGATCGTGTTCGGCGGAGCGATCGGCGGCGACGTCGGCACGATGTCCGTGTTCATTCCGCTGATCGTCGCGGCGGTCTGCGGCACCTTCACCAGCTACGCGATCCGTGGCGACGACGTCGCGCTCGAGCTGAGCGCGCACAGCGGTGCGGGCCTGGGTGACCTCGCGTTCTACCTGCTGCTCGCGGTCGCGGCGGGCGTGATCGGCACCGCGCTCGCGCGCACGATCGTGCTCACCGCGTCGCGCTTCGAGGCGTGGTCGCTGCCGTCGTGGATCAAGCCTGCCGTGGGTGCCCTCGCGGTCGCCGTGCTCGCGGCGCTGGTGTCCAACGAGCTGCTCGGCGCCGGCCACTCGACGGTCGAGCGCGCGTTGCACGGGCAGCTGCCGGTCGCACTCGCGGCGTCGCTGCTGGTGCTCAAGATCGTCGCGACCGCGTTGACGCTGGGCTCGGGTGGATTCGGCGGCGCGTTCATGCCGTCGCTGTACGTCGGTGCGTGCCTGGGCACGCTGGTGGCGGCGCTGGCCGGGATCACGCTGGATCAGGCGCAGGCGCCCGCGGCCTACGCGGTCGTGGGCATGGGCGCCATCTTCGCCGCGACGATGCACGCCCCGCTGACACCGATCGTGATGATCTTCGAGATGACGCACGACTACGCGATCATCTTGCCGCTGATGCTGTGCTGCATCCTCGCGGTGGTGGTCGCGCGTCGGCTCGGTCGCGACAGCCTGTTCAAGCTCGACCTGCGCCGCCGCGGCGTGGTGCTCGAGCACGAGCGCGAGGCCGAGGTCATGCGCCGCGGCACGGTGTCCGAGCTGATGCTGCCGCCGACGCCGGTGCTGACGCTCGGCGCCGGGATCGACGAGGTGCGGCGTCTGACGGTCGACGCCGAGCTGCGCGCGGTGTTCGTGGTCGACGAGGACGGCGGCGTGGTCGGCTACGTCAACGGCACGCAGCTGGCCCGGCGCATGCTCGAGGGCGATCTGCGGCCCGACTCGACCGCGAAGGATCTGATGACCGCGCGCAAGATGCCGCTGCTGTACGCGACCGACACGCTCGCCGGCGCGATGCTGGCCTCGGCGCGCTCGGGCATGGAGCTGCTGCCCGTGGTCGATCCGCAGCGACGCCTCGAGGGCGTGCTGCGGCGCGGCGATCTCATCGCGCACTACAGCGACAACGTCCTGGGTCAGCAAGAAGAGGTCGTGCAGGTGCGGACCGGCGGCGCGGGCGTGCCGGACCAGGAGGTGGGCCTGGGCAAAGGCACCATCCTCGAGCGCGTCGTGGTCGGACGCCGCTGGGCGGGCCGCACGCTGGTGGAGCTCGACCTGCGCGGTCGCACCGGGGTCACGGTGATCGAGTGGTGCCGCGGCGAGGAGACGCTGCCGATCGATCCGCGCGCGCCGCTGCGCGAGGCCGACGTGCTCGCACTGGCGGGCACGCGCGAGCAGATCCTCCGCACCCGCGCGCTGTGAGGCCGTAGACCACCCGCACCGGGCGGCGCGTTAGCCTGGTGCACACGTGACCGCTCGACTGCCTTCCGTCCACCGCCGCGACCTGCTGCGCGGCCTGCTCGCCCTGACCGCTGCCGGTTGCAGCGCCACCGATCGCCCCAGCGGGCCGCCGCAGGGCCCCGCCACGCCGCCGCCTGCGGACGGCCCCCAGCCGCAGGATCCCCCGGTGACGCCGCCGCCCGAGGTGGATGCTTCGGCCGCGACCGCGCTCGCGCGCGGCATCGACGACTTCGCCATCGAGCTGTACCGCAAGCTCGGTCCCGCCGACGCCAACACCATCGTGTCGCCCGCGAGCATCGCGTTGGCGTTCGCGATGCTGCACGCCGGCGCGCGGGGCAAGTCCGCCGCCGAGCTCGCGCGGGTGTTCCACACCGGCGACGACGCGGCCGCGCACCAGGCCGCGGTCGCCGCCGCGCTCGCGAAGTGGAACGCCCCCGCGCCCGACGTCACGCTGCAGATCGCCAACCGCCTGTTCGGCGACGACGGTGTCGCGTTCGATCCCGCCTACCTCGAGCTGGGCGCGCGGGTGTTCGGTGCCGCGCTCGAGCCGATGCCGATGCGCAAGCAGCCCGACGAGGCGCGCAAGCGCATCAACGCCTGGGTCGAGCAGCAGACCCGCGAGCGCATCCGCGACCTGCTGCCGGCGGGCTCGCTCACCCCCGCATCGCGGCTCGTGCTCGTCAACGCCGTGTACTTCAAGGCCAACTGGAGCGACCCCTTCGACAAGGGCCAGACGCGCAAGGGCGACTTCTTCGCGCCCAAGGGCAAGCGCAGCGCGATGATGATGCATCGCACCGACTCGATGTCGATGGCGCGCCACGACGGCGCCACCGTGCTCGAGCTGCCCTACGGCGACGGCCGCTACAGTTTCACCGTCGTGCTGCCGGACCAGCGCGACGGCCTCGCGGCGCTGGAGCGCCGCATCGATCGCGCGTGGCTGGAGCGTGCCCGCACCGGCGCGACCGGACAGCGCGTGGCGCTGGCGCTGCCGAAGTTCCGCATCGAGGCACCCGAACCGCTGCGGCTGCGCACGCTACTCGAGTCGCTGGGCCTGGTCGAGATCTTCGGCCCCGGTGCCGATCTCACCGGCATCGCGCCGGCCAAGGAGCAGCTGGTGGTCAGCGAGGCCTACCACAAGGCCTTCATCGCGGTGGACGAGGAGGGCACCGAGGCGGCCGCGGCGACGGCGATCGGCGTGAAGGCGGGCGCAGCACCGGCACCGGCGGAGCCGATCCCGGTCGTGGTCGATCACCCGTTCGCGTTCGCGCTGCGCGACACCGAGAGCGACGCGATCCTGTTCATGGGCCGCGTCGTCGAGCCGACGGTGTGACCGCGCCCGCGCGGGCGCGCAGCAGCAGCGCGCCCGCGCCGGTCATGATGCCGGCGCCCAGCCACGTCGACCACGAAAGCGGCGTGTGCCACAGCCACGCGTCGAGCCCGGCGCTGATCGGGATCGCGGCATAGGCCACGATGGCGATGATCGGCGCCGGCGCGCGCGAGTAGGCGCTGCTCATCATGAGTTGTCCCGCGAGGCCCAGCCCCGCCATCGCGCCGATGCGGGCCAGCGCCTCGCCGGTGCCCAGCGACGCCGGCAAGCTGCGGAAGTCGCCCACCGCCAGGCCGACCGCGGTGCCGATCACCGAGACCACCCACGTGAAGTGGAAGACCACCGTCGCAGGTGCGTCGGGCGGCGTGCCAGGGTCCAGGCGCGTGGGCACGTCGTCGCCGGTCGCGAGCCGCAGCGTGATGTGGGCCAACGCCGAGCTCGCGGCCGAGAGCATGTTGATCAAGCCCGGCACGAGCGGCATCGCGATCGCACCCAGGGCTGCGGCGCCCGCGAGGTGTTCGGGCGGCAGCAGCACCACCAGCGCACCGCACAGCGCGAGCGCCAGCGCGATCACGGCCTGCAGCTGCATGCGCTCGCGCAGCAGCCACGGACTCGCGATCGCGACGAACACCGGCTGCGTCAGGTGCACGACGGTGTGCTGCACCAACGCGAGCGCATGCACGGCGTAGAAGTTCGACGCCATCGCAGAGCAGCCGAGCAGCGTTCGCAACGCGACCACGCGGGGACGACGGGGCCACAGCGACACGCCGCGCAGGCGCAGCTCGAGCCACACCAGCGGCAGGCCAGGCGCGCTGCGCCAGACCATGACCTCGAGCGTGGACATGCCGTGGCCGCGCAGGTCCTTGACCACGGCGTTCATCGCCGTGAAGGCGGCGACGGAGCCCAGCATGAGCAGCAGTCCGAGGCCGATCCCGGGGCGGCGCGGCGGCTCGGGGGTCACCGGCGGCGAGCATGGGCCCCCTCGGACGGCCCGGCCAGGCGGGGATCTCGCCCGCGACCGGACCCCTTCGAGGAGAATTTTTCCCGCGCGAGCGACGCTCAAAACCCCTTCGT
>JAIBBS010000024.1:45000-60762 GCA_019694555.1 Nannocystaceae bacterium
GTCTGCAGCTCGCCCTGCGTGTTGCGGCGATAGCTGTTGTAGGGCGAGCCCGGCGGCGTGGTCCAGTTGTCGGACTCGACCGTGGGGATGGTCGCGTCCGGCAGCACGTTGGTCACGTGGTACGTGTGCTGGTTCCAGATCGGCAGCGTCGCGACCCAGTTGTCGAGGCGATCCTCGAACACCTCGATGCCGGCATCGCCGATGTCACCCTGCGCCGACTCGTTGTTGGAGCTGATCACGAGCTCGGCCTTGAAGTCGCCGTCGACGTCCGCGACGACCGGATTCTCCGTGCGCGTGCGCGACGAGTTGATGTCGATGAAGAGGATCTCCTCGTCGGTCATCACGCCGTCGCAGTTCATACCGCCGGGGCAATCCGGCTCCACGCCGGGGTAGATGCGCAGGTACCACTCGTCGTCGTAGATGACCTCGGAGCGCCCGTCGCCGTCGAAGTCGAACACCGACGAGCCGGTGCGCTGCGACGAACCGTCCTTGGTGTCGGCCAGCCACAGCTCGGTCCACGCGTCGGCGCCGTTCCACTGCAGCACGACGTAGTGATCCGCGGCTGCGGTGCCGAGGTCGGGGAAGCCGTCGCCGTCGAAGTCGGCGAGGTTGGGCGGTCCGCCCGCGCCGCCGCCGGGGATGGTGTAGTCGGCGAGCGTGGAGCCGGTCTCGCCGTCGAACAGGTACACGTGGCCGGAGTTCACCGACGCGACCTCGGGCGTGCCGTCGAGATCGAAGTCCGCGATGCCGCAGTAGCCGTCCGCCGGCGTCGCGGTCCACAGCACGCTGCCCGCGAAGTCGACGCCGACGGTGCCGGTGAAGGTGTAGACGGTGCCGCCCGCGATGACCTCGGGCCGCGTGTCGCCGTCGAGATCCGCGATGCACGACAGCGGTCCGAATCCACCCGTGGACCCGGTTGCGCCGCTGCCGGCCTGCCACGCGATCGCGCCGGCGTTGTCGAACACCGCGCGGCCGAAGACGATCTCGGGCGCGCCCATGCCGTCGAGGTTCGCCAGCGACGGCGAGCCGCTCTTCACGCCGGTGAAGCCGTAGTTCTCCGAGACCCACATCGGCGTGCCGTCGCCGTGGACTGCGAGCAGCTGCTGGCCCTCGCCGGGCACGACGATCTCGGGCGCGCCGTCGCCATCGAGATCGCCGATGGCCGGGTGTCCGCTGGCGTCGGTGCGGTAGGCCGCGTCCGAGAGCGTCCACGCCGTCGAACCGTCGTCGCCGTGCAGCGCACGCAGCATGCCGTCGGTGGTGAACGTCGAGTTGCGGTAGCTGTTGAAGACGATCTCGGGGATGCAGTCGCCGTCGAGGTCGGCGACCATCGGCGTCATCACGACCTGGTGCCACTCGGGGAAGTCGTCGTCGGCGATGTCGTGGTGCGGCCAGGTCGGCGTGCACACGTCGTTCATGCACGCCTCCTCGACCTGGCAGCCGTCGGTGCACGGCCGGACCTTGCGCACGCCCCAGCTGAAGCGCGGCACCGGGTCGAACACGCCCGGCGTCGGCTCGAACGCGCAGGTCGGATCGGCGAAGTTCGGCACGCACAGCCCCAGCCCCGAGTCGCAGACCTCGCCGTCGTCGCACTCTTGTGTGGTGTTGGTCGCGCACGCGAGCCCGCCGCAGGGGTCACCCGGCACGACGCAGTTGCCCGCGTAGCAGAGCTCGCCCTCGGCACAGCAGATCTGGTCGGGGCCGCAGGGCTCCTCGATGCCGCAGTCGACCACGCACTCGCCGTCGACACAGGCCTCGCCCTCGCCGCAGCAGCCGGTCTCACCGCAGCGCTGTTCGTCCGGACACGGCGCGGCGGTGGTGCTGCTGTCGCTGCCCGATCCATCCGCATCCGCGGCCGAGTCCGAGCTCGAGCCGCCGGCGCCGGTCAGCGTCGTGATGCCGCCGGTGTCCCCATCGGTGTCGCGCTCGCCGCCACCGCCACTGCCCCCGCACGCCGCCACCATCGCGGCACCCGCTGCGAGCGCCGAAATCCCCCAACCCCGTAGCCAAGGACGCATCGTCCCTCTTAGTACCCGCGGGTGGGGGTCCTGTCCGTGGCGATCTGCGTTTTTCGTACCGCACGCTGCGGAAGCGACGAGCGGCCGGGCCGACTGCGCCCCTTGCTATGATGGCGCGCGGACATGGACGGCCCAGAGCGCGAGCCACGGGCCGATGCGACGCCGACCGGCGCGGTCTCGCTCTGCCTGGTGCGCCCGCCGGTGGTCACGGCGCCGTGGAGCCTGAGCTACTACGGCGCGGTGCCGCCGCTGGGTCTCGCGTACGTCGCGGCCGCGGCACGCCAGGCGGGGCATCGGGTGCAGGTCATCGATGCGCCCGGCGAAGCGCTCGAGCACGGCTGGCCGCTGCACACCGCTGCGGGAGTGCTGCGCGCGCACGGACTGGAGCCGGCGGCCATCGTCGCTCGCATCGCGCCGGGCACCCAGGTCATCGGCGTCTCGAACATGTTCCTGCACGAGTGGCCCACGACCCGCGCGCTGCTCGAGGCCATCCGGGTCGCACACCCGCGCGCGCTGCTGATCGCGGGCGGTGAGAACGCCAGCGCCATGGCGCACGAGCTGCTCGCGCAGTGCCCCGCGCTCGATGCCGTGGTCCGAGGCGAGGGCGAGGGCCCACTGGTCGCGCTGCTCGCCCGCGTCGCGGCCGGCGCGTCGCTGGCGGACGTCGCCGGCGTGGTCCGTCGCCAGGCTGTGCACCGCCGGGCGCCGCGGATCGAGCAGCTCGACGCGCTGCCCCGGCCAGCGTGGGATCTCTTCCCGGTCGCGCGCTACCTCGCCCAGCGTCGCGGCGGTGGGGTCGATCGCGGCCCGTCGATGCCGCTGTTGACCAGCCGCGGCTGCCCCTACCGCTGCAGCTTCTGTTCGTCGCCGAGCATGTGGGGCACGCGCTACGTCCGGCGCGACCCCGCGTGCGTGCTCGACGAGATCGCGTGGTTGCAGCGCAGCTACGGCATCACCAACGTCGACCTGCACGATCTCACCGCGATGCTGACCAAGGCGTGGATCGTCGAGTTCTGCGACGCGATCGCAGCCCGCGGCCTGCGCTTCACCTGGCAGCTGCCCTCGGGCACGCGCTCGGAGGCGATCGACGAGGCAGTGGCGCGGCGCATGGTCGACGCGGGCTGTCGCAACTTCTGCTACGCGCCCGAGAGCGGTTCGGTCGCCGAGCTCGCGCGCATGCACAAGCGCGTGGTGCCCGAGCGGCTGCTGCGATCGCTGCATGGCGCGGTCGCGGCGGGCATGGTCACGCACGCGAGCATCATCATCGGCATGCCAGAGCAGAGCGCTGCCGACGTGCGCGCGACCGCGGGCTTCATCGCGAAGATGGCGTGGGCCGGGCTGCACACGCTCTCGGTGCTGGTGTTCTCGCCGTATCCCGGCAGCGAGGCCTACCAGCAGGCGCTCGTGCGCGGGGAGCTGGTGCGCGACGAGGCCTGGGTCTACGGCTCGCTGCTGCGTTCGCGTGGCGGCGGTCGCAACGCCCGCGGCGTGCATCCGCGTTGGTCGCCGCGCCGGTTGCTGGCGCTGCAGCTGGCGCTGCTGGGCGGCTTCTTCGCGATCTCGTGGCTGCGTCACCCGCGGCGTGCGCCCGCCACCGCGCTCGCGGTGCTGCGCGGGCGTCAGCACACGGTGCTCGAGCAGCTCGCGGCGACCAAGCTCGCGGCCGCGCGCGCGTGGGTCCGCGAGCACGTCAGCGGTGCGATGCGAACGCTGCGTCCAGCATCCTGAACGCCTCGGCGAGCGCGGCGGGGCTGGGCTCGTCGGGCCCGGCGACGCGATCGCGCGTGTGCCAGAGCGTCGGCTCGAGCCCGGTGACGCGATCGCGCATGCGGTACAGCGCCGGCTCGGGCACCGCGAAGCGCTGCGCGAGCACGCCTGGCGGTGCACCGCCGAGCATCGCGAGCACGATGCGCTGCTCCAGCTCCAGCGGCGGCGCGTCCTCGAGGCCGAACGCGCGACGCAGCGCCGGCGGCGACGACGTCAGCACGGCGTCGGTGTGGCCGGCGATCGCCGCTGCGGTGTCCGTCCATGGCGGCGCGGCACCGAGCGGCCGCTCGAGCCACGCGAGCACCCGCGCGAGCACACGATCGGGATCGGCGAAGCCCTCGCGCCCGTGCAGCATGCGGTGGTTGTCGAGCAGCAGCGCCTCGCCCTCGCGCAGCACCACGCGCTGGCGCGGCGCATGCTCGAGTGCTGCCGCGATCGCGACCGCGATCGTATCGTCGGGTCGCGGCCGCGGCGTGTGCGTGACGCAGGGTCGACCGCCGCGCAGCGCCGCGGTGGGCCCGAGCACGTCGCCGAACACGAACGGCATCACGCGCGGCCGCGTGAGCAGCTGCCGCGCCAGCGCCGGTTCGTCGCGCTGCAGCGACGCCAGCCACTGCCACGCGTCGAGCAACAGCGACGCGCCGCCATCGCGGGCCGGGCGCAGGCACACCGTGAGCTGCAGCTCGGGCGGACGGCCGCGCCACAGCGGACTGTCGGTGTGCCACGGCGCGGGCGCGGACGAGGCCGCGAACGACCGCGCGCCGGCGACCGGACGGATCGGCTGCACCTCGACCAGCAACGGTGCCTCGCCGAGCACGGCGTCGACCAGCAGCCACGGCTGCGCCAGGCGCACGGCCGCGAGCTCGCCCAGCGCCACGACGGTGAAACCATCGCGCGCCAGCGACTCGCGCACCGCGTTCATGCGCGCGCCTCGGGGCCGCGCGCGGCGGTCGGCAGCGGCGGCGCGTGCTCGGGCGCCGCGCGGGCGACCGCGGGGTCGTAGGGCAGCAGCCACGACAGCGGTGCACCGGCGGCGAGCTCGAAGCGTGCGCCCAGCTCGAAGCCGAACACCGCGGGCGCGGCGTGGAACCGATCGGTGTGGATCGAGCCGCGCAGGATCTCCGCGCCGAGCCAGCGCGGGCCCTGCACCAAGGTGGCCCAGCCCGGCGGTGTCGCGAACAGAGCCGCGGGCTTGACGAACATGTGCGGCTCGCCGTCGACGTGGGGCGTGAAGTACTTGCCGAGGTACCACAGCGCACCGCGGTGGTCCTCGCCGTCGTCGCGCAGCAGCGGCTGCCAGCGCGCGGTGATCGCCTCGGCGTGTCGCGCGAGCGCGGCGGCGTCCGGCTCGACGTGGACGCGCAGGCCGTCGAAGCGCGCGCGAAAGCCCACCGCGTTGCGACAGGCGAAGCGCAGCAGCGGTGTGCTGCTGCCGCCGTCGTGCACACCATCGGCGCCGTGACGCCGCGCGATGGCCTCGATCTCCACGGCTGCGTCGCCGGCCAGCGCCGCCACGGCGTCGGTCACGGCGTCGGCGTCGGCCTCGACCGGCGCCGCGATCATCCGCCGGTACTTGCGCGTGGGGCCCTCGCGCTTGCTCGCGAAGTATTGCGCGTCGTAGAAGTCCAGGTGCGCCTGCGCCAGCCGCGGGTGTTCGGCCAGCGTCGCGAGGCGCCGCGCGGGCCCGGGCGCGATCGCGGCCAGGGTCGCGAGCTCGCCACCGAGCGCGAGGGAGTCGCCGTCGTCGCGCGGCTGCAGCTCGAGCAGCAGCGGGATCCAGCGCTCGCGCTCCTCGATCACGTGCTCGTGCACCACGAACGCGCGGCTGCGGCGATTGCCGGCGTCGAGGCACAGCAGCGGCCCCGCGGGCGTGGCCCGCACCAGCAGTCCCGTCCACAGCCCCAGCGCCGGCTTGCGCAGGCGCGCCAGCGGTCCGCGCCCGAGCTCGATCACGGGACCGTCGGCGAGCGCTTCGCACCACCACGGCGGCGCGAGCCCGTGGGCCGCGAGGTAGGGCGCGCACGCGCGGGCGCTGCGGACCATCGTGTCGTCGAGCAGCTGCCAGTGGCCGCGTCGGCGCACCAGCGTGGTCGCGGCGTCCCAGCGCAGCTGCCAGCCAAAGGCGTTGCCGTCGAGCAGCGGCGCGCACGCCCTGGCCGCGCGCAACGGGATCGAGCCGTCGAGGTCGCCGCTGCGCCGCGCGAGCGAGCACCAGCCCAGCGCGTCGACGACCGCGAAGCTCACGAGCAGCCGCCTCCACCACCGCAGCCGCCACCGCCGCCGCAACCTCCGCCGCCACCGCAGCTCGACGCGCTGCAGCTCGATCCGCTCGAGCCCGACGAGCAGCTGCTGCTGTGGACGGTCGTGGCCGGCACGTAGGTCGTGTGATAGGCGGCCAGTGCCGGCACCGCGGCGGAGGCCGCGAGCACGCCACCGAGCAAGACCGCGGTCTCGACGTCGTCGGCGTCGCGCCGTCGGCCGCTGCCGACGTCGGCGCGCATCGACAGCGTGGCGTCCTCGAGCCAGCGCAGGTACTCGGTGCCCGCGACCGACGACATCGAGGGGTTGCTCAGACCCAAACCGATCAGGGTGAACAGCACCAGCTCGATCAGCAGGAACACCGGCAGCGGCGCGCCGGCACCGTACATCGCGTAGCGCACCAGCAGCCGCAGCACGCCGATCGAAAGCACACCGGCGACGCCCACGAACCACAACGTCCGCATGATCCGGCGCGTCGAGTTCGAGCGACGCAGGTTCGAGCGCTCGATCAGCGACTCCAGCGCGGTCTCGTTGCGGGCGGCGACCACACCCGCGGCGTCGCGCAGCGCTGCCACACTGACGCTGCCGCTGCCGGCGGCGACGCGCTGCAGCTCGGTCGCGAGCTCGGCCAGCAATCGATCGTCGATTCGGCGCGCCGCGGTGAGCTCGAGCGTGCCCGAGGCCCCCGCGGTCACCAGATCGCGCACGAACGCGGCGGCCGCGAGCGCGTCGGTCAGCCCGCGCGTGCCGTCGCGGAGGTAGGCCACGGCCCAGCGCTGCTCGCCCTGCGGCAGCTGCCCGATCGCGAGCGTGTCGGGCATCGACGCGGGCTGGCGGTAGCTGCCCCCCGGACCTGCGCCGGGCACCGGCCGCACCGCCGCGCGGTCGAGCGCATCGCCGACGAGAGTGCGCAGCACCAGCAGCAGCGGGAACGCGACCAGCGCGAACACCAGGTAGAGGATCATGAAGCCGGGACCCGGCGCCATGTTGAACGGAAACACGTCGAACCACAGTGCCCAGCTCATGGCGTCTCCTTGGTGTGGGCGCGATCGACATCGGCGATCGCGGCGTCGAGCAATGCCACCAGCGCGTCGTAGGCCGGCAGCGGTGCCTCGCGCACGCGGGCCAGCGCTTCGAGCTCGAGCGACCAGTGCTGGGCGCACGCGGCCAACACCGCCGCGAGCCCGTCGTCGCTGGCGAAGCCGCGCAGGCTCGCGAGTGCGAACAGCGGGCCGCGGATCTGCTTGAGCTTGCGTTCGATCGCGCCGGCGAGCGTCCGCGGCACGCTCGCGCACTCGGTCAGCGCGCGGCGCAGTCGGATCCGCGCCTCGCGGAGCTCCTGCTCGATGCGCAGCCGTCGGTGTTCGTCGAGGATCTTCAGACCTGCGAAGGGGTTGCTGCCGCGCAGCACGATGTGGCGGCTGCGGATGTCGTCGTACAGCAGCGGGAACACGTCCGCGGCACTGTGGAGCTCGTCGTGGCGCAGCAGGATCGCCTCGATGCGCGCGGCGTGTCGCGCCAGCTCGAGCGCGGGGCCGACTGCCGCCAGCCGCTCGCGGTCGTCGCGGCGCACGACCACGATCAGATCGATGTCGCTGCGCTCGGCATCGAAGCCGCCGCGGGCGAGGCTGCCGTGCACCAGCACGCCCACGAGGTCGTCGCCGAAGCCCTCGGCCAGCGCATCCGAGAGGCGCAGCAGGTGTTCGCGGGTACGCGGCGGCAGGGCGGCCACGCGGGGATCGTCGACGGTCATGTTCGGCTCCGAGGCTGGGGGTGGACGAGGTGGACGGTCGCGCTGCGCCCGGGGCCCTTGAAGGCCCAGGCCACGCGGCCGTGCGCGCGCGTGCGGCCGACGAAGGGGGTTGCGCGGGGACGCAGCGCGCCGTCGGCCGCGGGTGCGCGGAACCTCGCGCGCAGCAGCAGGCCGTCGAGCGCCGCGGCGTCGCGCAGGCTCGCGTCGGTGCGCGCACGCTCGACGATGCGCCACGCGTCCGACAGGCTCGCGAAGCGTTCGGCGCGGGCGGTGCCGGCGAGCGCAGCCTCGGCGTGGGGTCGCACCGCCGCGGCCACGCGGGCCAGCTGCGGCAGGTGAGGCAGCGCGTCGTCGATGCGCTTGCGCGCCAGGATCGTGCGCGTGCGCTGCAGCGCGTCGTCGCCGAAGCGCGCCGCGATCGCCCCGTGCGGCGGCTCGACCTCGGTCAACGCGAGCGCGAGCGCGTGCTGATCCGCAGCCAGCTGCGCATCGTCGCCGCCGCCGTCGGCCACGGCTGCCGCGGCCGGCGTGGTGCGCTCGCGGGCGGGGCCGGCCGCGTCGTGCATCGTCGCCAGTCGCCACAGCTCGGCGGAGAGCCCCGCGGGATCGTCGAAGCGGTCGTCGCGCTCGAGCAGGATCGGTCGCGGTCCGGTGTGCCGCAGTGCGGTCGCGAGCAACGCGAACACCGGCTCGATGATGGGATCGGCGTGGGTGTCGAAGTAGAAGCCGTGCTCCCACGCGCCACCGGCGATGTGGAACATCGCCACCGCGTCGAGCGGGAACGCCGACAACTCGGCCTCGGGATCGCGGCCGGCGTTGACGGCGTTGGCGTAGAGGTTGCCGACGTCGAGCAGCAGCGGGCAGCCGGTCGCGCGCACCAGCGCCGCGTAGAAGCCCGGCTCGTCGAGCTCGTCCTCGGGCCACACGACCGTGGCCGCGGCGTTCTCGAGCAGCAGCGGCACGTCCGGCAGGTGTCGTCGCGCGCGGGCGACGTTGCGCGCGAGCACCCGCAGCGCCGCGTGGGTGTACGGCACGCGCGTCAGGTGCCCGATGTCCCGCGTGCCCGAGCGCGTGAACGCGACGTGCTCGGAGACCAAGGGTGCCCGGAGCTCTCGCGCCAGCGATCCCAGCCGCGCCGCGTGGTCCTCGCGGATGCCGTCGGCGCTGCCCAGCGACAGCTTCACGCCGTGGGGCACGACCGGCCAAAGCGCGGTGGCCGCGAGCGCCTCACGGCGCGCCAGGGGGTTGGCCATGCAGGCCTCCGCGACGACCTCGACGAAGCGGACCCGGGTCGCGCCGGCATCGGGTCCCGCGTCCGAGCGGCCGTGCGCGCCCAGCAGCATCGCCGCGAGCTCCGGTCGCAGGCCCAGGCCCACGCCCGTGATCGCAGCGGCCTCGGCCCGCGACTCGCGCGAGTGCGCCGCTTCGCTGCCAGCGGCCTGCCGCGCGTGGTGCGAGCGCGAGCCCGAGGTCCTGTCGGTGTCGCTGCCGATCATCGTCCGGCGGCCCCAACCGCCCCCTGCACCTGCCGTGCACGGGACCCGAGCAGTCCGCACCGGATACTTTACAGCGATCCGACTTCTTCCATAATGCGCCGATCGTGACCGGACCCGACGACGCGCGCCCACGCACGGACAACGCCAGGCCCGGGGCCTCGTGGGCCGGTGGGCGCTGCACGCCGGTGCTGCGGGTCGTGCCCGAGACCCTGGTCATCGCCGGCGACGGCGACGTGCAGGAGATCTCGACCGCAGCGCTCGAGCTGTCGTTCGACTACGGCGGTGTCGTCGTGCGTGCGTCGGGGTCCACGCCCGGACGCGTGCAGCGGGACGCGCAGGCCGAGGCCCACGCGCGACGCGTGCTCGAGGGCTTCGGGCCGGTCGAGGTCGACGCGCTCGAACACGCTGCGCCGCCGCCGGGCTCGGACATCGACTACGTCGTCGATCCCCACGGCGACACCGCGCGACTGTGCAGCTTCAGCAGCCACGCGATCCCGCGGCTGCGCGCGCTGGGATGGCAGGTCGAGGTCGACGGCGAGCTCGACCTCGAGATCATCGACGGCAGCCAGTGGTATGGCGCGCTCGAGTCCGACGATCGCGGATGGTTCGAGCTCGAGCTCGGCGTCGAGGTCGAGGGACGCCGCGTCGATCTGCTGCCGACGTTGCTCGACATCATCCACAGCAAGGGCGGTCTGGCACGCATCGCACGCGGTGTCGGTCGCACCGCGATCGTCGATCTCGGCGATCGCCGCCACCTGATCGTGCCGGCCGAGCGGCTGCAGACCCTGCTCGCGGTGTTGACCGAGCTCTACGGCGTCGAGGGCAGCGGCAACCGCGGTGCGCTGCGGATCCCCGAGCTGGTGCCGGACTGGATCGATCGCATCGACGCGGCGTTCGGCGAGCAGCGGCCGCGCTGGGTCGGCGGTCACGGCCGCGCGGTCGAACGCCTGCGTGAGCCGCCGGCGCCGGCGCCCACACCCGAGGGGCTGCGCGCGACGCTGCGGCCCTACCAGGCCCTGGGCGTCGGCTTCCTGCAGCGCATCGCCGAGCTGGGGCAGGGCGGCATCTTGGCCGACGACATGGGCCTGGGCAAGACGCTGCAGACCATCGCGCACATCGTCGCGTGCAAGGCCAGCGGCATGATGCGCGCGCCGGCGCTGGTGATCACGCCGACCAGCCTGGTCGGCAACTGGCGTCGCGAGCTGCAGCGCTTCGCACCGCATCTGCGCGTGCTCGAGCTGCACGGCGCGCAGCGCCACCGTCGTCGCAACGAGGTGCCCGATCACGACGTGGTCGTGACCTCGTATCCGCTGCTGGTGCGCGACCGCGAGGCGCTCGTCGGTGCACGCTTCTCGATGCTGGTGGCCGACGAGGCGCAGACGCTCAAGAACCCGCGCAGCCAGGTGCACCAGGCGGTCAAGTCGCTCGACGCCGACCATCGCGTGTTTCTCACCGGCACGCCGATCGAGAACAACCTCGACGAGCTGTGGGCGCTGTTCGATCTGCTGGTGCCGGGCTTGCTCGGTGACGCCGCGACCTTCCGCGGCGTGTTCCGCCAGCCCATCGAGCGCGACGGCAACGCCGCGCGGCTCGACAGTCTGCGCGCCCGCATCGCGCCGTTCGTGCTGCGGCGCATGAAGGATCAGGTCGCGACCGAGCTGCCGCCCAAGACCGAGATCGTCCGCGCGATCGAGCTGCACGGGCGCCAGCGCGATCTCTACGAGGCCATTCGGCTCGCGGGCCACGCGGCGGTGCGCCAGGCGGTGCGCCAGCGCGGCATCAACGGCGCGGCGATCGACATCCTCGGCGCGCTGATGAAGCTGCGGCAGGTCTGCTGCGATCCCCGGCTGGTGCGCATGGGCGTCGCGCGCGAGATCGACGAGTCGGCCAAGCTCTCCGCGTTGGTGGAGATGGTGGTGCAGCAGCTGTCGCAGGGCCGCAACATCCTCATCTTCTCGCAGTTCGCGACCATGCTCGCGCTCATCGGTCACGCGCTGCGCGATCAGGGCATCGAGTTCGCGCTGCTGACCGGCGCGACCGCGGATCGCCAGGCCGAGGTCGATCGCTTCCAGTCCGGCCGCGTGCGCGTGTTCCTCATCAGCCTCAAGGCCGGCGGCACCGGGCTCAACCTCACCCGCGCGGACACGGTCATCCACTACGATCCGTGGTGGAATCCCGCGGCGCAGAACCAGGCCACCGACCGCGCCTATCGCATCGGTCAGACCCGGCCGGTGTTCGTCTACAAGCTCATCATCGCCGGCTCGGTCGAGGAGCGCATGATCGCGCTGCAGCAGCGCAAGCAATCGCTCGCCGATGCCCTGCTCCAGAGCGGAGGCTCGGGCGGCATGCCCTGGACCGAGGGCGACGTCGACGACCTGTTCGCACCGCTTTCGGCCGACGACGGCGCCGCGCCGCAGCCCGCTTGAACCGTCGCGCGTCCGCGGGCACGCTTGCGGCGGCCCACGTGACGTCGCCTCGCACCCTCCGTGGCTTCTCCCGCATCGCTGCCGCGGTGCCGCTGGTCGCGGTCGCCGACGTGCCCGCCAACGTCGCCGCGACGGTGTCGCTGTGGCGCCGCGCCCACGACGAGGGCTGCGCCGTCGCGGTGTTCCCCGAGCTGGGCCTGACCGGCTACACCGCGCGCGACCTCTTCCACGATCGCCACCTGCAGGAGTCGGTCGACGCCGGCATCGCGCAGCTGTGCGCCGACTCGATCGCGCTCGCTCCGCTGGCGCTGGTCGGCGCGCCGGTGCGGGTCGGCGATGCGCTCTACAACGCCGCGATCGCGATCCAGGGCGGCCGCGTGCTCGGGGCCGTGCCCAAGGCCTACCTGCCCAACTACCGCGAGTTCGAGGAACGACGGTGGTTCCGTGCCGGCTACGACCTCGAGCCCGGCGCCGAGGCGACCCTGGGTGGCATGCGCGTGCCGTTCGGGCTCGACCTGCTGTTCGCGGCGCAGCAGCAGCCGCAGCTCGTGCTCGGCGTGGAGCTCTGCGAGGACTACTGGGTGCACGTCCCGCCGTCGGTCTACGCGGTCTCGGCCGGCGCGACCGTGATCGCGAACCTGTCGGCGTCGAACTTCACCGTGGGCAAGGCCGAGCTGCGGCGCCTGCTCGCACGCTCGGCCTCCGATCGCGGCAAGTGCGTGTACGTCTACACCGCGGCGGGGCCCGGCGAGTCGTCGACCGATCTCGCGTTCGATGCAGATGCGTTCGTGTGCGAGAACGGCCGCGAGCTGGTGTCGTCGCGGCGGTTCGCCCGCGAGCCGCAGCTGGTCGTCAGCGACGTCGACCTCGAGCTGCTGGTGCGCGAGCGCGCGACCACGACCAGCTTCGGCGAGTGCAGCCGCGCGCACGCCCGGCCCCACCGCGTGATCGCGTTCGAGGCCGCCGACGCGGTCGCGTTGCCGCTGCGCCGCAGCGTCGCGCGGCATCCCTTCGTGCCCGGCGACGCGCGCACGCTCGGTGATCGCTGCTGGGAGATCTTCGAGATCCAGACCAACGCGCTGGCGACCCGCATGCGCGCGCTCGGGCGGCCCAAGCTCGTGCTGGGGCTCTCGGGTGGGCTCGACTCGACCCACGCTGCGCTGGTGTGCGCCGGTGCGCTGGCGCTGGTGGGGCAGCCCGCGGCCGATCTCGTCTGCGTGACGATGCCGGGCCTGGGCACCACCGCGACCACGCGCGGCAACGCCGAGCGGCTGGCGGCGGCGCTGGGCGCCGTGCTGCGCGAGCACACCATCGCCGACGCCTCGCGCGACGTGCTGGCGCTGGTGGGTCATGCGGCGGCGCTGGGCACCGCCGACACCGCCGCGATGATCGAGCGCGTGCGACACGATCCCGGGCTGGGCGACGTCGCGTTCGAGAACGTGCAGGCGCGGCTGCGCACGCTCGTGCTCATGACCGTGGCCAACCAGGTCGGTGGGCTCGTGGTCGGCACCGGCGACTTGTCCGAGAAGGCCCTGGGCTGGTCGACCTACGCCGGCGATCACATCTCGATGTACGACGTGAACGCGGGCGTGCCCAAGACGCTGATGCAGTCGGTGATCCGCTGGGTCGCCAACGAGCGCGCGGGTACGCCGGGCTCGCAGTGGGCCGCCGACGCCGCGGCGCTGCGCGAGACCCTGTTCGCGATCCTCGACACGCCGATCTCGCCGGAGCTGCTGCCCGCCGACGCGCAGGGCGCCATCGCGCAGCTGACCGAGTCCACCATCGGACCCTACGAGCTGCACGACTTCTTCCTCTACCACTTCGTGCGGCACGGCGAGACGCCGACGCGGATCCTCGAGCTCGCGCGCATCGCCTTCGGCGACGACTACGACGTCGTCACGCTCAAGAAGTGGCTGCGTCTGTTCCTGCAGCGGTTCTTCGCGCATCAGTTCAAGCGCTCGTGCACCGCGGACGGGCCCAAGGTCGGTCAGGTCGCGCTGTCACCCCGTGGCGACTGGCGCATGCCCTCGGACGCGCGCGCGCGGACGTGGTTGGCCGAGGTCGACGCGTACCCCGAGGCCGATCGCTGATGCGTCGGCGCGCGCTCGCCTCGCTCGCGTTCGCGTGGGCCTGCGGCGAGCCGGCCACGGTGCCCGAGCCCGAGCGCGAGCCCGAGCCGCCACCACGCGAGCACGCGCGCGTCGACGACGACGCGATCCACTGTGATGGTGATCGCTGCACCGTCGCCGCAGCGCTGGCCGCCCGGCTGCGCGCGGATCCGGCCGCGCTCACCGGGCTCGGGCAGCTCGAGCCGGTGGCGCGCGACGGTCGTCCGGTCGGCCTGCGCGTCCTCGCGCTGGAGCCTCTGCCCCGGCAGCTGGGCTTCATCGATGGCGATGTGATCGTGTCGATCAACGGACTCGCCGTGCAATCTCCGCAGTCCGCCCCACAGCTCTACCTGCAGCTGCGAGCCGCCCGCCGCTTCACCGTGGTGTTCGAGCGTGATGGCGTGCGCAGGACCATGCACGTCGACGTCGTGTGAGCCGGCCGGCTGCCGTCGCAGACCCGGTGCTCGCGCCGCGACGCCGCCACGCGGTGCCACCGTGGTCGGGCGAATCCGCTTGCGCGCGGGCCCGAGAACGGCCTAAACCGGAAACCCAGCGAGAGGCAGGCCGTACCCGCGATGAGTCGCTCCGAGATCTGTCCGACCTGCGGCACCAAACTCGGGCCCACGCACGCGCGCGTCGAGATGCGCGTGTGCACGGCCTGCCAGCGCAGCAACCCCACGGGCTTCAGCTACTGCGGGTTCTGTGCGTCGCCGATGGAAAACACCGAGATGCGCGCGCGCATGTCCGAGCTCGCCGCGCCGCCCGGTGGTTGGCCCAACCTCACCAGCGAGCTGGTCGAGGTGCGCTTCTACCTGCAGCAGGGTCTGTTCGACGACGCGTACGAACTGCTGTCGATCATGCAGAAGCGCTACCCCGGGCACCCGCAGCTCAACGAGCTGACGCGGCGACCCAAGCCCAGCCGTCGCGTCGACACCGGCGTGCTCGCGCTGGTCGACTCGGTGCTCGCGGAGTCGGCCAACCTCGTGGCCAAGGTGCCGCGTCGCGCTGCACCGCACTTCCAGGCGCCCAGCCCCGGCAGCCCCGCGCGCACCGACGTGCATCCCACGCTCGAGGAGGCCGAGGCCGCGGCACCGCGCGCGCGCAGCAAGACCGGCGGTCACGCGAGCGCGCGTGGCAGCGGGCCGCGGGCGAGCATCGCTCCGACCGGCGCGCACGCGAAGCCGGTGCCCGCGATCGAGGTCTCGCGCGCCGCTCGTGCGGCCAGCACCACGCGCGCCGCCGCCGAGCCGCAGCCCGAGACGCGGGAAGCCGGTGCACCCGCACCTGCGCCGCGCGAGCGCACGCAGATCTATCGCACCGTCGATGCGCCCGTCCGCGCGGCGCCGCCGATCTCGACCGCACCGCGTCCGCCCTCGGGTGCGCACGCGACCACGGCGACACCCGCACCCGCACCCGCGGCCGCGCGCACGACGGGTTCGTCGGCGCGAACGCCCGTGCCCGTGCGTGCCGCCGAGGCTCCGCGCGCGTCGTCGGCCCAGCCCGCGCGCGCGCCCGAGGCTGCGCGCACGTCGTCGCCACAGCCTGCACGCGCGCCCGAGGCTGTGCGCGCGTCGTCGCCTCAGCCCGCGCGTGCGGCCGAGGCTCCGCGCGCGTCGTCGCAGCGATCCGCCGAGCGAAGCACCGGATCGTCGCGCACCACCGCGCCGCCACGGCAGGCCGCGGTCGCGGGCACCGTGCAGACTGCCGCGCCCGCGGCATCGACCGCCACGCCGATCGACACGCCGCGTGGAGGCACCGAGGTGCGTCCCGTGCCGCAGACCGGACACACGATGGTGGTCGATGCGCTGCAGCCTGCGGCGCCGTTCCAAGGCGATGCCGCCGATGGCCGCCGCGGTCGCGGCGGTCGACGCCGTCGCGACGCCGACGCGCCGGCCGCCGAGGCGCAGGCGGCCGAGGCACCCGCCGCGGAGCCGA
>JAIBBS010000206.1 GCA_019694555.1 Nannocystaceae bacterium
CGGGCCCGGACCGCCCGCTCGCGGCGCGACGGCACCCCGCGCTCGCCGCCGCCGGGCCCGATCGCGCGTTCGCATGCGCCCGGGTTGCGCACGTGGGCGCGCAACGGCGAGGCTCGGGGCGCGTGTCGATGTCGCTGCTCGGGCGCGCGCTGCCCCAACGCGCGCGAGGACCTCGTCCATGAGCGCGCGTGCCGGCGTGGCCGCGCGCATCGAGGCCTGGCTCGTCCGCGCGTCGACGCCGGCGTTCTCGGGCTACGCCACCGCGGCGGCGTTCGTCGCGTACTTCTCGATGTACGCGGTGCGCAAGCCCTTCGCCGCCGCGCCGTTCGCCGGCCAGGCCGTGTTCGGCCTCGACCTGAAGATCGCGTTGGTGCTGGGTCAGGTGCTGGGCTACGCGCTGTCGAAGTTCCTCGGCATCAAGTTCGTCTCCGAGATCGCGCCGCGTCGCCGCGCGCTCGCACTGGTCGGGCTCATCGGTGCGGCCGAGCTCGCGCTGGTCGCGTTCGCGGTGCTGCCACCTTCGGGCCAGGTGGTCGCGATGTTCTGCAACGGCTTGCCGCTGGGCGCGGTCTGGGGCCTGGTGTTCGGCTTCCTCGAGGGCCGCCGCACCACGGAGTTGCTGGGCGCGGGCCTGTCGACCTCGTACATCGTCGCCAGCGGCGCGGTGAAATCGGTCGGCCGCTGGTTGCTCGCGCAGGGCGTGTCCGAGGCGTGGATGCCGAGCCTGACCGGGCTGTTGTTCATGCCCGCGTTCGCGCTGGCGGTGTGGTTGCTGGCCCGCCTGCCGCAGCCGACCGCGACCGACGAGGCCGCCCGCACGCGCCGCGAGCCGATGTTCGCGGCACAGCGGCTCGCGTTCGTGCGCCGCTTCGCGCTCGGTATCCTCGTGCTCACCGGCGCGCACGTGATGCTGACCGCGTACCGTGACTTCCGCGACAACTTCGCCGCGGAGCTGTGGCACGCGCTGGGCTACGGCGACGCGCCGGCGATGTTCACGTACTCGGAGATCCCGGTCGCGCTCGCGGTCGTCGCCGGACTCGCGGCGATCTACCGCGTCCGCGACAACCGCCGCGCCTTCTTCGCCGTGCACGGCCTGATGGCCGGCGGCGCGGTGCTGGTCGCGGGTTCGACCGCGCTGTTCGAGCTCGGCGTGGTCTCGGGCCCGGTGTGGATGACCGCGATCGGCATCGGCCTCTACCTCGGCTACGTGCCGTTCGGCACCGTGCTCTTCGATCGTCTCATCGCGGCCACGGGCGCCGTCGGCACCGCGGTGTTCATGATCTACGTGACCGACGCGTTCGGCTACCTGGGCTCGATCGGCGTGCTGCTGTTCAAGAACTTCGCCCACGCCGACCTGTCGTGGATCGACTTCTTCCTGCGCTTCTCCTACGTCTGCGGCCTGGCCGGCGCGGCTGCCTTCGCCGGCAGCGCGTGGTACTTTGCCCGCCGCACGGGGCCCGCGACGCCCCAGGCCCCCGCGCCCAGCGAGCCGTGATGAGCGACGCCCCGACCCCACCGCGATTGCACGAGCGCTTCGCGCCCACGCGCGTGCTCGCGGCCTGGCTCGGCGGTCGCGATCCGGGCCCGCGCGTGCAGCTGCTGTTCGGGCTGCTGCTGCCGATGTACGTGCTCGGCGCGAACCTGTGGAACGTGCATCGTTTCACCGTCGACGACGCGTACATCTCGTTTCGCTACGCGGCGAATCTCGTGGCGGGCCACGGCCTGGTCTACAACCCCGGCGAGGCCATCGAGGGCTACACCAACTTCCTGTGGACGTTGCTGTGCGCCGGCGGTCTCGCGGTCGGCGTCGATCCCCACGTGACCAGCAAGGTGCTCGGCGCCGCCGCGGCCATGGGCACGATGGTGGTGCTGTATCGCCTGTCGGCGCGGCTCGAGCCCCGCGGCACGCTGCCGTGTGTCGCGACGTGGCTGTATGCGACCTCGTCGTGCTCGGCGACGTGGGCGGTGTTCGGCCTCGAGACCGCGCTGTTCGAGTTCCTGGTCGCGCTGGGCATCCTCATGATGTTCGAGGAGCACGACACGCCGCGGTTCCCGTGGTCCGGCGCCGTGTTCGCGCTGGCCGGGCTCACGCGGCCCGAGGCGCCGATGTACCTGGGCCTGGCGATGCTGGCGCTCGGTCGCAAGATGTTCGCGCGGCAGAACCTCGTGCGCGGGCTGCTGTTCGCCGGGCCGCTCGCGATCCATCTGCTGTGGCGCCACGCCTACTACGGCTCGTGGACACCGGCGACGCTGGCGGCCAAGACCGGCGACCTCAAGGCGCAGTGGCGCAACGGCCGTGGCTACGTGCTCGCGTGGCTCGACCATGCCGGCCCGCTGCTGTTCGCCACCTTCTATGGCTTCGGCCTGGGCGTGGCGCGACGCAGCCGCGAGCTCGTCACCGCGATGGTGTTGTTCGTGGCGGTGGGCATCTACGTCATCTTGGTCGGCGGCGACTGGATGTCCTACTACCGCTTCATGGCCCCGGCCGAACCGTTCGCGTTCGTGCTGGTGTGCGTCGCGCTGCGGCACGCGGTGCAGAGCCGCAGCGTCGCGGCGATGGTCGCGGTCGCGCTCGCGCTGGTGTGGGGCTTCACGCACCGCTACTTCGACTACGAGGGCGCACGCAAGAAGTTCATCAAGGAAGAGAAGCGTTTCTGGGACAACACCGCGGGCCAGGTCGCGGAGTGGCTCATCAACAACGGCCGGCCCGGACGCGTGGCGCTGGGCGACATCGGCTACGTCGGCTACCGCACCAACTATCCCATCCTCGATCTGCTGGGCCTGGTCGATCCCGTGATCAGCCAGTTGCCCGGCGGCTACACCAAGAAGAACGGTCCCGGCTACAAGGAACGCTTCTACGAGGTGATGCCGGAGTGGGCGATCCTCATCCACAGCGGGCAGGAGTGCAAGGAAGCCTCGCTCGCGGCGGTCAAGAAGATCGTCGAGGACCCGCGCTTTCGCCGGAGCTACGTGTTGATGGAGAACTTCCAGGTCAACGCCGACGGCAGCTGGTGCGTGTTCCGTCGCCGCGACTTCATCATCACGAAGTGACGCGCGCCGGCTGGGCCGTGGCGTCGCGCGCCGCGACGCGCTAGCGTGTCGGCACGCCATGCCGCTGCCGGCCGGAATCACCTGGTTCTCCCCGACCCTGTCGCTGCACGTGTTCGACGCGCCCGAGCCCGGTCCGACCGCGCTGGTCCAGGCCGGCATCCACGGCGACGAGATCGCTGGCGTACACGCGCTCGCCGAGCTGCTCGAGGAGCAGCTGCGCCCCACCCACGGCCGACTCATCGTCGTGCCGGTGATGAACCCACCGGCCTACCGCGCGCGCGAGCGCATGGCGCCCGGCGGCCTCGATCTCAACCGCTGCTTTCCCGGCGACGCCGACGCGGCCGCGCGCGAGCCCAGGCTCGCGCGACGCTTCATGGACCTCGTGCTCGACGAACGCCCCGCGCTGGTGGTGACATTGCACGAGAGCAAGAAGCGCTACGACCCCGCGGTCACGCCGTCGTTCGGCCAGACCATCGTGTATGGCGTGGACCCGCGGCCCGCGATCATCGATCGCACGATTGCCGCGCTCAACGCCGAGCGCGAGTCCGACGACGAGCACTGGGATCCGCTCTTCTATCCCGTCGCGACGTCGTCGACCGAGGTCATCGTCGATGCCATCGGCTGCGTCGGGCTGTGCATCGAGACGTGGATGGGCTTCCCCGAGCGCCGACGCATCGACATGCAGCGGCGCGTGGTCGAGCTGCTGCTGCACGACCTCGGCGTGCGCCGCGTCGCGTGACCGGGTGTGGCGGCTCACACGCGCGAGCCCACCGCGACCGCGGCGACGACGGCGTGCACAGGCCGTGTCGCATTGTCTGCGCGCACGTCGTTTGACCGCTCCAACGCGCACGCGGTACATCCAACGTCATGGACGTCGCCGCCGTGTCCACCGCCGCCCCCGGGCCCGTGCTCGCACGAGCCCCGCAAGTGTCGCCGCTGCGCGTCGCCGCCGACGCCATCTTCGACCGCGTCAGCCCCTACGACGGCGACGGCCTGCGCAACCATTGTCGCCGCCTGCACCGCTTCGCGACCGCGCTGCTGGCCGCGCGCGGGCTCGAGCTCGACGCGGACCTCGCCTACCTGGTGGCGATGGTGCACGACCTCGGCATCGTCTCGGAGCGCGACGAGGGCATCAACTACCTCCAACGCAGTCGCGCGCTCTTCCACCGCGAGGCCGAGTCGCTGTCGCTGCCGGCGTTCGACACCAAGGTCGTGGACGAGTGCCTGGTCTACAACCACCGCGTGTTGTCGGTGCCCAACCTCAGCCCCGAGGCCGAGTGCTTCCGCAACGCCGTGATGATCGAGCACAGCCGCGGCATGATCCGCTTCGGACTGCCGCGCGAGGACGTCCGCAAGGTCTTCGAGGACCTGCCGCGCGACAACTTCGACCGCGTGCTGGTGGACTTCACCTGGCGCACGCTCAAGCGCGAGCCGCTCACGCTGGTCCGCGGCATCTTCTTCGGACCGTCGCCGAACTGAGCCCGGCAGCGAATGCTGACGGGCTCTCGTCGCGAAGCGACTGGAAGGAGAAGGGTCCCGTGCCCGGCGCTGCGGCTCACGGTTTCCAGTGCACGACCCAGCGCGCCTGGGTCGCGCTCCACTCGACCAGCGTGAGCGTCGAGTCGATCGCGCTGCGATCGAGCAGCGCGCGCACACCCTCGGTCAGCCCCAGCAGGGTGATCTCGTCGTAGACGTGCGCCGGTCCCTCGAGCACCATCTCGGCGCTGTGCGGCGCCGCGCCCGGTGTCGCACGCAGCGTGGTGCCGCGATGGAAGTGCTCCCACCGCGCCGACGCGCTGGCGATCAACCGCTGCGGGCTGACGAAGCGCATCATGAATGCGTACAGCTTGCTCGACCACAGCTTGCTCTGCTCCTGGTAGCAGAACTGCCGGAAGCTCTCGCGGTCGTCGAAGTGCTGATCGAACAGCGCCAGCATCAGCGCGTGGCTGTGGACCTCGGCGATCCAGTCGGACACCGGTCGCGGTCGCTCGACGAGGTCGCGCAGCGGCGCCGGCAACGGTTCGGGATCCACCGGTCGCGACGCCAGCATCGAGCGGTACAGCGACGCCTTGGCGCGACACTCGGGGTAGCTGTCGAGCCCGGCCGCGAGCCGATCGATGTACGCCTGCATGGCCGAGGCCACGGCCCTGCTCTACACCAGGGCGACCCGGGCTGTCACCGGCAGCGCGGCGCGGTGATGCCCGAGGGATCCTCGACGCAGCCCGGCGCGGGATCGCCATCGTAGCTCGAGCAGCACGGCCGCGTGGCGTCGTCGGGGTCGCACCCGGTGCCCGCCAGCAAGCAACACGCCGGCTCGCCATCGCGCACGTCGAGCTCGCAATCGTCGGTGCACGAGAAGTTGGGCCGGGCGCCCTCGGGGCACTCGCCCAGCCGCCCGAGCGCGACGAGGTCGAACTTCTCGCCGTCGCAGACCTCGGGCAGCGAATACAGCGGCGGCGGGTTGCTGTCGATCTCCATGATCTCGTCTTCGAGCCGGTGGTTGCCGCAGTAGCTGCAGTCGCGCCGATCCCAGCGGCAGTTGGTGCAGCGCGTGCGCCCCGAGCCGTACTCGATGCCTTGGTACGGCGAGTCGGCCACCAGACCGCAATCGAGCTCGACCACGAACCCGCCGCCATCGCACTCTTCACCGAGCGAGGGGTCGACGATGCCATCGCCGCAGTACGGCGGGCAGTCTTCCCACTGCAGTCGGCACTCGAAGCAGCCCGGGCGCTGATCCGGCACACCGGGGCAGCGCGCGTCCCCGACCTCGCTGGTGTCGCACTCCTCGTGGAAGCCGGTGTCACCGCCGCTGCCGGAGGCGCCGCTGGTACCGGTGTCCGTGTCGGTGTCGGTGTCGTCGTCGTCGTCGTCGATGATGTTGTCGCCACAGCGCGCGCAGTCGCGATCACTCGCGACGATCTGACACTGCGCGTCGCACCGCGCCTGCCCGCGACCGTCGCGGTACGGCCCGCAGGCGCTCGCGTAGCTCATCGGCAGGCCCGGCTCGCAGGCCTCGCCCGCGGCGGGGTCGACGTAGAGATCGCCGCAGGCGCGCACGTGCTGCAGCTCGAGCAGACACGCGGTGCCCAACAGCTGCGACGCGACCAGGCCCATGCCCACCGCGCCAGCGAGCGACGCGACGCCGTGCCACCAAACGCGCTGCGCAGGCTCGCGCATGACGCGGGCAGCCTATCACGGGGGCTCGCGGTTCAGCGCACGCGGGGACGGAGCTGCGGCAGCGAACCGCTGCGGTCGACGGTCGACGCGCCGGCTTCGCCGGGCAGCTTCGTCGCGGTCGGCACCGCGCGAGGCGGCTTGACCGCGTGCAGCGTGCGCGGGACCTCGTCGCGCGGCGGCGGCGGCAGCTCGCGCACCGACGGCACGCGCGGGTGCGACGGGTTGCGTCGCGCGCTGCTGTGCGGCTGCGAGTGCTCGACGGCGGCACCGCGCGTCGCCGGCTCCGGTGCGACGCCGGCGACCACCGGCGTGGTGATCGCGGGCTCCGACAGCGCGGGCTGGGGCGCGATCGCGATCTCGGACGGGACGGACGTCGCGACCTCGGACACCGGCGCGGCGCGCTCGAGCGCCGGGGGTTGCACCGCCACCGCGGGCACGGCCGGCAGCGCGGCGGCGACCGGCGAGGCCTCCGCCGGCGCGTCGACGATCGCAGGCACCGACGCGCCGCTGGCACCGTGACCGAGACCGATCGCAAGCGCGATCGCAGCCGCGAGCGCGCCCAGGCCGACGAACCATCGCTGCTGCCGCTGGGCACCGCGCAGCATCGAGGGCGGGCGCGGCTCGTCGACGGTGGCCTGCAGCGCCATCGGCACGGACGCACGCGTCGGCACCACCGTGGGCGAGGCCGCGGCGCGGGCCAGCGCCGCGCGCAACCCGGTGAGCGCCGCAGCGGCCGAGGCCGGTCGGTCCGCGGGCCGCTTCGCCAGCAGGGTGCGCACGAAGCCATCGAGCGAGCGCGGCAGCCACGACGGCAGCGCCGGCACCTCCGCGTGCAGGTGCTGCGACAACACCTCGACCAGCGAGTCGCCGAGAAACGGCGGGCGACCGGCGATCATCTCGAACAGCACCGCACCGGCGGCGTAGAGATCGGCGCGCGCGTCGACGACCGCGCCCTCGGCCTGCTCGGGCGCCATGTACCACGGCGTGCCGAACAGCGCGCCCAGACGCGTGAGCCCCTGGCCACGCGGGCTCGGCTGCTCCTCGCGCACGAGCCCGAGGTCGAGCAGCTTGAGCGTCTCGCCGCCGTCGGCCTCGCGCACGAGCAGGATGTTCTCGGGCTTGACGTCGCGGTGCACGAAGCCGTGGCCGTGCACGTGCGCGAGCGCCTCGAGCAGCTGGGCTGCGAGCGCGAAGGCGCGACGCGGTGCGATGCCGGCGTCGATGGCGTCGCGCAGCGACTCGCCGCGCACCAGCTGCATCACCAGGAATCGATCACCGCCGGGGCTGGTGCCCGCACCGAGCACCCGCACGCAGTGGCGATGCTCGAGCACCGCGCCCGCACGCGCCTCACGGTCGAACCGCGCGAGCATGCGCGCGTCGTCGCGGAAGCGCGGGTGCATGAGCTTGACCGCGACGTCGGGGCCGCCGGCGAGATCGGCGGCGCGGAAGACGACGCCCATCGCGCCTTCCCCCAGGACCTCGTCGAGGCGGAAGCGGGCCGCCAACACCGTGCCGAGCGCTCGTGGGAGACCGGACATCGCTCGGGCACCGACGAGCGCGCGCGGACGCGCATTCGTGATCGACCCGCAAAGCCTCGCCGGCCGCCGGGTCGATCCGACCCGGCGCGGCCGTCACTCGGCGATGACGCCGCGTTTGTGCTTGTGGCCACCGACCACGGCGCAGTGCCAACCGTCACCCTTGCGCGGCGGGAACGACGGACACGTCCCCACCATCGACGCGCTCTCGGGCAGCTCTGCGCCCTCGCCGTACGCGCCGTCGGAGCAGGCACACCAACCGGCGAGGCAGTGGTAGCCCTCGGTGCACTGCTGGCCCGCATCCACGGCCGCCATCACGCACGATCCCGGCAGGCGTGGGTCCAGCTCGGAGTCGAAGAACACACCGCCGCGGTCTTCGCAGAGCTTCGCGGCGTTGCAGCCGAGCAACCAGGCCAACGCCAGCACGCCGACGCGCAACATGGGCGCAAGCGTAGCCGAGGACCGGCTGCCTCCACGAGCGGGGGCTCACGCGCGCCGCCGGTCGCTCGGACGGTGCCCTCGCGCGCGCGCCCGGGGGCCCGTGCCACCGTCGCCGCGCAGCCATGATCCCGACCGATCTCGCGCCGTTTGCCCCGCCGCCGGGCCCGGGCGTTGCCGGCGCGGGCCGGGCTTGATACTCAACGAAGCCGCATCGATGGGCGAAGGCCCCGAAACGGACGCCTCGCTGTCCGACGCGGGCGCGTCCCGGAGCGGGATGCGTGTCAGCAGCGGTCGCGGGCGCAAGCACGATCAGGGCAAGCGCGGGCTCGTCCTGACGTTGTTGCTGCTCGCCGTCATCGCGCCGATCGCAGCGCTGTCGCCGTGGTCGTTGTCGGCGTGCCTGATCCTGGGCTGCGGCATCTACGTCGCGTACGAGTTCGCGCTGGTCAAGGTGCCGGTGCACAAGCTCGAGCGCGACGTCGACGCGGGTGTGGCCGGCGCGCAGATCGTCTTGCGCATGAAGAAGGAGATGAACGCGATGCTGGCTGCGAGCCAGTTCGGCATCACGCTCACGAGCCTGGGCCTGACGCTCGCGCTCGAGCCCGCGATCCACGCGGCGCTCATCGACTACGAGCGCATCGCGGCGTTCTCGGCCGCGCTGGCCATGAGCATCGGCGCACTGCTGCACGTCACCTTCGGCGAGCTCATCCCCAAGGGCATTGCGCTGGTGGTGCCGGTGCGCGTGCTGTACGTGACGGCGCCGTTCATGCGCATGTTCCGGGTCGCCGCGGTGCCGTTCATCAAGAGCTGCAACGCCGTCGCCAACGTGGTCGTGCAGGGGCTGACCGGTCGCAACCCCGACAACAGCGCGCACCACGAGGAGAACGTCGACATCGGCCAGGCGCTGTTCTACGCCTACTCCGCCGGCGAGCTGAAGCCGCAGCAGCTCCGCCTGATGCGCAACGTGCTCGCGTTCACCGATCGCACGGTGCGCGAGGCCATGACGCCCGCGCGCGAGGTCATCTACCTCGATCTGCGGCGCAGCTGGCAGGAGAACATGGCGGTCGCGGACGAGCACGGCTTCAGCCGCCTGCCGGTCGTCGATGGCGATCCGCACAACGTCGTCGGCTACGCCCGCCGCGCCGACCTGCTGCAGGCCGAGCTCAAGGGCAACCGCGAGCTCAAGGGCCTGTTGCGGCCGATCGAGCGCCGACCGGAGACCGCGTCGCTGGGCCGCCTGAACCTCTTCCGCGGCTCGCCGATGATCGCGGTGTTCGACGAGCACGACTCGTTCACCGGGCTGCTCACCGCCGAGGACATCGTCGAGCAGATCGTGGGCGAGATCTACGACGAGACCGACGACGCGCCGGCCAAGCCCGATCTCGAGACGCTCGCCGACGGCTCGATCCGCGTCGCCGGTTCGATGCTGCTGGCCCCGGCCGGCGAGGCGCTCGATCTGCGCTCGATCGAGGAGCACCAGGACGTCGACACCGTCGGCGGGCTCGTGCTCAAGCTGCTCGGCCGCCAGCCGCGGGCCGGCGACGTGGTCGAGATCGACGGTTATCGCGTGATGGTCGAGGACGCCCGCGGCTTCCGCATCACGATGCTGCTGTTCACGCGACCCGAGCCGCCGGTCGTGGGCGAGATCGCGGTCAACGACCGCGTCGCGGAGGCGTGAGTGCCTGTCCGCGGATGCTGACCGGCTCTCGTCGCGGAGCGACCGGAGGGTGAGGTCGCGCGATCGGCATGGCCGGGCACGGGGAGAGGAAGCGGAGCTTCCTCTCCATGGACTGAAGCTCAGCCGCTGTGGGCCGCGAACACCACGACGTTGCCGGCGGGGTCGCGCACGAGGATCTCGTCGGCGCCGTAGAACGTGCGGCGGTCGGGCACGACCCGCGCGACGTCGGCCAGCGCGGTGCGCCACGGCGCGAGCGAGGCGACCTCGAGGTACAGCGCGCTGCGGAAGCTCTCCGTCGCCAGCGGCGCGACGTCGGCCGCGACGCTGGCGCGCGACTGCAGCATGAGCTCGACACCGTCGCGGGCGAGGATCACGAAACCCAGCGCGTCCTCGTGCGGGACCGCGGCGGTCTGCTCGAAGCCCAGGCGCCCGCACCAAAACGGCAGGCACGGCTCGATCGCGTCGACGACGAGGTTGGCGGTGATGCGGCGCAGCTGCGGGGCTCGAGCGGTCATGCCGCCGAGCTTGCCCGGCGCGGCGCCGCCGGGCTTGTCGAATTGGAACCGGCCCACCACGCCGACGGCGTGAGCCCGACCAGGCCCGCGAACTCGTGCGCGAGGTGGGCCTGATCGGCGTAGCCGTGCTCGGCCGCGAGCGCGGCCCAGCGCGGCGGCGTGGACGCCATGGCGGCGACCAACCGCTGCAGCCGCGCGATGCGTGCGAAGGCCTTGGGTGCGAGCCCGACCTGCTCGCGGAAGCGGCGCGTGAGGTGTTGCCGGCTGCGGCCGAGCTCGCGCGCGAGCTCGGCGACGTCGGGTGCACCCGGCTCGCGCAGGCGCGCGACCGCGTGGGCGATCTCGCGGTCGAGCGGCGGTGCCGATGCGACGCTCGTCCGCACGCGCGCGAGCATGCGCGCGACCCCGCCGTCGGCGTCGCGCGCCATGGCCTCGACCAGCGCCGGCCAGTCGCGCCACCACGCGTCGAGCTCGACGCGCGCGTCGACCAGCGCGTCGGCGCGCTCGCGCAGCAGCGCTGCCGCGGCCGCGGGCTGCAACCGCACGCCGACGTACGCACCCGCGCGCGGTGCCACCGACTGCGCCCGCGTCATCGGCCCGACCACGAACCCGACCGGCTCCGGCCCGAGCGCGACGATGAAATCGCAGCAACCATCGGGCAGCACCAGGTGCGACCGCGCGGGGCCGGGCCCCGGCGCTGCGCGCGTCCACGTGCGATCGACGTACGGCGCCAGCGCGGCCGGGGGCGCGTGCTCGCGCAGCCCGCTGCTCGCTCGCCGCGGCCGCGCCGTGTCGCCGTCGCCCACCGCTCGATGGTAGCCGCTACCATGCCGGCCGAGGCAACCCCATGGCCGACTCGCCCCCGGAATTGGATCCCAAGCTGCGCACCGAGCTCGAGGCGGCGGCGTTCCGCCGACTGATCGAACACCTGCAGCAGCGCACCGACGTGCAGAACATCGCGCTGATGGACCTGGCCGGGTTCTGCCGCAACTGCTTGAGCAAGTGGTACGCGGCCGCCGGCGCCGAGCATGGCGTGAGCGTCGATCTCGACGCGGCCAAGCGCATGGTCTACGGCATGCCGTACGACGAGTGGAAGGCGAAGTACCAGACGTGAGCGGCTGGCTGCAGCGACGCGAGAGCGTGATCGTGCAGACCCCCGGCCGCGGCATGCTCGATCTCAGCGGCCGCGTGCACGAGATCGTGGCGCGCAGCGGCGTGCACGAGGGCCTGTGCTCGGTGTTCGTGCACCACACCAGCGCCTCGCTGATCCTGTGCGAGAACGCCGACCCGCAGGTGCGGCGCGACCTCGAGGCCTTCGCATCACGACTCGTGCCCGACGGCGATCGCCTGTTCGAGCACGTCGAGGAGGGCGACGACGACATGCCCGCGCACGTGCGCACGGTGCTGACCCACAGCTCGCTCACCGTGCCGGTCGCCGACGGTCGCTGCGATCTCGGCACTTGGCAGGGCGTGTACCTGTGGGAGCACCGGCACGCCGCGCATCGTCGCCGCGTGACCATCACGGTCATGGGTACCGGGCCCACGCGGTAATGCGATCATGGACGAGCTGATCCGCAAGCTGTCGCGCACCATGACCAAGACCATCGCGTCGTGGTCGTTGGTCGAGCCCGGTGACCGCATCATGGTCGCGCTGTCGGGCGGCAAGGACAGCTACACGCTGTTCGACCTGCTGTGGCGCGCCCACGCCCGCGCGCCGTTCACGTTCGAGCTGGTCGGGGTCCACCTCGACCAGGCGCAGCCCGGCTACGACGGCGCGCCGCTGCGGCGCTGGCTCGAGGACTTCGGCAAGCCCTTCGAGATCGTGCGCCGCGACACCTACTCCAAGGTCGTGGAGCTGGTGCCGGACGGCAAGAGCTACTGCGGCCCGTGCTCGCGCATGCGTCGCGGCATCCTCTACGACGTCGGCGAGCGGCTGGGCTGCAACAAGATCGCCCTGGGCCACCACCGCGACGACGCCGAGGAGACGCTGCTGCTCAACCTGTTCTACGCCGGCAAGCTGCAGGCGATGCCCGCGGTCTACACCACCGACGACGGCCGCTTCCGCGTGATCCGCCCGCTCATCGAGTGCGCCGAGCGGGACATCGCCGCGCACGCGCGCGCGGCCGGTTATCCCATCTTGCCGTGCAACCTGTGTGGCTCGCAGGACAGCCTGCGACGCGATCGCATGACCGCGTTGCTCGACGAGCTCGAGCGCGACAACCCCAACGTGCGCGCGGTGATGCTCAACGCGATGCGCAACGTGCAGCCCAGCCACCTGCTCGACCCGGCGGTGCGCCGCGACGCGCAGGTCGAGCCCGCCGCGGACGTGCGGCGCCTGCCGCTGGTGCCCGACGCGGGCTGATGCGCATGCATCATCGATGCATGAATGCAGAAAACTGCGCTTGCGATGCGAATACTGCTTGTTCAGGCCGCATGACGACGGCATACCCATGCACTCGATGGGTCTCCGCGACTTCCAAGGCCACACCCTGGGCATCTGCGTCTCCGGCGGGCTCGACTCGCGCACGGTCACCCGTCGCCTGCTCGACGCCGGCTGTTCGCTGGTGTGCTTCACCGCCGACCTCGGCCAACCCGACGAGCAGGACATCGGCGACGTGCAGCGCCGCATGGAGGCGGTCGGGGCCGAGTCGGTCATCGTCGACCTCAAGCCGCAGATGGCCGAGGCCTGCTTCGCGACCATCAAGGCGCTGGCGCAGTACGACGGCGGCTACTGGAACACCACCGGCATCGCGCGCGCGGTGACGGTGCGCGGGCTGCTGCCCGCGATGCAGGCGCGCGGCTGCACCGTGCTGGTGCACGGCGCCACCGGACGCGGCAACGACCAGATCCGTTTCGAGCGCTACACCAACGTGCTCGCGCCGAGCATGCAGGTCTACGCCCCGTGGCGCGACCCGACCATGCTGGCGCAGTTCCCCGGCCGCGCGCAGATGGTCGCGTACCTGCAGCAGCTCGGGCTCGAGGCCACGCTGGTGCGCAAGCGCTACTCCACCGACGCCAACCTCGCGGGCCTCAGCCACGAGGCCGAGGACCTCGAGGACGTCGAGACCTCGTGCCTCATCGTCGATCCGGTGATGTGCGTGTGGCCGCAGCGTGCGCCCGACCACCTCGAGAGCGTGACGCTGCAGTTCGAGCGCGGCCGCTGCGTCGCCATCGACGGCGCGTTCGCGTCGCCGCTGGAGCTGATGCAGCGCGCCAACGCCATCGGCGGTCGCCACGGCCTGGGCCTCGCCAACGCGCTGGAGAACCGCATCATCGGCACCAAGAGCCGCGGCGTGTACGAGGCGCCAGGCATGGAGCTGCTCGCGACCGGCCTACGCGCGATCTACCAGAGCGTGCTGGACCGTCGCGCGACCGCGCTGTTCGGGCAGATGTCGCGACTGGTCGCGGACGCGACCTACGACGGGCGCCTGTTCGATCCCGCCGCACGCGCCGCGCTCGCGTGCATCGACGTGCTCGCCGAGCCGGCCAGCGGCACGGTCGAGCTGGGGTTGTACAAGGGCAACGCCTTCGTGCAGGCGATCCGGGGCGTGGCCGCCACGCTGTACAACCCCGCCGATGCGTCGATGGAAGCCAGCGACGGGCTCGACCCGCGCAGCAGCCAGGGCTTCGTCGAGGTGCTGCGCGCCGAGGCCGTCGCGCTCGCGCGCGC
>JAIBBS010000207.1 GCA_019694555.1 Nannocystaceae bacterium
TCGGCGTCGGCGGGTTGCAGCCGAGCGCGAGCAGCGTGGCGATCGTCGCGGGCGCGCGCGCGGTCATGCCCGCCGCCGCCGACGCAGCACCACGATCGCCGCCAGCCACGGCAGCGCGCCGGTCGGCGTCGCGCCGAGATCGCAGCTGCAGCCCTCGCCGCCGCCGCCTTCGCCCGCGCCTGCGCCGGAGCTGCTGTCCGCACCGGTGCCGGTGCCCGCGCTCGCGCTGGCGCTCGCGCTCGCCTCGGTGGTCGCGCTCGCGCCCGAGCCGGCCGAGCTGCCACCGCCGGACGTGTCGGCGGCGCTGGTGCTGCCGCCGGAGCTCGAGCCGCCGCCATCGCCGAAGCCGGTGATCGGGATCGACAGCTGCGCGGTCGCGAGCTGCAGCGGCACCGCACCGCCGGCATCTTCGATCAGGCTGCGCACGTTCGCGCCGGCGGCGTTGGTCGAGTTCTCGTCGTCGAGGAACTGCACGTACTCGGGCGTGTTGATGAGATACAGCAGCCGCACGTCGACCTGCAGCACGTCGTCGTCGGTGACCTCGGGCGTCGCGTCGACGATGTCGTCGCGGCCGTCGAACGCGTAGTCGACCACGTCGAAGTTGGGCCAGGTGCCGTCGCCCTGCAGGGTGTAGCGATCGCCGACCGGGTCGGTCTCGATCGAGGGCATCAGTCCGCGCGGTGGGATCCGCGTGTCCTCGACCCAGTGGTTGTTGCGCAGCAGGTGGAAGGTCGCGCCGTCGTCGAAGTCCTCTGCGATCGCGCGGTAGGTGCGAAGCTGGGCGTCGGTCTCCATGCCGGTGCCCTGCGTCCACGTACCCGAGCTCCACACCACCTGCTCGCCGTAGCGGGCGATGACCTCGAGCCACATCACGCGCCCCTCGGAGTAGCCGCTGGGCAGCTTGTGGCCGGTCTCGTTGGTGACCGTGATCTCGAGCCCGGCGAGGCCGGTGCCGAGATCGACCGAGCGCGGCCCGGTCGCGTCGAGCGTGGCCGCGCTGGCGATGAACGCATCGAGCATGTCGATGGCGTTGTCGTAGAAGAAGTCCGAGACCTCGCCGCTGCCGCTGTCGCCGTAGATGCCGCGCAGCAGCTCGATCATGAAGCGGTTGGCGCCCACGAGATCGTGACGGCGGCCGCCGGTTGCGTGGGTGAGGCCGGCGTTGGCGTTGTCGAAGCAGCCCGGCATCTCGTCGACCGCGGGCATGTGGCAGTCCTGGCACGAACGGAAGTCGTCGCCGGGCTGCGAGAACGCGCTGCCGAGCCACTCCGAGTAGGTGCGCTGTTCGTTGAAGTCGACGCCCATGCCCACGCCGGCATCGTCGACGCGCTGGCGCGGCGTGGTCACGTCGTGGCAGGTGCCGCACAGCCGCGCGCTGCCGGTGTACGGGTCTTGCACCCACTCGTGCGGTGGGTTGCCGACGTTGCCCTCGTACGTCCACGGGCCGTGACGCGGCACCGCGCCGTCGATCGCGACGTCGTCGACCTGGTACTGCGCGTTGCCTGGTGGCGTCGCGAGATCCTCGGTCGTGCGATGGCACAGCTCGCACTCGACACCGCCCGCGATGTCCTCGGGCAGCAGGTCTTCGATCGCAGTCGCATCGCCGCGGCCCTCGAGGAAGGCGCGCGGCGAGTGGCAACGGATGCACTCGCTGGTGGCGCCCGGCAGATCCTGCGACGCGATCGCGACGCCGGCCCAGAACACCGGATCGCGCGCCGCGTTGGCCATCATCGTGCCCTGCCAGCCGAAGAACGGTGCGTAGAGCGGATCGGCCTCGTGCGGCGCGATGTTGCCGAAGCTGTGGCAGTTCTGGCACGTCGCCGCGGTCACGAGCGGGTGGGTCAGCTCGCCGGGCTGCGTCGGATCGGCGTGCGCGGGCGCAGCCGCACCCACGAGCACGGCGACCGCGATCGCCGGCAGCGAGCGGCGTGCGCGGTCGAGTGCGCGGTGGGCCACGTGGGATCCAGTCGTGCGCGAGGTCGACATCGTGCGGTATCGTAGCGGCGATGCGTCGCGGCTGCGATCGCTTTGTGCTCGCGGTGGTGCCGCTGCTGCTCGCCGGCTGCGGCGCCTGTGGCCCGCGACCGAGCGGCAGCGACGGCGGCGGGGCCGATGGCGGCGCTGCCGGTCGGGGCGACGGCCGCACGCTGCCGGTGGGCAACCCCTCGCGCGGCATCGACGATCAACCCGACTACGACGGCATGGCGCAGCAGCTGCGGTTGCGCATGCAGCCGCGGCTGCCGCAGCCGTTGCCCGACGCCGCAACCGCGTGTGCGCAGATGCTCGCGGCCGCGGCGGACTTCTACGCGCAGACCGAGGCCGACGCGAGCGAGCAGCACTCGCGCCTGCGTGCGACCCACGAGGTCGATCGCGCGGCCTGTGAGGCCGAGACCTCGCCGGCGGCGGCGGTGTGCGTGGCGCTGTCGCTGGCCGACACCGCGGGCGAGCTGCCGTGGCTGCTCGACCAGTGCAGCCGCGCCTTCCCGAAGCTTTGAGCGTTCGCGACAACGCGCTATGGTCGCAGCCCGCATGCGCTCGCTGTGCGTCCTTGCCCTGCTGCTGCCCGCCTTCGGCTGCGCGCGAAACGGCGCCGAAGCCCCCGCCGATCCGCCGCCCGCGGTCGCGAGCGCACCCGCGCCGTCGGCCGCAGCGAAGCCCGCGCCCATGCCCGAGCCCGCAGCCGCGCCCGCGCCCGCGCCGACGCCCGAGCCCGCGCCCGCGCCGACCCGCGCCGACGCGCTCGAGCTCACCTTCGTCGGCGACGTGATCTTCGGCCGCTACCGCGAGAGCGGCTACGACCCGATCCCCGAGGAGGGCAACCCGGTCTTCGACGAGATCAAGACCCAGCTCGCGGCCGACGTGGTCGTCGGCAACCTCGAGACGCCGCTGGTGCGGACGCTGCCCGAGGGCAGCCCGATCGGCTCGCGCTATCGCTTCGGCGCATCGCTGGAGATGGCCAAGTACCTGCAGCGCGGTGGCTTCACCGTGATGAGCCTGGCCAACAACCACTGGTTCGATCAACGCATCGACGGCATCGAGCAGACGCCGGTGCTGTTGCAGGAGCTCGGCATCGTCGGGCTCGGCGCCGCGCGCCGCGATCCGCCGGTGTTCCGCGTCGAGACCGTCGAGGCCAAGGGCTGGCGCCTGGGCTTCGTCGCGATCACCACGCGCACCAACGCGCCGGTGCGCGAGGGCATGCCGGTGCTGCCGTACCTCGAGACCGATCGCCTCGACGAGGACGTCGCGCCGGTGGTCCGCGAGGCGCGGGCGAACCACGATCTGGTGATCGTGGTGGTGCACTGGGGCGAGGAGTACGCCGAGGCCCCCAACTCCGCGCAGGTCCGCGGTGCGCACGCGCTCGTCGACGCCGGTGCCGACCTCGTGATCGGTCACCACCCGCACGTGCTGCAGGGCATCGAGCGCCACGGCGACGGGCTCATCGCGTACTCGCTGGGCAACTTCCTGTTCGAGAACACCAACGACATCCCGCGCCTGACCGGGGTGCTGCGCATCAAGGCCGCGAGCACCGGCGCACGCGCGTGCCTGCAGCAGGTGGTGTTCCACCCCGCGTACATCAAGCGCAGCCGCGGCGGGCCCCATCCGGTGCCGGCGACCGGCGGCATGGGCAAGCGCGTGCGCGAGCGCGTGATCACGCAGGGCAAGAAGCTGGGTGCGAGCTGGACGCTGCAGGGTGAGGACCTGCAGCTCGACGGCCCGGGCTGCTGACGCCCTCGGGCGAGGCCAACGCGGCCGCGAGCAGCGGCTGCGCCTGCGCGAGGCTGCTGCAGCGCTTGATCGCCTCGAACGCGCGCGCGCCCGGTTCGTGCAGCGCCGCGGCGAAGCGCATCCACTGTTTGACGCGCGCCAGCGCCATGGACTCGGTGCCGCCGCGCGCGCGCAGGTTCGCGACGTAGCCCTCGACCAGGCGCGTCAGCGCCACGGCATCGACCTCGCCGTCGGGTTGCAGCCCGCGGATGCGGCGGAACAACCACGGGTCGGCCATGGCCGCGCGACCGATCATGAACGCGCTGCAGCCACTGTCCGCGGCGCAGCGCTCGACGTCCGCGACCCGGCACAGATCGCCGTTGGCGACCACGTCGATGCCGACGGCCGCGCGCGCGCGACCGATGGCGCCCCAGTCCACCGGCGGCGCGTACAGCTGCAGCCGCGTGCGCGCGTGGATCGTCAGCCACGCCGCACCGCCGGCTTCGGCCGCGCGCGCCAGCTCGACCACGGTCGCGCTGCTGTCCCAGCCCAGGCGGATCTTGGCGCTGACGGGGATCTGCGGCGGCACCGCGGCGCGCACCGCCGCCACCACCGACTCGATGCGACACGGCGTCTTGAGCAGCGCAGCGCCGCCGTCGTGGTTGTTCACGGTCTTGGCCGGACAACCGAAGTTGAGATCGATCGCGAGCGCACCCAGCTCGACCGCGCGCGCGGCCGTGTCGGCCATGGGTCCGGGCACGCCGCCCAGCAGCTGCACCGCGACCGGCACGCCGCTGCGCGTGCGACCGCCGTGGGCGAGCTCGGGCACCTCGCGCAGCAACACCGCCGCACCGACGCCGCAGTGGGTCACGCGCACGAACTCGCTGACGCACCAGTCGATGCCGCTGTCGTCGTCACCGACCCCGGTCGCGAGCTCGCGCCACGCCGCGTCGGTGATGCCATCCATCGGCGCGAGCGCGAGCGCGAGGCCACGCCCGCGCGGTCGGGGCGTGGGGTTCATCGCCCACCTTCGCCGGAGCCGCCCCACGCGAGGTCGAGCTGGGCGTCGAGCGCAGCCGACCACGGCACGAGCATGAACTCGTACACGCGACTGGGCGTGATCGAGCCGTCGGGATTGCGGCGACGGATCACGCGGCACACGAACCCCGCGGGCGTCAGCCGCCGCCGTTCGAGCAGCTCCCAGATCGCGCGCTCGGCCTGTTCGACCGGCACGCCGCGGGCGGCGAGCATGTCGACCACCGTGCCCATGGCGATACCCGAGGTCCCCGCGGACTCGGCCAGCTCGAGCACGGCGTCGTGCAGCGGCGACGGCATCGCTGCGCCGGAGCATGCATCGACGGCGCGCACGCGGCAAGCGGGGTCCGGCGCCGGCGTCGCGGTCGGCGGCCTCGCGCGGTCCGACCACGCGCCTGCGGCGAGCTCAGGGCTCGAACTCGAGATCGTTGGTCACGATGATCTGCGACACCGCGGCCACTTCGCCGGGGCTGAAGGCGTCGCCGGAGAACATGCCGCCCTCGAGCATCGAGATCTCGACGAAGTGTTGTCCCGCGACCAGCGAGTGGATCACGCGGTCGTTGGACAGGCACGCGTTGTCGTTGTTGCTCACGGCCTGCCACGACCAAAACGGTGCGCCCAACGTCTGGCAGCCGTAGCGGAAGTCCGTGGCGATGCCGGTGACGTCGACGTGCACCGCGTCGGCGGGGTTGCCGGGGATGAGCTGCGTGTCGAGCCCGGGCTCGCCGTCGAAGACCCGCAGCCACACCGCGTAGTCGTCGGCGCACTGCACCTCGAAGTCGAACCTCGCCGCGCCGCCCATCGGTGTCTCGCCGTAGACGTACTGCGTGCCGTCGAGCTGCGCCGCGAGCATGACGTCGCCGGTCAGCGTCGCGTCTGCGGCCTGCAGCGTGACCGTGATCGTGGGGTTGTCGAGGCAGGGATCGAGCGGCGGACCCGAGGTCGATGCCTCCACGGTGGCGTCGCTGGTCTGTGCGCCGGTCGAGGCGCCGCCGCTGGATTCGTCGATGGCGGCGCCGCTGTCCCCGGTGCCGCCACCGCTGCCGCCGGTGTCGGCGTGCGCGCTGCTGCCCTCGCCCTCGGAGCCGGCGGTGGTCTGCTGGCCGACCGACGACGCCGAGCCCACGCCGGACGCGTGGCCCAGACCGCCCGAGTCCAGCGAACAGCCGCTCATCGTCGCCACGCCCAGCGCGGCCGCGCGCACCGCCTTCGACATCGACGCGTCAGCGTATCACGCGGTCGCGGGGCCGGCGGGATCCTGCAGCGCCGGGTCCTGGCTCGCGAACCATCGGCTCGCGACGCGCACCGCGTTGGTCGCGGCACCGAGTCGCAGGTTGTCGCCGACGATCATGGCACAGAAGCTGCGTCCGCTCGGATCGCGCGGATCCACCCGCAGGCGTCCGACCAGCGCGCGGTCGCGATCGGCGACGCAAGCCAGCGCGCTCAGACCATCGCCCGCGCTGCCGGGGAACAGGCGCAGCAGCTGTGTGCGCGCCGACTCGCCCAACACCTGCTCGAGCTCGGCCAGGCTCGCCCGCTCGCCCAGGGTGAACCACACGTTCATCGAGTGTCCGACCGCGACCGCGACGCGACAGCACTGCGCCGAGATCGACAGCTCCGGCAGCTCGAGGATCTTGCGGCTCTCGAACATCAGCTTGCGCTCCTCGGCCGAGAAGCCGCCCTCGTCGGTCTTGCCGTTGTGCGGCACGGTGTTGCCGGCGTACTTGCCGGCGTCGAACGGGCGACCGATGCGGTCGGGCTCGGCGTAGCCGCGCTTGGCGTCGGCGAGGAACTCGTCGAGCGGGCCGATGCCGGCGCCGCTCACCGCCTGGTACGTGCTCACGGTCGCCGCGGCCAGGCCCCAGCGCTGCTGCAGCGGCGCCATCGCCAGCGCGAAGGGGATGGTGGTGCAGTTGGGGTTCGCGACCAGCCGCGTGCTGGTGCCGACGCGACGACCGTTGACGCCCGCGGTGCACAGCGGCACCGCGGGATCGGTGCGGTAGGTGTTGCTCTTGTCGATCACGCGGTAGCCCAGCGCGAGCAGCCGCGGCACGTAGCGCGCGCTGTGATCGTCGTCGAGCGCGACCATCGCGAGGTCGCCGCCGCGGGCGTCGTCGCGCTCGAGCGCGGCCGCGCCGGTCACGGCGTAGCTGCGGCCGCCGTGCTCGAGCGTCTGATCGCGGCTGGCGTAGAGATCGAGCTGGGCGCCGGGCCACGCGCGCGCGACGAGGTCGATGGTTTCGCGCCCGACGAGTCCGGTGGCTCCGAGGATGCAGATCCGCATGGCGACGGGGTCATAGCACGGCCGGCTTGCCCTCGCCGGCCGCGCCGCGCGATGCTGCGCAGGTGACGGCTGCGACTCCGTTTCTCACCGCGCGTTGGGTCGACCTGGTGTTGGTGACGTGGCGGATCCCCGCCGATCTGCTGCACTCGTGGCTGCCGCCGGGACTCGAGCCCGACCGCCGCGCCGACGATCCCGAAGGCATCGCGTACGTCAGCTTCGTGTCGTTTCGCTTCCTCGACACCAAGGTCAAGGGCATCGCGGTGCCGCTGCACACCGACTTCCCCGAGGTCAACCTGCGCGCGTACGTGCGCGAGCGTGCGACCGGCCGGCGCGGCGTGACGTTCATCGCCGAGCTGGTGCCCAAGCCCGCGATCGCGACCATCGCCAACGTGCTCTACCACGAGCACTACCGCTCCGTGCCGATGCACTGCGAGGTCGACGAGCGCGACGGCATCCGCTCGATGGCGATGACGATCGAGCTCGGCGAGCGGACCCACGCCATGCGCGTGACCGGCGACGCCGCGACGGTGGTGCCAGCGGCGGACTCGACCGAGCACTTCTTCAAGGAGCACGAGTGGGGCTTCGGTCGCGATGGCGACGGCGGGCTGGTGGTCTACCGCGTGCACCATCCGGTGTGGGCGGTCTATCCCACCGATCTGTCGCGGCTGGAGCTCGCGGTCGACTTCGGTGAGCTCTACGGCGAGCCGTGGTCGGAGCTCGACCGCACGCCGCCGTGCCACGTCGCGTTCGCGGTCGGCTCGGCGATCGAGGTGTGGCCGCGCGAGGCTTGAGCCTCGCTCACGGCACCACGCCCTCGCAGAACACCTGGCCCGCGACGCGGCACGCCAGCGCGACCGAGGGCTGCAAGCCCGCGCACTGCCAGCCCACGACCGTGCCGCACACGTACGGCCACTGCGGATCGGCGGCCTCGGGGATGGGCTCGAACTCGCGGAGGTTGATGGCCGGCGCGACGCCGTCGGCGAGCAGGTCGCCGCGCATGAGCACCTCTTGCCACGCGCCTGCGACCGGGTTCCAGCCGGCGACGAGCTCGGGTGGGATCGGTGTGGTCGACGCGGTGCTCCAGTCGTAGCGCCACACGTCGCGCAGGTAGCTCAGCTGCAGCGAGCCGGTCATCGGCGAGATCGCGACCGTGAGCACGTCGGCGTCGTACTCGATCCGCATCACGCCCGCGGTCCCGTCGGCGAACAGCGACGACTCCGACACCGGTTCGTCGTCGCGGTCGAGCCCGACCATCACCGTGACGCCGTCGCGGCTCTCGATCTCGACGCGGTGCAGTTCGATCTCGCGCGGGCCGTCCTCGGGCGCGCCGCCGTAGGCGCATCCGCTGGCGAGGGCGAGGGCGACCAGGCGTGGGCGCGCGGCGGGCATGCACTGGATCCGTCCCCGAGACCGCGCCTGGGTTCCCGACCCCGGTCATTCCGGCGGCGGACGCACCTGCGCGAGCGCGGTCGGGAGCCGCGCGTGGACCAGGGCGTACTCGCGCTGCAGCCCCGCGAGCAGCTCGCGCAGCCGCGACGCGTCGCCGGTCTTGCCCGCGTGCTCCAGCCGCTCGCAGGCGACGACCATGCTGCGGGCCCCGACGTAGCCGCAGCTCGAGCGCAGTCGGTGCGCGACGCTGGCGACCTCGCGCAGCTCGTCCGCGCCGATGGCCCCGGCCAGCTGGGCGATCGCCCGCGGGACCTCGGTGGTGAAGGCGTCGAGCACCCGCGCCAGCATCCCGCCGCTGGGGTCGATGTCCGCCAGGTCCGCGAGCGCGGCGTGCTCGATCACGGTGTTGACCGCGGGCTCGTTGCGTTCCGAGGGCGAGACCCCGCGCAGCGCGTCGCGCAGGCCCGCGAGCGTGAACGGCTTGGCCAAGAACGCGTCCATGCCCGCGGCGAGGCAACGCTCGCGATCGCTGGGCAGTGCGTTGGCCGTGATCGCGATGACGCAGGTGCGCGCGCGCTCGTGGGCGGCCTCGTCCTCGCGGATCGCCTGGGTCGCCGCGAGCCCGTCGAGCAGCGGCATCTGCCAGTCCATGAGGATCGCGTCGTAGCGGCGGCGGGCCGCGGCAGCGACCGCGTCGCGGCCGTCGGCGACGCGTTCGAAGCTGCAGCCGAGATGATCGAGCATGCCCCCGAGCACCTCGACGTTGATGTCGTTGTCCTCGGCCACCAGCACGTGCAGGCCCAGCGTCATCGCGGCGGTCGTCGCCATCGGCGGCGCGGCGACCGGCGCCTGCTCGGACCAACCCAGCCGCAGCTGCACGGTGAAGATCGAGCCGCTGCCGGGCGTGCTCGCGACCGCGACGTCGCCGTCCATCATCTCGGCGAGTTGGCGCACGATCGCGAGCCCGAGCCCGGTGCCGCCGTACAGCCGCGTGGTCGAGCCGTCGGCCTGGGTGAAGGCATGGAAGATGCGATCGAGGCCGGCCGCGTCGATGCCGATGCCGGTGTCCTGGACCTCGAGCTTGAGCGTGACGCGGTCGCCATCGCGCGACTGCTGCGACGCCCGCACCGCGACCGCGCCCTCGGGCGTGAACTTGAGCGCGTTGCCGACCAGGTTGGTCACGATCTGCCGCACGCGCAGGGCGTCGCCGAGCAGGCACGGCGGCAGCGCCGGGTCGATCCAGCACGCCAGCGCGAGCCCACGTCGCTCGGCGCCGTCGCGCAGCAGCCCGAGCGTCTCGTCGAGCACGGCCGCGAGATCGAACGGTCGGCGCTCGAGCTGCATCTTGCCCTGCTCGGCCTTGGTGAAGTCGAGCACGTCGTCGATGATGCGCAGCAGCATCTGCGCGGAGCGGGCCACGGTCTCGACCGAGCGCCGCTGCGGCGTGGTCAGCTCGGTCGCGAGCAGCAGCTCGGTCATGCCGAGCACGCCGTTCATCGGCGTGCGCAGCTCGTGGCTGATGCGCGCGATGAACTCGGACTTGGCGCGGCTGGCGGCATCGGCGGCATCGGTCGCGGCGCGCAGCTCGAGGTTGGTCGCCGACAGCTCGCGCATCGCGACGTGCAGCGCGGCGGTGCGCTGGCGCACCTCGTTCTCCAGCGAGGTCGCGCTCTCGAACAGCGAGAACGCGCTGGACTGGTCGAGGCTGCGCTCGACCCGGGCCATGAGCGAGCGGTTGATCTTCTGCAGCCGGGCGACCTCGCGACGCAGCGCCTCGAGCTCGGCTTCGTCGGCCATGGTCGAATCAGCGGCGCTGGCCGATGGCCACACCGGTGAAGGTCTGGTTCACGTGCACGGAGTTGTACTGCTCGCCGTAGGTGCCGAAGCCGACGACGTTGTTGGCGGCGAAGATCTGGCCCACGCGTTCGGTGATGCCGCGCTGCTTGCACTCGAGGTGACGCAGGATGCAGTCGCAGCCCAGCACCAGCTGCGGCGGTCCCAGCTCGGCCTCGAGCTCGCGGAACTGACGTTCGAGCCCGTCGAGCAGATCCACGCCGCGCGCGACCGTCAGCACCACGCCTTCGTCGATGGCGCAGAAGAACGTGAGACTGCCGTCGTCGTTGACCTTCTGGATCGAGCGCACGTACTCCTCGCCGGCCATGCGCACGACCACGGGGTGGCAGGCGAAGATCAGCGGCGTCAGGTCGACGACGTCGAGGCCCATGATGCGGGCGTACTCGCGACCCGCGGGCTCGCCGTTGATCTCGGTGACGATGCGGCGCGCCGGGTCGGCGCCGGTGACCACGAGCTTGTCGTCGGCGCGGACGAAGTGCTGGGTCTTGAACACCCGGAACGGCTGCGAGGTCTGCACCAAGAGCAGCACCGCGCAGTCCTGTCGGAAGCGGCCGTCGTGGTAGATGAAGGTCGCGCCGAAGCGCGTGCCGTCGCCGGCGGAGCCACCGAAGAGCTGGACGTCGCCGAGGTTGCGGTACAGCTGGCTGACCACGACCTCCTCGAGGCCGCTGAGGCCATCGATCACGAGGAACGCGAAGGTGTTCGAGCCGTCGATGGGCGCGCCGTCGCTCTCCAGCTTGCGGCGGAGCTTCTCGATCGTGACCGCCGCACCCTCGGCCGTGAAGTCGCGCAGCCCATCGATGCGTGCCGCGGCGACGCGCAGGTCGCCCGCGAGGCTGACGCCGCTGAGCGAACCATCGAGATAGCCCAGCGGGCCGATCTCGCCGGCGGTGGTGCAACCGATCACGGTGCGCGCGGGCAGGTCGCGCTGCAGCGCGGCGGCCAGTGCGTCGCGGTCGTACTCGGGCGCGCAGTAGAACAGCACCAGCTCGGTGTCGTCCTGTGCGATCGCGTCGCGGAGCTCTCGCACCGCGGCGGCGGCGTCGGACGCCCGCGAGGCGCCGCGGCGGACCTGCAGGGACGGGACGCGGGGGCTGCTGGGCTCGGCCATCCGCCCGGCCGCATCGACCCGTCCGGCTTCGGGCTTGAGCGCGATCCGCTCCGGCTCAAGCGCGCGGCGTCCGGCGCCGATGTGGCACGCGAGATGGCGACGATCCTCGTCGACGACGACGACGATCTCGTCGCCGACCTGCTCCGTGCGGTGCTCGAACGCGCCGGCATGCAGGTCGTGGTGCACACCTCGGGCTTCGGCCTGGCGCTCGCGGTGAAGCAGCACCGGCCCGATCTGGTCGTGCTCGACGTGAACATGCCGGGGCTGTCGGGCGTGCAGGCGGTCCGGGCCATGCGCGCGCTCGATCCCGCGTATGGCATCGACGCGCCGGTGCTGCTGCACAGCGGCCTGCCCAACGCCGAGCTCGAGGAGCTGGCGCGACAGACCGGTGCGCGCGGCTGGTTGCGCAAGCCCGCCCGCGCGGCCGAGACCGTCGCGGCGGTACAGCGGGCGCTCGGTGTGGCCTGATCCGGCCCGCGTGCGACCGGTCGCGATCGTGCGGGTTTCGTGATAGCTGCATCGGGCCATGAGCCCTCGCCGCAGCCTGCCCGCTCGCCCCTGTGACGCCGCCCTGCACGAGACGATGGTCAAGACCATCAAGGGGCTCGCGATGGACGGGGTCGAGGCCGCCAAGTCGGGTCACCCCGGCATGCCGATGGGCACCGCCGACATGGCCGCGGCGTTGTGGCTGCGCGTGCTCGTGCACGATCCCAGCGCGCCGCAGTGGCCCGACCGCGATCGCTTCGTGCTCAGCGCGGGCCATGGCTCGATGCTGCTGTACGCGCTGCTGCACCTGACCGGCTACGCGCTGCCGATGAGCGAGCTGCAGCAGTTCCGCCGCCTGCACTCGCGCACGCCCGGCCACCCGGAGTTCGGCCACACCGTCGGCGTCGAGGTCACGACCGGCCCGCTGGGCTCGGGCGTGTCGGCGGCGGTCGGGCTCGCGCTGGCCGAGCGCATCCTCGCCGATCGCTACAACCGCGACGGCCACGACATCGTCGATCACTTCACCTACGGCATCTGCAGCGACGGCGATCTCATGGAGGGCGTCGCGTCGGAGGCCGCGAGCGTGGCCGGGCACCTGGGCCTGGGCAAGCTGATCTTCCTCTACGACAGCAACCGCATCACCATCGACGGCTCGACCGAGATCTCCTTCAGCGAGGACGTGTGCGCCCGCTTCGCCGCCTACGGCTGGCACGTGCAGCACTGCGACGGCCACGACGGCGAGGCCGTGACCGCGGCGTTGGAGGCGGCGCGCGCGGTCACCGATCGCCCGAGCCTGATCGAGTGCCGCACCACCATCGCCAAGGGTGCGCCGACCAAGGCCGGCACCTCCGCGAGTCACGGCGCGCCGCTGGGTCAGGCCGAGGTCGAGGCGACCAAGACCGCGATGGGATGGCCGCTCACGCCGACGTTCTACGTGCCCGACACGCTGCGCGCGACGCTGGCGCAGCAGCGCGACGCCCTGACCGCGATGCGCACGGCGTGGGAGCAGCGCTTCGCGGCCTATCGCGCCGCGCATCCCGAGCTCGCGGCCGAGTTCGAGTCGCTGCAGCGCGGCGAGGTCCCGGCGGCGACGTGGGCGGCGCTGCCGAGCTTCCCGCCCGGCACGCCGATCGCGACGCGCAAGGCCGGACAGAAGGTCGTCGATGCGATCATCAAGTCGCATCCCGGCTTCGTCGGTGGCTCTGCGGATCTCGCGGAGAGCAACGGCGTGCACATCAGCGGCGTGCCCGAGCAGAGCCGCGGCGTGCCCGGCGGTCGCGTGATGCACCACGGCATCCGCGAGCACGGCATGGGCGGCATCACCAACGGCCTGGCGCTGCACGGCGGCCTGCGGGCCTTCGACGCCACCTTCCTCATCTTCTCCGACTACATGCGCGGCGCGGTGCGGCTGTCCGCGCTGATGGGCCTGCCGGTGGTGCACGTGTTCAGCCACGACAGCTTCTGGCTCGGCGAGGACGGGCCCACGCACCAGCCGATCGAGCAGTGCATGAGCCTGCGGCTGGTGCCGCAGCTCGACGTGGTGCGCCCCGCGGACGCGCGCGAGACCGTCGGCGCCTGGCGCCACGCGCTGACGCGCAAGCTCGGCGAGGGGCCCACCGCGATCCTGGTCACGCGTCAGAACCTGCCGGTGTTCGCCGAGTCGCGCGAGGACATCTCGTGCGGTGCGTACGTGCTGCTCGATCCGCCCGGCGGCGGCGCGCTCCATGGCATCCTCGTCGCGACCGGCAGCGAGGTCGCGCTGGCGTACGACGCCGCCAAGCGCTTGCATGCCCAGGGGCTGGCGGTGCGCGTGGTCTCGATGCCGTGTTGGGAGGCGTTCGAGCGCCAGGGTCGCGCGTGGCAGGACGAGGTCTTGCCGCCTGCGGTCACGCGGCGGTTGTCGATCGAGGCCGGCACCACGCTGGGGTGGCAGCGCTGGGCCGCGCACAGCCTCGGCATCGACCACTTCGGCGCCTCCGCGCCCGCGGACGCGCTCGCGCGGGAATTCGGCTTCACCGTCGACGAGGTCGTCGCGCGCTATCTCTCGCTGGCGTGAGCGCCGTGCGCCGCTCGCGGCGCGCTGCGGTCGCCACGGTT
>JAIBBS010000208.1 GCA_019694555.1 Nannocystaceae bacterium
CCCCGACGCGCGCGGCGACGCCGTGGGTTGCTGCGGGCCGTGGGGGTCTGTCGGGCGCGTCATGCCGGCCGTGCGCGCCGATGATGGCCGAGCCTGCGCGCGGCGGGCAAGCGAGGCTGCGCGCCTGCGTGCTACGATGGCCGGACATGAGCGCCCCGTCGACGTCCTCGCCGCGCCGCCCGTCCTCGATCCGCCGCCGTCGCGCCGTCGATCTCACGGCGCTGGTGATCGCCGCGGCCGCGACCCCCGCGGTGGTCCGCTGGCTCGCGCCGGCGGACACGGAGCCGACCGTGGCCGTGGCGCCGGCGCCGGTCGCTGCCGATCCGCTCGTGGGCCTGTGGAGCGCGCACGACGACGGCGGCGCCGGCACGCCGGTCGCCTTCTACTACTTCCACGGCGACGGTCACGGGCTGTACCGCTACGGTCGCGTCGGCCTGACCAACACCAACAGCTTCGACTACACCGTCGAAGGCGACACGCTCGCGCTGCACTTCCGCAAGACCGGCGCGCGCCACCGCGTGCGCTTCGCCGTCGAGCACGACGGCGGCGCGCCGGTGCTGGTGCTGGTCGACGATCCCAAGGGCAGCGGCACGGTGCGCTACCGCCAGCGTCGCAACGATCCGGTCGAGCACGACGCCGCCGCGGCCGGCCGCGTCGACGGGCGCCTGTGGCTCGACCGTGTGCCGTTCGCGACCGGTGGCTACGGCTTCGCGCTGTACCAGCTGCGCGCCGGCGGCATCGACGGTCGCGGCACCGGCTGGTTCCACCGCGGTGACTTCGACGACTGGACCACCGAGGCGCTGGGCTACCGCATCGTCGGTGATCGCATCGAGTTCGACTTCGCCACCGGCGATCGCCACGGCACCTCGTTCGTGCGCGTCGCCGGCGAGCCCGCCACGCTGACGCTGCAGGAGGATCCGCGCGACTTCTGGCACGCGCACCGCTACGTCGACGCCGGGCCGTCGTTCGGTCACGCCGGCACCGCGGCCCTGGGCCCGCTGGGACCGCTGGCGATCGCACCCTGAGCCGCGCGATGCCGACCGAAGCCATTCGCTGCCCCACCTGTGGCGCCGCCGATCCGTCGCGCACCGACGCGGCGGGACTCAACACCTGTGCGTACTGCGGCGTCCGCTACCGCATCGTGCACGGCACGCCCACGCGCGTGATCGACGGGGGCCCGGCCAAGCCCGGGGTCGCGAGCGGACGGCCGGTGCTCGTGGCCGCGGCGGCGGTCGGCGTCATCGCGCTGGGGGCCGGCGTCGCGGTCGGGCTGACGCGACGACCGCCCGCGTCGCCACCGACGCCCACGCCGTCGCCGGCCGTCCCCGCGGTCGTGCAACCGATCGCCACCGTGCCGCCCGCGGACCCGCCGACGAGCACGCCGCCGGCGACGCCCGAGCCGGTCGTGGTGCCCGCGACCACGCCGGTCGCCGCGCCGCCGCTGACCGCACGCTTCGAGCTCGAGCACCGTCGCCCGGCCTACGGCAGCACGTTTTACGCGATCGGCTGGGTCACCAACACCTCGGGCGTCACGATCGACCGACCGAAGATCACCGCGGTGATGCGCGACGCCGCCGGGGCCGAGGTCGGCACCGCGTTCGGCTTCGCCGAGGCCGACGTGCTCGCCGCGGGCGAGCGCTCACCGGTGTCGCTGCTGGTGATGGAGCCGCCGCCGTTCGCGACGATCGACTTCGAGCTGCGGCCCTCGGCGGCGCACTACATCCCGCCGCGCGTCAGCGGTCTGCGGCTCGAGCACGCGCCGCCCAAGTCGAGCGACTTCGGCACCAAGATCACCGGCAAGATCTTCAACGAGGGCACCGAGGCCGCGCGCTTCGTGAAGATCCTGGCGCTGAGCTACGACGCCGACGGCAAGCTCGCCAGCGTCGACTCGACCTACGCCGACGGCGACAGCCTCGCGCCGGGGGACAGCGCGCGCTTCGAGCTGTCGGTCTCGCGCACCGAGGCACCGATCGCGCGGCACGAGCTGCAGGTCAGCGGCTCGCCCCTGAAATGACGTCGGGCACGATCTCGGTGTGCCTCGCGGTCGCGGGCGCCGAGCCTGCGGCGACGGCATCGTGGGGATGCGTCGCGCGCCACGCCAGCGCCGACAGCAGCACCAGCAGCGCGCACGCGGCTGCCGCGAGCACCGCGTGCACGCCCCACGCGGCCGCGCGCGACGGCCGTGGGCGCGGGCCCGGCGACGCCGACTGCGACAGGCTCGCCGCGACCAGCGCGCTGGGCAGCGCCTCGAGGGCGCTCGTGTAGGCCTGCGCGTACGCGTCGTCGCGCGCGCGCCATGGCGCCAGCGTGCTCGCGGCGAGGCGCTCGAGCGCATCGTCGTCGTCGTCGAGCGCCATCGACGAGAGCATGGGGATCGGGGGACGGTATCCGTGCGGGATCGGCCGCGCGGTCGCGGTGCTGCGAGCGGACATGGCGTGCTCCCCATCAGCCGCGTGGGCCGGTGGCTGTGGGGGACGACGCGGCGCCACCTCGGGCGATTCGCTCGCACGCCGACGCGTCGTGTCGGCGCGACCCGGCCGCACGTGGCGCGGGCGGCAGGCGGGGCGTTTCGTCTCGGGCCGCACAGTGTGCGACACGCCACGGCGCGAAACGAGCCGAGCGACCAGCGGTGGTATGCTCTGCCGATGCGCTTCGCTTGGTCTGCGCTGCCTCGCTACGGTTCGATGGGATGGCTCGCCGCGCTCGCCGTGCCCGGCGCGCTCGCGTGCAGCGTCGACACCACGGGCACGCCGCCGCAGCTGGTGCCGCACTGCGCCACGATCGAAGGCGACGACGCGTGTCGATCGGCCTACGCCGATCGGCCGTTCTGCAACAGCTGCGTGCCTGCGAGCCAGTTCCAGGGCTGCGTCGCGACGCCGCCGGCGCCCTCGTGTTCGCCCACCGGCGGTACCGTCACCGACACCGGCATCGATCCCTCGGAGAGCTCCGGCAGCGACGGCAGCAGCAGCAGCGGCAGCTCGACCACCGGCGAGGCCGACAGCTCGACCACGGCGGTGGCCGACTCGAGCGGGTCGTCGGGATCCACCACCGCGGTGGTGCCGAGCTCGTGCAGCGAAGAGGGCCTGCTCGACGAGGACTGCGACGCGGGCGATCCCTCGCGCCCGTACTGCATCGACGCGACCTGCTCGCCGTGCGACGTCGCCGGCGGTGATGCCTTCTGCGCGGTGCTCGACGATCGCACGCCGTGGTGCAACGTCGACAGCGGCCGCTGCGAGGGCTGTGCCGGTGCGCCGGCCGACTTCTGCCCGGCGGAACAGCCGGTGTGCAGCGACACCGGTGCGTGTGCGCCGTGCGACGAGCACGAGCAGTGCGAGACCGCGTGTCACCTCGCGCCCACCGATCCGCTGCAGGGCGAGTGCTTCGAGCCCGACGCGGTGGTCTACGTCGCAGCCAACGCCGCGTGTCCCGGCATGGGCACCATGGCCGATCCCGCGTGCAGCCTCGCCGACGTGGTCGCGGCGGTGCCGGCCGACGCGTCGGTCGCGGTGATGGTGCAGGGCGGGGTCTCCTACGCCGAGCATGTCGTGATGGCGCAGGGCACCGTCGCGCTGATCGGCAGCGGCCTGACGCAGATCACCGGCGAGGCCGGGCTCGACGCGCCCGACCTCGAGGTCACCGGCGGCATCCTCTACGTCGACGGCATCCGCATCCGCGCCAACACCCAGAGCCACGGCATCGCCTGTGGCGACGCGACGCTGTGGCTCGACGACGCCGAGGTGCGCAACAACATCGACTACGGCATCTACGGCACCGGCCCGTGCGACCTCACGCTGCGGCGCTCGGGCGTGCACAACAACCCCGGCGGCGGCATCCGTCAGCTCGGCGGCGTGCTGCGGCTGGACAACGCGGTGGTGGTCGAGAACGGCGACGGCGTGCACGGGCCCGGCATCAACCTGCAGTACGCCGAGATCCACGCGCTCTACAGCACCATCGCCGGCAACGACGGCGTCGGCGACGACAGCCTGCAGTGCCTCGATGCGATCGGCGACGTGCGCAACAGCATCGTCACGGGCCTGGCCGAGGGCTCGGTCGATCTCGACTGCTTCGTGCTCGACTTCTCGACCAACGCCATCGACACCAGCAACTTCGTCGGGGCCGACAGCGTGCTCGTGGGCGCCTACGACGCGAACCTGTTCGTCAACCCCAACGAGGGCGACATGCGCCTCGACGATCCGCCGAGCACGCCGTTCGGCGGCGTGGCGCTGTGGCTGCTGGGCGATCCGCCGCTCGACATCGACGGCACCGCGCGGCCGATGGGTGGCGAGGTCGGCTACGCCGGGGTCGACGAGCCGTGAGCGCGGCGACGCTGCGCTTCCACTACGACGTCGTGTGTCCCTTCGCAGCCATCGCCGCGCACGGCATCGAGGCCTTCGCCGCCGCGCACGGCCTGACGGTGCAGTGGTGCCCGGTGCTGCTGGGTGGCCTGCTGCGCCACTTCGGCGCGCCCGACGATCCCAACGCGGTGCAGTCGGCCGCGCGTGCCGCCAACACCCGCCGCGACATCGTGCTGCAGGCGGCGCTGCACGGGCTGCGCTTCGCGGTGCCGCGCGAGCACCCGCGGCGCACGCTCGCGGCCATGCGGCTCGTCGTGGCCGCGCCGCCGGACTCGCGCCCGGCGCTGTCGCTGGCGCTGATGGACGCGTACTGGCGCGACGGCCTGGACCTCGCGGACGAGGCCGTGCTCGCGCCCATCGCCCAGGCCTTCGGCGTGGCGTGCTCGCGCATCCACGACGACGACGTCAAGGCCGAGCTGCGCGCGCGCACCGACGCCGCCGCGGCCGCGGGTGTGTTCGGCGTGCCGACGCTGCTGTGGGGCGAGCAGCGGATCTGGGGGCACGACCGGCTGCCGCTGCTGTCGCGCGCGCTGGGACGCGCGGTCGATCCCGCCGCGCCGATCCGCACCGGCGTGCCGCCGCAGCCGCCGGCGCAGCTGCGCTTCTTCCACGACGTCGCGAGTCCGTTCTCGTACCTCGCGTCGACGCAGATCGAACGCGTGTGCGCGGCCGCAGGCGCGACGCTGCAGCGCGCGCCGATCCTGCTGGGCGCGCTGTTCCGCGACATCGGCACCGCCGACGTGCCGATGTTCACGATGCACCCGGCCAAGCAGGCGTGGGTGCGGCAGGACCTCGACGCGTGGGCCGCGGCGTGGGGCGTGCCGCTGCGGTTCCCGACGCAGTTTCCGATCCGCTCGGTGCTGCCGCAGCGCGTGTGCCTGGCCGAACCCGCCGCGACCGCCGCGATCGATCGCGCCGCGTGGGCGCAGGACGTGCCGGTCGCCGAGCGCGACGCGCTGGGCGAGGTGCTGCAGCGCGCGGGCTTCGACGCACGCGAGCTGCTCGCGCGCGCCGAGTCGCAGGCGATCAAGGACGCGCTGCGGGCCCACACCGAGGCCGCCCGGCTCGCGGGCGCCTGCGGCGTGCCCAGCATGCTGGTGTCCGTGGGCGCCGCGGCGCCGCGGCTGGTGTGGGGCCAGGATCGTCTGGCCACGGTGGCCTCACTGCTGGCAGGCTTCGTGCCGCCGGCGGTGGACCCAGCCCCATGAACGACAAGCCCGAGGCCGCGGCGGTCAGCGTCGACGGCGTGGTCGAGCGCGTGGTCTACCAGGACGAACGCACGCGCTACACCGTGCTGCGGCTGTCGGTGCCGGGCCACGATGCGCTGGTGACCGCGGTCGGTCGCATGGTTGCGCCCGAGGTCGGTGCGCGCGTGACCGTGCACGGCGAGTGGGAGCTGCACCCCAGCCACGGCAAGCAGCTCAAGGTCGACCGGCTCGCGGTCGAGGTCCCGACCACGCTCGGCGGCATCGAGCGCCGACTGACGCGCTACCCCGGCATCAAGGACGTGATGGCCGCGCGCATCGTCGCGCGCTTCGGGCTCGACACGCTCGAGATCCTCGATCGTCAGCCGCGGCGGTTGCTCGAGATCGAGGGCATCGGTGCGCGCACGCTGGAGAAGATCCTCGAGTACCACCACGAGCAGGTCGGGCCGCAGGCGCAGCTCGAGGCGCAGCTGCTCGAGCTCGACCTGCCACCGTGGCTGGCGCGACCGATCCACGAGCGCTTCGGCGCCGACGCGGTCACCGTGCTGCAGCGGCAGCCCTATCGCCTGGCCAAGGAGGTGCGCGGCATCGGCTTCGCCACCGCCGATCGCATGGCCCGCGCGCTGGGCATCGCCGCCGACAGCCCCGAGCGCATCGAGGCCGGCATCTTGCACGCGATGGAGACCGCGGCACAAGACGGCAATTGTGCGCTGCCGATCGAGACGCTGGTGCGCAAGGCCGCGATGGCCCTGGGCGTGGGCGAGGATCCGGTGCGCGACGCCGGCGAGCGCATGGTCCAGTCGCGCGAGCTCGTGCTCGAGTATGGCAGCGACGGCACACCGCTGTGCTTCACGCCCGCGCTGGTCGAGGCCGAGCGCGCGGTCGCCGAGGCGGTCGCCGCGATCGCGGTGGCACCGCATCCGCAGTGGAGTCTGGTCGAGCTGCCGCCGCAGCTGAGTGCGGGACAGATCGAGGCCGTGCGCGCGGTCGCGGATCACGGCGTGGTCGTGCTGACCGGTGGCCCCGGCACCGGCAAGAGCACGGTCGTGCGCGAGCTGTTGACGCTCGCGCGCGCCCACGACGAGCCGCTGCTGCTGTGCGCGCCCACCGGTCGCGCGGCCAAGCGGCTCGAGCAGGCCAGCGGGCAGGGCGCCAAGACCGTGCACCGTCTGCTCGAGTTCCAGCCCGAGACCGGTCGCTTCGCCTACGGGCCCGGCAACCCGCTGCCGCCGGGCATGGTCGTGATCGACGAGAGCTCGATGCTCGACGTGCAGCTGGCCGCGGCGCTGCTGGGCGCGCTGGTGCCCGCGCACCGGCTGGTGATCGTCGGCGACGGCGATCAGCTGCCGTCGGTGGGACCGGGCAACGTGCTGTGCGATCTGGTGACCGCGGCGCAGAGCCCGGGCTCGCCGCTTTCGCACGTGCGACTCACCGAGGTCTTCCGCCAGGCCCAGGGCAGCTCCATCATCGCCAACGCGCACCGCATGCTGCAGGGCCAGCGGCTGCAGCCGGATCCGCCGGCGGCCGCGGGCGAGCCCGCCGATCGCGGCGAGTTCTTCGTCGTGCCCGCGCGATCGGCCGAGCACGCGCACGAGCTGTGCGTGCGGCTGGCGACCGAGCGCATCCCGCAGGCCTACGGGCTCGACGGCGCGCAGGACGTGCAGGTGCTGTGTCCCATGCACAAGGGCCGCGCCGGCACCGAGGCGCTCAACGAGGCGCTGTCGGCGTGCCACACCGCGGGCATGCCCGAGCTCACCGTCAACGGCGCGCGCGGGCAGGTGCTGCGGCGCTTCCGCGTCGGCGACCGCGTGATGCAGACCAAGAACGACTACGACAAGGGCGTGTTCAACGGCGACGTCGGCCGCGTGGTCGCGGTCGCGCCACAGGCCGAGCAGCTGACCGTCGACATCGACGGCACGCGCGTGGTCTATGCCGGACCCGAGGCGCTGGCGCTGGTGCTCGCCTACGCGGTGTCGATCCACAAGAGCCAGGGCAGCGAGTTCCCGGCGGTGATCGTGACGCTGTTGCCCGAGCACCACGTGATGCTGCGGCGCAACCTGCTGTACACCGCGATCACCCGCGCCAGGCGGCTGTGCGTGCTGGTCGGCGATCCGCGCGCGATCGATCAAGCCATCATGCGCACCGAGGGCGCCCGTCGCCACACCGGGCTGGCGCGGCGGCTGTGCGAGGCGTTGGGCCCCGTGATCGAGTGAGCCGCGCGCCGCGACGCCGCGGCGGCTTTCGATCGAAAGCGCTGCGCGGCCGTGCTACAGCTGGCGCCGCAGGTGAGCGCGCGCGTCCGCATCCTCGGCGTCGACCCCGGCACGTTGCGGCTGGGCTACGCCGTCATCGAGGCCGCACGCACGCGCAGCCACGTGGAGCTGCACTACCTCGAGTGCGGCGTGATCGCGGCGCCCGCCCGCGACGACGTCGCCGCGCGGCTGTTCACGATCGCCAGCGAGCTCGGCGGCGTGATCGACGAGTTCGCGCCGCGACAATGTGCGATCGAGCGTGCCTTCCACGGCAAGAGCGCCGCCAGTGCGCTGGCGCTGGGCCAGGCCCGCGGCGCGATGATGCTGCTGGCGGCGCAGCGGGGCTTGTCGTGCCACGAGTACGCGCCCGCGACCATCAAGCGCGTGGTCGCGGGCCACGGCGCCGCGACCAAGCAGGCCATCGCGCTGCGCGTGCGACAGATCTTCGCGCTGCTGCAACCGCCGGCGTCGGACGCCGCCGACGCGCTGGCGATCGCGTGCTGCCACGCGCTCGCGACCGCGGCCGCGCAGGGCTGACGCGCCGCGGGACCGCCGACGGCGCGGGCTGGCGCGCGCGCGCTGGCCGTGGCAACGTCGCGCGCGATGATCGGCTGGCTCTCCGGTACCGTCGCGGCGCGCGATCCCATCGCCGGCGAGCTCGTGCTCGCCGCCGGCGGCGTGGGCTACCAGGTCGCGGTCTCGCTGCAGACGCTGGCGGCGGTGCCCGCGGTCGGCGAGCCGTGCACGCTGTGGATCCACACCCACGTGCGCGAGGACGTCATCGCGCTGTTCGGTTTCGCCGATCCGATCGAGCGTCGTGCGTTCCGGCTGCTGCTGGGCGTGCCGCAGGTCGGGCCCAAGCTCGCCGTCGCGGTGTTGGGCGGCTTTCCGCTGCCCGAGCTGCTGGCCGCGATCGAGGGCGAGCAGCGTACGCTGCTCGAGCGCATCCCCGGCGTCGGCAAGCGCACCGCCGAGCGGATCCTGCTCGACCTCAAGGAGAAGGTCGCGCCGCTGCGCGACGCGCTGCGCGGGGACGCGGTCGCGGTGACGCCGGTGGCGTCGGGCTCGGACTTCCGCGACGACGCGCGCGAGGTCCTGGTCAACCTCGGCTGGAAGGGCAAGGAGGTCGACACCGCGCTGGCCAAGGCCGACGACGGCAGCCATCGCTCGCTCGATGCGTTGGTGCGCCGCACGCTGGCGCTGCTGATGGCGCGGCCCTGAGCGACGCTCGCTGTGTCGTCGCGGCGGGGTCCCGTGACCGGCCACTGCCTGGACCGCGGTCGGCCGGACTCACAGCCCGCGGAACGCCTCGATCAGATCGCCGATCGTCAGCGCCTGCGGGATGTCGTGCTTGGCCAGCTCGTTCCACAGCGGCAACAGCGGCGCGTCCTTCTGCGTGCCCGCGAGCACCTCGCGCAACGCTGCGACCGCGGCGCGGCGGCGGCCCTTGTCGAGTGCGTCGCGCAGCGCCTCGCCCACGGGACCCTCGAGCTTGGGGCGCTCGGGCAGCGGCACGACCTTGGCACTGATGGCGAGATCGGCGAGCCGCGGCGCGTCGGGCCGCGGCGCGGGCGGGGCCGCGACGGGCTCGTCGGGCGGCGCCACCGGGGCTCGCGCGGGGCGCTCGACCACCACCGGCGCGCTGGGGATCTCGCGACGCCAGCGACGGCGGCTGTCCCAGCGATCCTCTTCGCGCTCACCGGGCCGCGGCTGCGCGTGACCTTGGGCCACGCGCTGCTCCATCGCCTGGCCGCGCTGCAGGATCTCCTCGCCGTGGCCCTGCGGCAGCACGGTGACCACGGTGTCTTCCTTGATGATCGCGTACAGCGTGTCGCCGAAATCCGTGACCGGGATCAGCGTCTGCGGCTCGCCGAGCATCGCGTCGAGCGTGCGCACGGCCTTGCCGTCGTTCTCGGCCGCGGTCAGCGCCGCGTCGAGGCGGTCGCGCAGGGTCTCGTCGTCCTCGTCGTCCCGCTTGGGCACGAGCTCGCGCAGGCGCTGCACCGCGCGATGCGTGATGCTGTAGCGGCGGTGGCCGGGAAACGGGGGACGCAGCATCCGCGCCCGATGTAGCCCAGCTGGCCTGGATTTGCCACCCCGGGGGGTCCCGGGGCCGCCAGCGGGTGCTCCCGGGCCGGGAACTTGCCAAGCCCGCGCGCGGCCGCCCAAGATGGGGCGTGCGCAGGTTCCTCGTGGGCGCGCTGTCGTCGTGGCTGGCGCTCGCGCCGGCGAGCGCTGCCGCGTGGGAGCCGTTTGCCGGTGCGGGCAGCTCGACGCCCTCGGCGAAGGACAAGACACCCCAGGCCGTGCGTCAGCGCGCGCTGGCCAAGGCGCGACGCGCAGCGCTCGAAGCCGCGCTGGCGCAGCTGGCCGAAGCCGGCACCGGCGCGATCGACAAGGCCGCGCGCAAGGCGGTGCTGGCGGCGGCGGACTCGTGGACCGGAGCCTACCGCGTGATCGCGGAGCGCAACGAGGGCGACGCGGTGACGATCGAGGTCGAGGCCGACATCGACCTCGCGCGGCTGCGCAAGCGACTCGTCGCGGCGCCGGCGTCGGCCGACGGCGCGATGTATGCGGAGCCTTCGATCGACGTCGAGGGCGACTGCGGCGAGCCGGCGCTGGTGCGCACGCGCGTGAGCGACGAGCTCTCGGCTGCGGGCGCGATCGGCAAGGACGGCCTGCCGCTGCAGCTGTCGCTGTCGTGCTCGCGGCTGGGCGCCGTGCCGCACACCTTCCAGTTCGCCAGCCGCGTGGAGCTGGTGGCCCGCAGCGGCGGTCACACGCTCGCGACGGCCACGGTCTCGGGCTTCGGCGTCGACGTGGCCAGCGCCGACGGTGCCGCGATCGCGGAGGCGACCGGCGCCATCGGGGCCAGCTTGGCGCAGCATCGCCGCGGCGTGGTCTCGCTGCAGGTGCTGGGCGCGCGACCGGCGAGCAAGCTGCGCCGACTCGAGCGCGCGCTGCTGCAGAGCGTGCCGGGCGTGACCGCGGTCGAGCTGGCCCGCGTGGGATCGGGCGGCCGCGTGGTGCTGCGGGTGGTCGGCGCGCCGCAGGGCGACGCGCCCGCGCAGGCGCTCGCGCAGGCGCTACAGTCGCTGGCGCGAACGGGTCTGGCCATGTCGCCGCCGGTCGTCGAGGGACCCGATGCGCTGGTGCTCGAGCTGCAGTGAGCTGATGCTGTGCGCCACGCTGGCGCTGGCGGCCTGTCGCCCCGATCCGCAGCGCGGCGCGGCGCTGCAGATCACGATCGCGCCGGCAGATCGCGACGCCGACGTCTGGGTCGACGGCAACTACATCGGTCGCGTCGGCGAGCTGCAGGCCGCGGGCGCCGGGCCGCTGCGGCTGGCGCCGGGGCGTCACCGCGTCGAGGTGCGCAAGCCGGGGCGCTTCCCGGTGCAGCGCACCATCGTCGTCGACGGCAAGGACGCGACCGTGGTGCTGCCGGCCGAGCTGCTCGCCGATCCGCAGTGAGCCGCGGGCTCACGCCTGCGGTTGCTCGCGCAGGCGATCGAAGCTGCGCGGGACCATGAACGGCGGCAGCGCGCCGACGGCGTGCTCTTCGATGTCGTCGACCTCGGTCTCGCCGGTCGCGACGTACTCGAGCTGCACCTGCGGGTCGCCGTCGCTGGCGTGCACCAGCGTCGCGCGGGCCCAGGTCAGGCGGCGGTGCTGCAGCATCGCCTCCTCGATGCTGTCGAGGCACGCGCGTCGGCCCTCGAGGTTGACCAGGCCGTCGTCGCGGCCGACCAGCTCGAGCAGCTGTTGCTGCTTGAAGCGCGCGGCGTAGCCGGTGTGCACGAAGCCGTCCTCGGCCGGCGCGCCGGGGTGGCCCGCCGGCAGCGGCGGCACCGTGAGCGAGTGCTGGGCGGTGCGCACGAGCACCTCGGCGCCGCCGCAGCGCATCGCCGCGCCCGCGCGCAGCTCCACGCCCGCGGCCGGCACGAAGGTCTCGCCGCGCTCCATCACGCGGCTGGCGAGCACGCCGACCTCCTCGAGCAGCAGCAGCTGTCGCAGCGCCGTGCCGAAGGCCTGCTTGATGGTGCGGCCGTTCTCGAGCGGCACCGTCGCCTGCGGGATCACCGGCACGATCGGCAGCGACTGCCCGCTGGCGCGGACCGCCCGCGACAGCTCGATGAGCTGACGCAGCGACTCGACCACGATGAGGTTCTCGGTCGTGCGCGCGATGGGCACGACGCTGGCCGGCGCGGGGCCCTCGGCCATGACCAGCTGCGCCTCGGACTCGAGCCAGCCCAGCACCACCGGATCGAAGAAGCGCGGCACCGTGAACGGCTGCGCGCACAGGATCTTCGCGCCTTCCTCGAGCGCGAGCGTCGAGCATGCGGCGCGTCCGATCTCGCGCAGCTCGGCGCCGGTGCGCAGGGTGTCGCGCAGGATCCCGCCGATGCCGCGGGCCTCCATCACCAGCTCGGTGTCCTTGGGGATCTCGATGGCCTGCAGCGCTGCCGGCGGCTCGAGGATGTCGACCGTCAGCAGCGACGAGGTCAGGCGCTTGCGCGAGCGCACCGCGTAGCCGCCGGGGTAGTCGAGCGCGGCGGTCTCGTGGCCGCGCGGGCGCCGGATCACCGCGCGCACCGGCAGCCGCTCGGTCGCACGCAGCAGCGTGCCGTCGCCGTTGGCGGGATCGACCGGCATCGCGATCGCGTCGAGCTTCGACAGCGCCACCAGCAGGATCAGAAACTCCGCGACGTTGCCCATCGACAGCGCGACCAGGTCGCGCGCGCCCACGCCCATGCCCGCGAGCTCGCGCGCGCGTCGCTCGGCGCGCGTCAGCAGGCCGCGGCGGCTGAGCGTGGTGTCCTGGCTGTAGACCGACCGCGGGGTACCCGAGCGATCCACCGCCTGGACCAGGCGGGCATGGAAGTGTCCTTCTGCCATTGCCGAGCTCGGCGCTTCAGAAGCGGGGAGCGTAGCCAAGATCGATCGTCGTCACCAGCGTCGCACCCGCGGGCAGTCCGGCCTCGGCGAACGGCGCCTGCGCGCAGTCGGTCTGCCCGGCGGGGTCGTCCGCGCTGCCGCGGCCGTTGACACCCAGCGCCGGGGTCACGCGCAGCCCCAGCTCATGGTTGCGCCGCTTGCCCAGCAGCAGCAGCAGCGCCACGCGCGGGCCCAGCAGCAGGCCCGTCCGCTTGGACACGCGGCCGCTGTTGCGCGTGCGACAGGCGAGCGGCGAGCTGCCCTCGTACCACAGGCCCTCGAGCATCAGCCCGAGCACGCCGCCGACGGTGAGCTCGACCCGCTTGCCGCGCCCCAGCCGTGGGCCCCACTCGGTGGTCACCAGCGCCTGCGCGGCGCGCAGCGTGTGGCGCTTGGTGGTGGTGACCGGCTGGCCCAGGCCCGCGAACTCGCCGCCCAGGTGCACGCGCCCGCGCGCGCCCAGGAACGCACCGCCGCGGATGCCCAGGCCGATCATCGGCACGGTCGCGACCAGGTCGGTCTTGCGCAGGCGATCGAAGTGGGCGAGCGCGACGGGAAAGAACGGGCCCACGCGTGCGGGCCAGCGTTGCCGCGCCGGCGGCTGCGTCGGCTCGACGGGCTGCGGCTTCACCGTGGGCGGATCGGGATCGATGCGCTCGACGATGTCGTGCAGCGCCGGCGGTGGCGCGGCCGGCGTGTTGGTGTCGGGCACCGCATCGCCGCCGAGCTCGCGCACGATGGCCTCGACCTCGGCGCGGTCGTCGGCCTCGGGCGCGCGCGCGAGGTACTCGCGGTACGCCGTGATCGCGCCCACGCGGTGCTGCTCGTGCGCGGGGTCCTCCGCCGGCAGCTCGAGCATCAGCGAGTGGTGACAGACCGCGACGTTGAAGTGGATCGCGGGCGTGTCGAGCTCGCGCATCGCCAGCTCGAACTCGCCGAGCGCGGTGGTGAAGTCGCCCGCGGCCGCGGCGGCCTTGGCCCGGCGCAGCGCCGCGGTCGCGTCGTCGGGACTCGCGGCCGCGACCGGAGCCGCGGTGGGTTCGGTCGTCGCGGTGCGCTCGCCAGCGTGCGATGGCGCGGCGAGCACGGCCGCGATCGCGATCGGCAGGGACAGCACGTCGGGCACGAGCATGGCCGCGCGCGCGGCCCCCGATCAACCGCCCATGGACGGTTCGGCGCCGGGCGCCGGCGCGGGCTCGG
>JAIBBS010000025.1 GCA_019694555.1 Nannocystaceae bacterium
GCTGGGCGCGCAACCTCGGGGTGCTGCTCGAGCGCGAGTGCCACCTCGGCCGCGTCGCCGATCCGTGGGCCGGTGCGTGGGCGGTCGAGCACGCGACCGCGGCGATGGCCGAGGCCGCGTGGGCGCGCGTGCGTGCGATCGAGGCCGCCGGCGGCCTCGCCGACCCCGCGCTCGTCGCATCGTTGCGGCGCGACGTCGCTGCGACCGCGGCTGCGCGCATCGACGCGGTGCAGCGCGACGCGCTGCCGCTGGTCGGCGTGACGCGACATCGCCCGCCGCAGCCATGCGCCGATCCACCGCCGCCCGAGCCCGGTGTCCTCACGCTGGCGCAGCACGCCGCCGCCGGAGGTGAGCGATGAGCGCGGTCGATCGCCTGCTCGCACTCGACGTCACGACGCTGCTCGCCGCCTGCGATCGCGCCGCACCGGCCGCGGCCCCGGCCGCGACTGCGACCCCCGAGGGCATCGCGGTGCCGTGGCGTCCGCAGGCCGACCTCGACGAGGCCGCGCGGGCCATGCCCGGCCATCCGCCGTACCTGCGCGGGCCCTATCCGACGATGTACCTGCAGCACCCGTGGACGATCCGGCAGTACGCCGGCTTCTCGACCGCGGAGGACAGCAACGCGTTCTACCGCAAGAACCTCGCCGCGGGGCAGATGGGCCTGTCGGTCGCGTTCGACCTCGCGACCCACCGCGGCTACGACTCCGATCACCCGCGCGTGGTCGGCGACGTCGGCATGGCCGGGGTCGCGATCGACTCGATCCTCGACATGCGCATCCTCTTCGACGGCATCCCGCTCGATCGCATGAGCGTGTCGATGACCATGAACGGTGCGGTGTTGCCGATCCTGGCGCTGTACGTGGTCGCGGCGCAGGAGCAGGGCGTGGCGCCGGCACAACTCTCGGGGACGATCCAAAACGACATCCTCAAAGAGTTCATGGTCCGCAACACGTTCATCTATCCGCCCGGACCCTCGATGCGGATCGTCGGCGACATCTTCGCGTACACCGCCGCGAACATGCCCAAGTTCAACAGCATCAGCGTGTCGGGCTATCACATGCAGGAGGCCGGCGCGACCGCCGACATCGAGCTGGCCTACACGCTGGCCGATGGCCTCGAGTACGTGCGGACCGGCGTGGCCGCGGGCCTGCCGGTCGATGCCTTCGCGCCGCGGATCTCGTTCTTCTTCGGCATCGGCATGGACGTGTTCATGGAGGTCGCCAAGCTCCGCGCGGCGCGGCGGCTGTGGGCCGAGCTCATGCGCGACGCCGGCGCCCGCGATCCGAAGTCGTGGATGCTGCGCACGCACTGCCAGACCTCGGGCTGGTCGCTGGCCGCGGCGGATCCGTACAACAACGTCGCGCGCACCGCCTTCGAGGCGCTCGCCGCGGTGCTCGGCGGCACGCAGTCGCTGCACACCAACTCCTTCGACGAGGCGCTCGCGCTGCCGACCGAGCACAGCGCCCGCATCGCCCGCAACACCCAGCTGGTGCTGCAGCTCGAGAGCGGCGTGACCCAGACCATCGACCCGACCGGCGGCAGCGCGTACGTCGAGTCGCTCACGCAGTCGCTGCTGGCGCGCGCGCGCGTGCACCTGGCCGAGATCGACGGCATGGGTGGCATGGCCGCCGCGATCGCGCAGGGCATCCCCAAGCTGCGCATCGAAGAGGCCGCCGCGCGCACGCAGGCGCGCATCGACGCCGGCGAGCAGGTCGTCGTCGGCGTCAACGCGCTGCGGCTCGCGCACGAGCGTGCCCTCGACGTGCTCGCGGTCGACAACGCCGCGGTGCGGGCGTCGCAGCTGCGACGGCTCGACGAGCTGCGACGCAGCCGCGACGCGAGCGCGGTCGCGAGCTGTCTCGAGCGCTTGCGTGCGGCCGCGCGCAGCGGCGACGGCAACCTGCTCGCGCTGTCGATCGAGGCCGCACGTGCACGCGCGACCGTGGGCGAGATCTCGGCCGCGCTCGAGGACGTGTTCGGTCGCCACGAGCCGCGCTCGCAGGCAGTCGCCGGGGTATACTCGCGAGCGTTGGGCCCGACCGGCACCGCGGCCGCGATTGCGCTCGCGCAGGTGCAGGCGCGCACCGCTGCGTTCGCGGCGGCGCGCGGACGTCGGCCGCGGCTGTTGGTGGCCAAGATGGGCCAAGACGGCCACGACCGCGGCGCCAAGGTCATCGCGACCGGCTTCGCCGACATGGGCTTCGATGTCGACGTGGGGCCGCTGTTCGCGACGCCGGAAGAGACCGCACGGCAGGCGGTCGAGAACGACGTGCACGTGATCGGTGTCAGCTCGCTCGCCGCGGGACACCTGACGCTGGTGCCGGCGCTGCAGCAGGCGCTGGCGGCGCTGGGCCGCGGCGACATCGTGGTGGTGGTCGGCGGCGTGGTGCCGCCGCGCGATCACGAGGCGCTGCACGCGATGGGCGTGGCCGCGGTGTTCGGGCCCGGCACGGTGCTGACCGAGGCGGCCGCACGCGTGCTCGACGTGCTCGAGGGCACGCCGCCGTGACGCCGACGCCGACGCCGGCCGAGCTCGACGCGCTGGCGCAGGCCGTGTGCGCGCACGATCGTGCCGCGCTGGCGCGCGCGATCACCCTGGTCGAGAGCACCCGCGAGGCCGATCGCGTGGCCGCGGCGGCGTTGCTCTCGCAGCTGCGCGATGCGACGCCGACGGCGAGCCATCGCATCGGCATCTCCGGCGCGCCCGGGGCGGGCAAGAGCAGCTTCATCGACGCCTTCGGCATGGGCCTCGTCGCCGCGGGGCATCGCGTCGCGGTGCTCGCGGTCGATCCCAGCTCGGTGCGCAGCGGCGGCAGCATCCTGGGCGACAAGACCCGCATGGCCCAGCTCGCGCGCCACGCCGACGCGTTCATCCGGCCCAGCCCCGCGCAGGGCCTGCTCGGTGGCGTCGCCCGCCGCACGCGCGAGGTCATCGCGGTGTGCGAGGCCGCCGGCTTCGATCGCATCGTGGTCGAGACCGTCGGCGTGGGCCAGTCCGAGGTCGAGGTCGCCGAGCTGGTCGACACCGTGGTCGTGCTGCTGCTCGCCGGCGGTGGCGACGAGCTGCAGGGCATCAAGCGCGGCCTGCTCGAGTGCGCCGACGTGATCGTCGTGCCCAAGGCCGACGGCGACAACGTCACCGCCGCGCGTCAGGCCGCGGCGGTGTTCCAGCACGCGATCGCGTTCGTGCCGCCGCGCCACGCCGACTGGACCGTGCCGGTGTTGACCTGCTCGGCGCACGCGGGCGACGGCATGGCCCAGGTCGCGTCCGCCATCGCGGCCCACCGCGACCATCTGGTCGCGGCCGGCGGGTTCGCGACGCAGCGGGGGCAGCAGCGCGTGCGGTGGGCCCAGCGAGTGGCCCGCGAGCTGCTGGTCCGGGCATTCGACGAGGATCCGGCGGTGGCGGAGGAGTTGCGCCACCTCACGCCGGCGATCACCGACGGCGCGGTCGCGGTCGACGACGCGGCCGCGCGACTGCTCGCCCGCTTCCGCCGCGGCGACGCGGAGACCGTCGGCGGATCCTGACCGGCGGCGCTCGCGGAGCTTCCGCTCCATGGACACAGAGACCGTCAGCGGATGCCGACGGTCTCTCGTCGCGGCGCGACCGGACGCAGAGGCGGTCCCGTGACCGGCTCGGCCGGGCACGGGGAGAGGACGCGGAGCTTGCTCTCCATGGATGGAGTCGTGTTGCGCAGCGGCGGCGCAGCGACGACACTCTAGCCCGCCATGACCATGCGCCGAAGCTTCTCCTTGTCTGCGCTCGCCCTCCTCGCGATCGGTTGCCCCTCGGGCGACGACACCGCGACGGGATCCGAGTCGTCGAGCACCGGTGGCGAGAGCGGATCGTCGTCGACGACCGCGACGACCGCCACCACCACCGCGGACACCTCCGGCGGTAGCAGCTCCGGCGGCGGTTCCTCGTCGGACAGCGGCGTCGACAGCTCGAGCGGCAGCACCGGCGTGGTCAACACCTGCGGCGACGGCGTGCTCGACGAGGGCGAGGAGTGCGACGACGAGAACACCGACCTCGACGACAACTGCACCGCGATGTGCACGATCCCGTTCGAGATCACGTGGACCACGACGCACAACGGCAGCGCCAGCAACTTCGACAGCGCCAACGAGGTGTGGCTCGATCCCGACGGCAACGCGATCGTGATCGGCAGCGAGCGCGTCACCGACGAGGGCGCGAACCTGTGGCTGGCGCAGATCCTCGCCGACGGCACCGAGGGCTGGACCCTGAGCTACAACGGCGCGGACGGGCTCGACGACTTCGGCGCCGCGCTGGCGGTGCTGCCCGACGGCGACTTCGTGATCGCGGGCAGCGTCGAGACCGAGATGACCGGCGACGACATCCTGCTGGCCCGCATCGACGGCGCCACGCAGATGGTCGAGTGGGAGGTCGTGGTCGATGGCCCCGGCAGCGGCCCGGGCCAGAACGACGAGGCCGACAGCGCCTCGGACGTCAACGTCGACGCCGACGGCAACATCTACCTCGCGGGCAACGTGCGCGTCGGACCGCAGAACTGGGACTTCTTCCTGGGCAAGTACGACGACGCCGGCAACGAGCTGTGGACGACGACCTACGACGGCGCCGCGGGCGGTGGTGACTTCACCCGCACCGTGCTCATCGACGGCGACGGCACCGCGTGGCTGCTCGGCAACGAGGAGCAGAACGACAACAGCGACCTCGGCCTCGTGCTGGCCTACGACACCGACGGCAACGCCATCGACGCCGACACGCAGACGCTCGACTTCCGCGTCGCCGACATGGCCGTCGACGCCGACGGCAACTTCGTGGTGGTCGGCGACGGCACCGTGGCCAACACCTTCGAGGACATCATCACGCGCAAGTACGACGCGACCTGGTCGCAGGTCTGGGAAGCCGCGCACGACGGCGCCGGCAGCAGCGACTTCGCCCGCGGCGTCACCGTCGGCCCCAGCGGCAACGTCTACACCACCGGCGACGCCCAGCGCGTCAACGAGAGCTTCAACGGCACCATGGTCGCGTACGACGCCGACGGCGCGGCGCTGTGGGGCGACGAGTGGAACCAGATGGATGCCGACCTCGACGACTCCTTCGCGATGGCGGCCGAGGACGCCGCCGGCGACGTGATCGTGGTCGGATCCGAGACGGTGCTGGGCGAGCAGAGCAACGCGCTGGTGCGCAAGTACCACCCGCTGTGATCCGGCGCGTCGGCGCGGCGCGGCGGCGCGGGAACCAAGCCGCCGCCGCTGCGACTACGCCCTCGACGTGAGCACGCCGCGACGTCGCCCCGGCGACGCCCCTTCGAACGAAGAGCCCGACCCGCGCGAGTCCGCGCCGGTCGGGCTCGATGCGCGCCTGGTCTGGCTGGGCCAGCGGGTCGCCGGCGCCCAGATGGCGCGGGCGCAGGCGCGGCTGCTCGAGCGGCTGGGGCTCGCGGCGGCGCCCGTCAGCCCTCGAACAGGGCCCGCGCGATGACCAGCTTCTGGATCTCGCTGGTGCCCTCGTAGATCCGCAGCGCACGGATCTCGCGATAGAGCCGCTCGGTCGGACTGCCCACGGTGACGCCGAGTCCACCCAGGCACTGCACCGCGCGATCGATCACCCGCTGGGCGCTCTCGGTCGCCTGCAGCTTGGCCAGGGCGCTGTCCTCGGGTCGCGCCTGGCCCTGGTCGCGCAGCGCTGCGGCGCGATAGACCAGCATCTGCGCGGCGACGTGGTCGGCCGCGACCTCGGCGATCGCGAAGCGCAGGCCCTGCTGTTGCGCCAGCGGCTTGCCGAACTGCACCCGTCGCTGCAGGTGCGCGATGGCCTCGGCCAGCGCGCGATCGGCAAAGCCGAGCGCCGCGCCGCCGACGGAGATCCGGAACACGTCGAGGGTGGAGAACGCCAGCTTGAGCCCGTCGCCGGGGGCGCCGAGTCGGTGGGCCTCGGGGATCTCCACGCCGTCGAAGCGCACGGTGCCGATGGGATGGGGCGCGATCACGTGCACGGGTTCGACCGTGAGCCCCGGCGCGTCGCCGGGCAGCCAGAACGCGCCGTAGCGCGGCTTGCCGCCGTCGCCGGCGTCGCGCTCGCGCGCGAACACGACGTAGCTGTCGGCACACGGCGCGTTGGAGATGAAGCACTTCTCGCCGTGCAGGCGCACGCCGCCGCCCGGCTGCGGGATCGCGGTGGTGCGCATCGCTGCGACGTCGCTGCCGGCCTCGGGCTCGGTCAACGCGAACGCGCAGATCCGTCGGCCCGCGACGACCTCGGGCAGCAGCGCGTCGCGCAGCGCGTCGCGGCCACCCAGCGTCACCGCGTAGCTGCCCAGGCCCTGCATCACGAACGCGCTGTCGAGCGCGCCGCTGCTGCGCGCGAGCCACTGCCGCACCAGGCACAGCGCTGTGGTCTGCAGCTGCGGCGACGCGCCGCCCCAGCGCGCGGGCACGACGTGGCGCAGCAGCTCGGCGTCGGCCAGGCGCGCGACGTAGGTCCGCGTGGCCGCGACCTCGTCGCGCTCGTCGACCGGCGCGTCGGCGAACGCGGCGGCGAAGGCCTCGAGTCGATCCTCGAGCGCGCGCAGCGGCTCGGGATCCCCGGCGATGACGCCCAGGCGGCGGTCGAGGACGCGCGGCGCGGCGATCATGGGTACCGCCAGTTCGGACCGCGGCCGGCCTTCCACGCCTCGTGGGCCTCGCGGAAATCGGGGTGCTGCATGCACAGCGTCTGCGCCTGGGCCTCGGCCTCGATCGCGGCGGCGAGGCCCAGCTCGAGCTCGGCGCCCAGCATCTGCTTGGTCATGCGCAGCGCGAAGTGGGGCCCGGCGGCGAGCTGGGCCGCGAGCGTGAACGCGGCCTGGTCGACCTGCTGCGGATCGTCGTCGTCGACCACGCGCGTGGCCAGGCCGATGCGCTCGCAGCGTTCGGCGTACACGCGATCGCCGAGCATGAGGATCTCGCTGGCGTGGCCCAGGCCCACCACCTTGGGCAACAGCCAGCTCGCGCCCATGTCGGCGCCGGACAGGCCCACCTGCGGGAACAGGAACGCGAAGAACGACTTGCGGCCCATCACGCGCAGGTCGCTGGCCAGGGCCATCACCGCACCGGCGCCGGCGGCGACGCGCTTGATGCTGGCGACGATCGGCAGCTGGCACCGCCGCATCGCGGCGATCAGCTCGCCGGTCATGCGCGTGAACTCGAGCAGGCCCGCGGTGTCGCGCGCGAACAAGTGGCCGATGATGTCCTCGACGTCGCCGCCGGAGCAGAAGGCCTTGCCGCGCCCCTGCAGCACCAGCGCGCGCGCGCCCTCGGGCGCCGCCGCGCGGCGATCGATCACGGCGAACAGATCCGCGAGCTCGCGGTAGACCGCGAAGGTCAGCGCGTTGTAGCGGTCGGGGCGATCGAGCGTGATGATGCCGACGTGATCGCGCTCTTCGTAGTGGAAGTGGCGGGGCTGGGGCAGCGGCAGCGGTTCGCGATGGCTCATGGTGACTCCGGCAGCACGGCGAGGCCCTGGATCTCGACCTGGGCGCGGTCCTCGACCAGCGCCGAGACCTCGACCAGCGCCATGGCGGGATAGTGGCGGCCCAGCAGCGCGCGCCAGCTCTCACCCAGGGCCTTGGTCGCGGCGAGGTAGCGCCGCTTGTCGGTGACGAACACCGTCAACGAGACGAGCGCGCTGGCGTCGCCCCCGGCGGCGCGCACCACCTGCAGCACGTTGGCGAGGCACTGGTGGAACTGCTCGGCGAAGTCGTCCGACACGATGCGCTGCTGCGCGTCCCAGGCGATCTGTCCCGCGATGGCCAGCAGCTCGCCGCGCGCGGCCATGCCGTTGCTGTAGCCGCGCGGCGCGGTCCATTCGGGCGGTTGCACGACTCTGGGTGTGGTCACAGCGTGGTCTCCCCGCCATCTTGCGCGATGGCCTGGCCATGGATGGTCGCGGCCGCGTCGCCGACCAGGAACGCGACCAGGGCCGCGACCTCCTCGGGCGTGACGAGCCGCTGCAGCGGCGAGAAGCGGGCCAGCTCCGCGCGGGCGGTGGCCTCGTCCTTGCCGGTGCGCGTGGCGATGTGGGCGGCGGCGTGCTTGACGATGTCGGTGTCGACGAAGCCGGGGCAGACCGCGTTGATGGTGACGCCCTTGTCGGCGTACTCCGCCGCGAGCGCGCGCATCAGCGCGACCACGCCGCCCTTGCTGGCCGAGTACGCGGCGGTGTAGCGGTAGCCCTTGAGCGCGGCGGTCGACGCGACGAAGACCACGCGGCCGCGGCCGCGACGGGCCATCTTCGGCACCAGCGCGCGGCTGAGCACGAACGGCGCCTCGAGGTTGACCGCCAGCACCTCCGACCAGATCGCATCGTCGGTGCGGTGCAGCGGGGCCGAGGGCGCGACGCCGGCGTTGCACACCAGCACGTCGACGCCCTCGGGCGCGTGCTGCTGCAGCGCGGCGAGCAGCGCCTCGCGACCGGCCGCGTGGTCGAGCGACGCGGCCAGCTCCGCGACGACGTGGGCACCGGCGTGGCGCGCTGCGGCGGCGGTGTCCGCGAGCGCCTCGCGGGTGCGCGCGGTGAGCAGCAGATCGCAGCGGGGTGCCAGCGCGACGGCGATCGCCGCGCCGATGCCACGGCTGGCACCGGTCACGAGCGCCAGCGGGCGCGCAGCATCGGGGTTCGGGGTCGCGGCCATGCGTGGGCGCGCGCAGTCTACCGCGCGGACCCATCGCGCGGTCAGGGACCGGACACGAGCGACAGATCGCGTACCCAGAGCTCGTCCGTGGCCTGCGCGCCGACCAGCTGCAGCGACCACTGCACCACCGCGCCGCCGTGCCAGCCTGGCGGCATCGGCACGCGCGGGGACTGCCAGCTGCGATCGCGCAGCTCGGGCGGATCGAACTGCGCCACGGTCACGCCGTCGGCCTGCACGACGATGCGGGCGTCGGCCGATGCGCGGCTCGCCGACAGCGCGACCGCCAGCGAACCGACCGGACCCGCGAAGGGCTCGGGCCCGAGCACGAGCGGCTGCGCGGCGGTCAGCTGCAGGCTCACGCCCGAGATCGCGACGTCGCCGGCGAGCTGCGGCCGGTAGCGCGACAGGCCGCGACCGAAGCGCCAGCGCGCCGGCACCACCGCGTGGCCCAGGTCGTCGGGCGGTGCGAACGCGAGCTGCTCGGGCGGCTCGATCGCCGCGCGCGATCGATCGGGTCCGAGCAGGCGGATCTCGGCCACGCCGCCGTGGGGGCAGGGCGCGTCGTCGTCGGCGCGCGGGCTGCCGCGCAGCGACAGCTGCCGCGGCGGTGCGATCACCGGCAGCGGGCCCAACGTCGCGCGCGCGCGCACGGCGGTCGCGCGCAGGCCGGTGGTGCGCGGCGTGCCGTCGATCGCCACGGTCCAGTGTTCGTTGTGCGGCGCGGTGCCGGGCAGCGCCACGATCACGACCGAGGCGATCGCGGTCGCGCGCGAGGGCAGCGCGAGCGTCAGCTCCGTCTGCGGATCGAGGCAGCGCGCGTCGCCGTCGCGCGCGGGCAGCTGCGGCGGCGGGCCCTCGAGCGCGGCGCCGTCGACGGTCGCGTGGCCGTCGGCGTCGAAGTGGATGCGCGTGACGCTGCGATCGGCGTCGTCGCGCACGACCTCGAACAGCGCCATCCGCAGCACCTCGCGGGTGACCGCGGTGGGCAGGCCGTCGTCCGCGGCGGTCAGCCGGTCGGTCACCAGCTCGAACGTCACCGCGCGCCCGGGCAGCAGCGGCGGCGGCAGCAGGTCGTCGACGATCGCGGTCGCGACCGGGTCCTCGGCGGCGGTGCTGGCGTGCGAGGCCTCGCCCACCAGCACGAACACGCGCGGCGGCGCGACACCGCTTCGCGCCGGAGCGTCGACCAGCAGCGCGTGCACGCTGGCGTAGGCGGCCTCGCGGTTGTAGTACGGGAGCACCGCTCGACCGTGCCGCAGCGCCAGCGCGCCGGCGACCTGGTTGAAGGTGTGGCCGTGGTGCCAGCCCTCGCCGCCGGCCACGACGATCGCGTCCGCGGGCACGCGCTCGGCCAGCGCGTCGACGATGCGGCCGGCACCGACGAACTCCTGCAGCCGCGTCTGCGGCGTGCGCAGCAGCGGCCACGCGACGCCGGCCGTGATCGCGATCGCAGCGAGGCCCGCGACCGCAGTGCCGCCGCTGCGCGTGCGCAGCTGCAGCCACCACAGCGTCGCGGTCGCGCCCAGGCACGCCAAAGGCAGCAGCTCGGGCACGAGGTAGCGGCCATAGTAGAAGAGCCCGAACTTGGGCAGCGTTCGCGCGGCGTACAGCGCGACGGTCGCGACGACCAGCTGCGCGAGCGCCCACAGCCACACGTCGGCGGCGCGCGCGGTGGGTCGGAACCGCCACGCGCCGCGGGCCACGCCCAGCACCGCGGGCGCCAGCAACGGCAGGCCCAGTGCGGGCAGCAGCGCATCCAGCCGCGACCAGGGCGGCCGCGCCTCGCCGCGCGACGCGGCCCACCACGCCAAGGCGATCGCTGCCGCGAGCAGCGACAACCGCGGGCCCGCACTGCGCACGCGCGCCAGCAGCGGCGCGTCGGCGAAGCGGCCGCGTGGGCCGAAGCCGAGCTCGTCGATCGCCCACCACAGCGCCATCGCGAGCACGCAGCCCAGCACCAGCGTGACCGGCGAGGGCCGCGACCACGCCTGCATCAGCCGCGCGAGCTCGTCGTGCAGGTACGGGAACACGGTGGCACCGTGCACGATCACCGAGCCCAGCAGCATCAGCAGCAGCGCCGCGGTCGCGTGCGATCGCCCGCGACCGCGCGGCAGCAGCCACAGCGTCGACAGCACCACCGGCGCGGTCAGCCACGCGTTGCCGCGGACCCACGCGGTCGCGCCCAGCAACACCGCGGCGATCACCAGCTCGCGCTCGCGCGAGGCATCGCGCGCGCGCAGGCACGCGAGCACCGCCGTGAGCGTCAACAGCCCGGTCAGGCCCTCGGTCAGCGTGTTGCGGTGGACCCACACCGACAGCGGCGAGATCGCGAGCCACAGCGCCGGCAGCAGCGACAGCCACGAGCGCGGCCACAGCTGCCGCGCGATCGCCCACAGCGCCAGCACCGAGGCCACGCCCTGCAGCAGCACCAGCCACGCGGGCCCGGTGGGCCCCGCGAGCAGCACCGCGATCGCCAGCAGCGCCGGGTGCAGGTGCAGGAACTGCGGCACCACCAGACCGCGCTCGCGATCGGCGAGGTACCACCCGGGCCGATAGCCCGCCTCGTAGAGATCGTCGCGCCAGGCCTCGCCGCGGCGGGGATACAGCCCCAGCACGTCGGCGTCGCCGCGCGCGGCCGCGTCGCGGACCACCGGGTCGATCAGATCGAAGCCGCCGGTGCGCGCGGTGAACTCGGCGCGCAGCTGGTAGCTGCCCTGGTCCCGCCCCGCGAGCGCGTGCACCATCGGCGGCGCGCGCAACCAGCCCGCGATCGCGACCAGGACCAGCGCGAGCACGAGCGTGAGGCGGCGACCCGAGGCGTCGCTGCGCGTCGCGGGTGGACGTCGCCACGGCCACAGCGCGAGCGCGAGCGCGCCGATCACCGCGGCCGCGGTCCCGGCCCGCAGCGCGCCCGCGACGGCGAGCAGCGTGCCCGCGATCCCGACCAGCACCAGCGTGCCCGCGCCGGTGAGCAGCGCGGCGTCGAGCCCCAGCGGCGCGTGCGTGCGCCAGCGCTGCAGCAGCGCCACCAGCAGCGCGGCGATCGTCAGCGCGAGCGCGAACGTCATCGCGCGGGAGGATACCGGCCGCGGCGGGCGGCGGCACCCCGGCCGCGCGAGCCAGCCGCGTTCGCGCTCAGGCGGCGCGCGCGGCCTCGAGGCGGTCGAGCACCTCGTGCGCCATCGCGGGCTTGGCGTAGTGGTAGCCCTGCAGCAGCTCGGCGCCGCAGCGGCGCACGATCTCGGCCTCGGCCGCGGTCTCGATGCCCTCGGCGACCACGATGGTCTCGGTCGCGTCCGCGAAGCGGCACAGCAGATCGAACAGTCGCTGCTTGCGCGGGGTCTTGTCGATGTCGCGCACGATGCTCATGTCGATCTTCATGAAGCGGGGCTGCAGCGCCGCCAGCACCGACAGCGAGCTGTAGCCCGAGCCGAGGTCGTCGACCGCGACCGCGAAGCCGCGCTCGAGCATGGTGTCGACCGAGCGCTCCCAGCCCTGCGCATCGGCGAGCGAGCTGCGCTCGGTGATCTCGAACACCACCCGCTGCGCGTGACTCTGCACCATCACCAGCCGCTCGGTCAGACCGTCGGGGTCGGCGAGCTCGCCGGGATGGAGGTTGACGAACAGCTTGATGTCGGACGGCAGCCGGTCGAGCACGTCGCGCGCGCGCATCATGACGGTCTGGCCCAGCTGCCCGACCAGGCCGTGCTCCTCGACCGCGCGCAGCACCGCCAGCGGACCGTTGAACTCGGGGTCGCTGCTGCGCAGCAGCGCCTCGTACGCGAACACCGAGCCGTCGGGGCGCACGATCGGCTGCAGCGCCAGCCGCAGCGCCGGGCCCGACAACAGCGCCAGCACCCGCAGGCGGGCGTCGGTGCGGTGCACGTGCCTGATGTCGCCCAGCGCCTCGAACATGCGCGTGCGCGAGGACACCGCGGCCTTGATCACGTCGGCCACCGCCGCGGGTGTGATCGGCTTCTCCAGCACGCGCATGGCCGAACCGACGTTGACGGCGACCAGCGCGGTGTCGAGGTCGAGACTGCCGGTCAGCAGAACGCGCTGACACATCGGCTGGATGCGATTGAGGTGCTGCAGCACCGCGATGCCGTCGATGCCGGGCATGGTGCGGTCGACGAACGCGACGTCGAGCATGCGCTCGCGCGCGACCTCGATGGCGGCCTCGCCGTCGGCGGCTTGGATGACCTCGTGTCCGGCGGCTTGCACCAATGCCGACATCGCGCGCCGCACGGCCGCGTCGTCGTCGACGACCAACACGACCGCAGCCTTGGTCGTATCGGAGGTGGGAGTTGCTTCGGCGACCATCGTGGTGTCCTCGCCTCCCCCATCGGCCGCAGCGCTTTGCCCCGAAAGTTCCGGATCGGTCCTGCGACCCCCGGGCGCTCGGTCCGTGTCGGGCCAGGGCGCGCGCGGCAGCCCCGCGTTCGCCCGCAGCGGCGTTGGGCGCGGGCGTCGACCGCGACGCTGCGTGCGAGCGCTCGCGACCACGCGGCGCGGAAACTCACGACGCGATCGTGCCGTCGCTTCACGCTGGAACCGCCGCGGCCCACTCTGGCATCCTCGCCCGCAGCGATGACGACGTACTTCGACGGCAGGTGGGTCGACGATGCCGAGGCCACCGTGAGCGTGCGATCACGCGCGCTCAACTACGGACTCGGCTGCTTCGGCGGCGTGCGGGGCTACGTCGCGGACGACGGCCGGCAGGTGCTGGTGTTCCGCCTCGACGCGCACGTGCAGCGCCTGGCCGAGTCGGCCAAGGTGTTGTTCCTGCGCATGCCGGGCACCCATGCCGAGGTCGCCGAGCTGCACCTCGAGCTGCTGCGCCGCAACGACGTGCACTACGACGTCTACATCCGGCCGCTGCTGCTGCACAACTCCAACGCGATGGCGCCGGTGCTCGACGAGAGCACCACCAGCTTCACGATGTTCTGCCTGCCGCTCAAGCGCTACATCGACAAGGACGCCATCGACGTCTGCGTGAGCTCGTGGCGGCGCGTGGCCGACAACGCGATCCCGGCGCGGACCAAGCCCACCGGCGCCTATCTCAACAGCGCGCTGGCGCGGCGCGAGGCCTTCGACGGCGGCTTCGACGAGGCCATCTTGCTGACCGAGTCGGGCAAGGTCTCCGAGGGCAGCGCCGAGCACGTGTTCATGATCCGACGCGGCGCGCTGGTGAGCCCGCCCTCGACGCAGGACAACCTCGACGGCATCACGCGCCGCAGCCTCATCCAGATGGCGACCGAGGACCTCGGCCTGTCGTTCCAGGAGCGCGAGATCGGCCGCACGGAGCTCTACGTCGCCGACGAGCTGTTCCTGTGCGGCACCGGTGCGCAGATCACCCCGGTGAAGTCGGTCGATCGCCGCGCCATCGGTGACGGTGGCATCGGTCCGGTCACGCGCCGGCTGCAGCAGCACTTCGACGACGTGGTCCACGGCCGCGTGGCCAAGCGCAAGCCCTGGCTGTTCCCGGTCTGGGGCTGAGCCGAAGGACGATGCCGCACGACGCCTTGCCACCGGAGCGCGTGCACGCCATCGTGCGCGCGCGCTGGCCCATCTTGCTGCTGTTCGCGGTGTTGTGCGCGTGGCTGGTGCCCGGTGTCCGTCAGCTCGAGCACGACGACGACGTGCTCGCGTTCCTGCCGCCGGCGCACCCCGACGTGGTCGCGTTCCGTGAGGTCGCGGATCGTTTCGGCATGCTCGAGGTCGCGCTCGTGGGCCTGCGCGCGCCCGCGGGCGAGGACCTGTTGTCGCCCACGCGCGCGGAGCAGGTCCGCACGGTCGGACGCGCGCTGGCGGAGCTGCCGGGCGTGCGCCTGGTGCTCGACTTCCCGAGCCTGCCGGATCTGCAGGTCGAGGGCGACACGCTCGCGGTGGATCCGCTGGTGCCGCGCGGGCTCGACGACCCGGCGCGCATCCGCGAGCGTGTGCTCGGCAGCCGCGACGCGGTCGGCAACCTCGTCTCGGCCGACGGCACCGCGGCCACATTGCTGGTCTACCTGTTGCCCGCGGGCGACGGCCGCGGCGAGCGGGCGCGGCGACTCGACGCGATCCGCGAGACCGTCGCCGCGCACTGGGCCGCGGAGGCGTTCTTCGGCGGTGCACCGTTCGTGGAGACCACGGCCGCGTCGGCGTCGCGCTCCGACAGCGAGCGGCTCTCGCCCATCGTCATCGCGGTGCTGACGTTGGTGTCGGCAGTGCTGCTGCGCTCGGTGACCGCGGCGTTGCTCAACCTCGTGGTCGCCGGCGTCGGCGTCGCGCTGGTGGTCGGCGCCCATGGTCGCTTCGGCGAGCCCTTCACGATCGTGTCGAGCACCACGCCGGTGATGATGGTCGCGCTGGGCGGTGCGTTCGGCATGCACATCATCGCCGGCTACCAGCGCCAGCGCGGCACCGCGCCGGAGCGTGCGAGCGCGGCGCTGCGCGAGCTGTGGCTGGCGGTGGTGCTGTCGGCCGCGACCACCGCGGTGGCGTTCTTCGCCCTGGTGGTCATGCCGCAGGTGCCGATGCGACGCTTCGGCATCGTCACCGGCTTCGGCGTGTTGGGCCTGCTCGCGATCGCGTTGCTCGTGCTGCCGGCGATGCTGTCGCTGCTGCCCGCGCGGCTGCTCGCGCATCGCCCGTCCATGCGCCTGCCGTGGCCGCTGCGGCCGCCGCTGTGGGCGCTGTTGGTGTTGGCGCTGCTGGGCGGGTGGGCCGCGGCGCGGCTGCGCGCCGATCCCGACACGCGCAACGTCTTCGACCCCAACAGCGAGCCTGCGCGCACGGACCGGTTCTTCAACGAGCACTTCGGCGGCTCGCAGTACATCCAGATCGCCGTCACCGCCGACATGCGCGAGCCGGTGGCGCTGCGAGCCATCCGCGATCTCGCGGCGGAGCTTCGCGGCATCGGTGGCGTCGCCGACGTGCGCACGTTGGTCGAGCCGGTCGAGATGCTCACCGAGGGCTTCGGTGGTCGCCGCGGCCTGCCGCAGAACGAGGCCCAGGCGCGCCGCGTGCTCGGCAACCTCGCCGATCACCCGGCGATGGCGCAGCTGCTGTTGCCCGATCTGAGCGGCGCCATCATCCACGTCAAGCTCGCACCGCCGCAGGGCGACGAGCTGGTGCGCGTGACCGCGGCCATCCGCGACGCCGTCGCGCGCGTGCCCGCGGGGCCGCTGCGCGTGGGCAGCCACGCCGATCCGGTGGTCGCGGCGGCGCAGCGCGAGTCGGTGCGGCAGCGCGCCGCGCATGCGCTCGGCCGCGAGCTCCCCGCCGCCGAGCTCGACGCGCTGCTCGATCCCGGCGTCGCGCACAAGGCGATGACCGCGGCCGCGCTGAAGATCCGCGAGCGCGCGCTGGGCACCGACGAGGTCATCGAGCCGCTCGCGCCCACCGACTACGCCCCGGTCGCGCCCGAGCGGCTGCTCGAGCTGCGCGGCGAAGCGCTGCGCGCCTACCTGGCGACGGCGCTGCCGGGCCTGGTCGCGCGCGATCCCGAGGGGCCCAAGTACGCCGCGCGGCAGATCGAACAGTGGCTGGACGAGGCACGCACGTCGGTGCGGATGTCGAGCATCTGCGAGCGGTTGACGCTGCCGATCACCGTCGGCTCCGCCGCGGCTGCGCCGGCGGTGCCCGAGGGACTCGAGGGCCTGGGCTTCGACGAGGCCCCCGCGGCGCCCGTGGTCGCGCCCGCGAGCCCGTGCGGTCGCTTCGCCGACGTGCTCTCGGAGCTCGACGACGAGGCGTGGCTGCAGCCCGACGGCGCCACCGTCGCGCCGCTGCGGGAGCTGCCGTGGACGGTGCAGCTGACCGGACAGCCGCTCATCGGCGAGGCCTACGCGCACAGCGTGACCGATAGCCTGTTCCAGTCGACCGCGGTGTCGTTCGTGGCGCTCGCGCTGGTGCTGCTGCTGGGCCGTCACCTCGGCGCGATCGTGCCGGCGTCGTGGACGGTGATCGTCACCATGGGCGTGATCGCGTTGCTGGGCCACCCCATCGGCGTCGGCACGTCGATGGTCTCGTGCATCGCGATGGGCGCGGGCGTCGACTTCGCGATCCACCTCAGCGTGCGTGCGCGGGCCGCGACCACGGCCACGCCCGGGATCGAAGCCGTCGACGAGCTCGGCGGTGTGGCGGTCGTCACCGGGATGCAGCTCGCGGCTGCCTTCGCGGTGTTGCTGGCCTCGGAGATGCCGCCGCTGCGGCAGTTCGGCGTGGGCCTGGCCGTGGGCCTGCTCCTGGCCGCCGCCGGCGCGGTCTCCTTCGCCCCGATCCTGCATCGTCGTCGGCGCTGAGTCGGTGTGCAGGGCGCTGCGCGCCTCCACGAATTTCCGCCGTGATTCCGGGCGCCTGGGTGCGTCGGCGGGCCGGACCTGAATGGGTGGGGCCAAGCCCCGTCGAAAGCCCCGCCGCCCCGGCCGCGCGCGTGGGGCTTGGTACACTGCGAAGGCCGTCGAACGATGAAGAAGACCACGCTTTTGATCGGGCTGTTGTGTGCGACGTCGCTCCAGCTCCGGGCCGAGGCCGCCCCCGCCTCCGCGGTGCCGGTGGCCGCGATGGGAGTGGATGCCACGAAGATCCTCGCCGAGGTCGACCGCCGGGCGTCCGTGTTCAAGGACCAGCGCTACAAGGCCACGATGGAGATCATCAAGGCCGGCCAGCTCAAGAAGACGCTGGAGTTCACGGCCGTGATGAAGGGCCTGGACAAGCAGCTGATCGAGTTCACGGCGCCGGGCGACGTGGCCGGCATGAAGGTGTTGATGGAGGACGCCAGCAACCTCTATCTGTACCTGCCGGAGTTCAAGAAGGTCCGCCGGGTCGCGGCCCACGTGCAGAACCAGGGCTTCCTGGGCAGCACGTTCACGTACGAGAACATGACGCAGGTGCGACTGTCGCCTTTTTACAACGCCGAGCTCGGCGGCAAGGAAGGCACGCTGACGACCCTGATCCTGACGCCCAAGGAAGGCATCGAGAGCTCGGTCTCGAAGATCGAGGTCACCATCGACGGCAGCAAGGGCGGGGTCACCAAGCTGCGCTACTTCGACGGCAGCGGCGCCGACGTCCGCGAGCAGGAGCGCACGGATTGGGTCAAGATCGGCGACCAGCTGGTGCCCACGCGGATCAGCATGCTGGACATCAAGACCGGCGACGTGAGCGTCATCAAGATGAGCGACATCGTCGTCGACCAGGGCGTGGACGAGTCGATCTTCTCCCGCCGCGAGCTGCTTCGGGAGTAGACTAGCGGCCGCTTGGCCGCGGCTCTCGCATTGCTCGGGTGTCTGTTCTCGGTGGCGCCGGTGCTCGCACTGGCGCCACCGCTGCATCGTGACTACGACGGCACGCGCTCGGTGACACCGCGCCTGGCCAAGGCGCCGACCGAGTCCACGACGCCGCCCGACGACACCGGCTTCGAGCTGCCCGAGGGCGAGGATCTCGGGCCCGAGGACCTCGACGATCCGCCGCCCGACGCGGGCAAGCCCGATGGCGACGAGCCCGACGCGGGCAAGCCCGCCGGCGACGAGCCCGACGCGGGCAAGGGCGAGACCAAGACCGGCGCGGACAAACCCGGCGACCTGTCGATGGACGACGTGTTCGGCACCGACGCCGAACACAAGGACATCGTCGAGCAGCCCAAGGGCGACGGCAAGACCGGCGACAAGGGCGGCACCAAGGGGCGCTTCGACGGCAAGCTCGACACGCGGGTGCGCGTGGTCTCGAGCGCGTACTACGACATCGCGCGCGTGCCCCAGCGCGGCTTCGGTCGCCAGGAGAACCGCATCGAGTTCCAGTTCGCGTACAAGCCCGACCGCCACCTGCAGATCGTCGGCGACATCGAGCCGGTGTTCTTCGGCCTGGCGCAGACGCCCGAGCTCGACGACCTCGCGACCCAGCGGCTGCTGACGCCGTTCCACATCGAGAGCGACGCGGCCTACATCGCGTTGCTCGATCTGTTGCCCGGGCTCGACATCAAGGTCGGGCGACAGATCGTGGTCTGGGGCACCGCCGATCGCTTCAACCCGACCAACAACATCAACGCCGACGACCTCGAGGATCGGCCGCTGTTCACCGAGCCGATCGCGAACCAGATGGTCGTGGTCGACTACGCGCCGCTGCAGGACAAGCTGTGGTTCCAGGGCGTGTACGTGCCGACGTTCTTCCCGGCACTGCTGCCGCCCTCGGCCGCGGCCGCGCTCAAGGATCCGCAGACACCGGTGCCGTTCGCCTACGGCGCCGACCAGGACAAGATCGGCAACCTGCAGTCGCTGCTGCAGATCCAGCCCGGCCTGGTGCCGAGCGTGACCGGCCACGTGTACCAGCCCAGCCGCCGCTTCACGACCGGGCAGAGCGCGATCAAGCTCGGCAGCACGCTGGGCGGCGTGGACATGTCGATCTCCTACTACAACGGTCGGCACGACATCCCCACGCCGGTCGACGTGCAGTCGTCGCGCAAGGACCCGCAGGAAGGCCCGATCGACCAGGCGCAGTGCTGCTACCGCTCGGACGTCACGCTCATCTACCCGCGCATGCAGGTGCTGGGTCTCGACTTCGCCACGCAGCTGCCGTTTCTCAACAACATGGGCCTGTGGGGCGAGGGCGCGCTGTTCTTCCCGCAGCGGCAGCAGCTGTCGATCGAGTTCCCGCTCGCCATCGACGTCACCACCGGCAAGAACGACGACGGCAAGACCAATCCCGTACGCAGCATGATCGGGCGGACGATCCGACCCACGCCGTACATCAAGGCCACGGCCGGCTTCGACTACACCTTCGGCAAGCACGTGTACGTGCAGGCCCAGTACCTGCGCGGCTTCATCGACGAGTTCGGCGCCGATCACATCGGCAACTACCTCGTCGGCGGGACCGACCTCATCTTCTTCGGTCGGCACTTCATCTTCCGCGCCTTCGGCGTGGTCGACTTCCCCACCGGCAAGGGCGATCACGGCTCGTACGTGATCTACCCCGAGCTGCTGCTGGTGCCGCCGTGGGGCAGCGTCACGTTCGAGATCGGCAGCTTCTTCCTGCTCGGCAAGCCCGACACCAAGTTCGGGCAGAAGGCCGCGGGCTCGTCGATCGCCTTCTTCAAGGTCGTCGGCGTGTTCTGACGGCAGGTCGGCGCGGGCCGATCTACACTGGGGGCGCGGTGAGCGGTCCGTCGGCAGCCTCGGCCATGCTCTCCTGGGTCCTTCTGACCGGGCTGGGCGTGGGCATGGCCGTCGCCGCCATGGCGTGGCCGGAGTTCGACGCGTGGGAGGACTCGCTGTGGGATCGCATGCCCACCAGCCGCAAGCCCAAGGACGGCAGCGACGGCAAGGGCGACGGCAAGGCCGACGAGCTCGGCGCGGGCGAGTCCGGCGGGCTCGAGGAGGCCGCGCTCGACGAGGCGATCCCGGTCTACGGCGCGCCCGACACGCCCGATCCCGAGTCGGTGCTCGACGAGCTGCCGGCCGAGGGCGAAGGCGATCGCCGCGCGCTCGCCCGCGTCGACGTCGGCGACGGCAGCGTGCAGACCGTCGATGGCGAGAAGGACTGGCTGGTGCACCGCGTCGTGCCGATGGAGACCGTCGATCAGATCGCGCATCGCTATGGCGTGCGCGTCGACTCGCTGCGCATGTGGAACGGCATCAAGCCCGAGACGGTGAAGCTCAAGGAAGGCACGCGGATCAAGCTCCACCCGCGCAAGATCCCGCCGCCGCGGCGCAAGTACGAGTACTGGGTGCAGCCGGGCGACAGCTGGTGGTCGATCGGCACCACCTTCGGCGTGGACTCGCGCGACCTGCGGGCCGCCAACTGGTCCACACCGCAGCGGCCGCAGGTCGGCACCACCGTCGACGTGTGGATCGATCCGGTGGTGTACCTGTGGGTGTCCGGCGAGACCGACTCGCACGTGCCCGACGGCGTGCGCCTGGGCGCGGTCGGCATCGGACCGCCGCAGAACGGGCGCCTGGTCAACGGCGTGCAGCTGCCGCCGCACGAGGCCTACACGCTCAAGCTGCCGCCCACGGCCTACGGCACCACCCACGCGGTCGCGCACGTGGTGCACGCGATGGACGAGTTCCAGCGCCGCAGCAAGTACCGCCGCAAGCTCATGATGGGTTCGATGAGCGGCAAGCACGGCGGCCACCTGACGCCGCACGTGTCGCACCAGACCGGTCGCGATCTCGACATCCGCCTGCCGTTGCTCGAGGACGTGCAGGAGTTCGCGCCCGTCACGCCCTCGCGGGTCGACTGGGTCGCGCTGTGGCACCTGGTCGAGTCGTTCGACGTCACCGGCCAGGTCGTGATCATCTTCCTCGACTACGAGATGCAAGAGCGGCTGTATCGCGCTGCCGCGGCGCTCGAGGTCGACGAACAGCGGCGCAAGGAGGTGCTGCAGTGGCCGCGCGGCAACAAGGCCAACCTCGGGCTCGTGCGCCACAGCCCCGGCCACGAGGGCCACATCCACGTGCGCATGACCTGCGGGCCCAACGAGCCCGAGTGCGTCTCCGAGGCCGACTTCGACGTCGACGCCGACTGAGGGTGATCAGCTGCCGATGGCGGTCGCGAGCTCGCCGAGCACGCGGCGCTGGGTCGCGTGCAGCCCCGCGGTCGACTTGCCGATCGTGGCCAGCAACCCTGCGAGCTGCTTGCGCGTGGCGGCCTTGCGGCGCTTCGCCAGCGCGACCAGCGTGTGCGTGCAGTCCTCGGGCTCACCGCGGGTGTTGACGATGCGCAGCACCGCGGTCTCGGCCCAGCCCGGCGAGCGCTCGTACAGGTGCGGCAGCGCGTCGAGCAATGCCTCGAGGTAGTCGTCGTCGAACGACTCGAGCAGGTAGAACAGGCCCCACAGCACCGCGCGCGGATCGTCGTCGTCGAGTGCGCCGAACATCGCCGGCAGCAGGCTGCGATCGGCGACCTGCTGCAGGCGATCGAGCAGGCGCGGCACCTCGTCGCCGATGTCCTCGTCGCTGCGCGCGAACAGGGCCAGCCGCGCGAGCACCTCCGCGGCCGACAGCGACTCGAGCCCCGGCAGCGCGGCGCGACGGCGCACGAGCTTGGTGCGCCCCGCCGGCGGTGTCGCGCTCGCGACCGACGTCGGCTTGGTCGCGGGCTTTGCCTTGGTCGCGGGCTTTGCCTTGGTCGCGGGCTTGGCCTTCGTCGCCGGCTTGGTCTTGGTCGCGGGCGTGGTCTTGGTCGCGGGCTTGGTCTTGGTCGCGGGCTTTGCCTTGGTCGCGGGCTTTGCCTTGGTCGCGGGCTTTGCCTTGGTCGCGGGCTTTGCCTTGGTCGCGGGCTTTGCCTTGGTCGCGGGCTCGGCCTTGGTCGCGGGCTTCGCCCCGACGGACTTCGGCGCGGCAGGCGCGGCGGGCCGGGCAGGGGACTTCGATCGCGTCGACGCGGCGGCCTTGGGCTTGCGCATGCGCGAGCCATAGCGCGGCCGCGGCAGCGCTGACAAGGCGTGCGCTTGCGTGACGAGGGCGCGACGGCCAACCATGGTGCCGTGGGCAGCCGCACTGTCGTCGACTCCGTGACCTGCGTGGATGGGCCTCCGCCGGAGCTGCCGCTGCTCCACGCGCGGCTGGAGGCGCTGCGGCAGCGCTTCCCGCAGGTGGTGCTCGAGCGCTACCTCGATCGGATCCCACGCGTGGGGGATCGCGTCTTCATCGCCCCGGGCGCTGCGATCGTCGGCGACGTCGAGCTCGGGGACGACGCCAGCATCTGGTACGGCTGCGTGCTGCGCGGCGACGTCAACCGCATCGCGGTGGGCCCGCGTTCGAACCTGCAAGACGGCGTGGTCGTGCACCTGGGCGATCACGATCCGACCACGGTCGCGCAGGACGTCGTCGTCGGTCATCGCGCGGTGCTGCACGGTTGCCACGTCGGCGCCGCGACCCTGGTCGGCATCGGCGCGGTGTTGCTCGATGGCGTGCGCGTGGGCGAGGGCTGCATCATCGGTGCGGGTGCGGTCGTGACCGCGGGCACCGAGATCCCGCCGCACAGCCTCGTGCTCGGTGCGCCCGCGAAGGTCGTCCGCAGCCTCGGCGGCGAGGACGAGGCCTTCCACCGCGCGCTCGCGGCGAAGTACGTGCGCCTGGCCCACAACCACCGGGTGGGCTGAGAGACACTCGGCGGACGCGGAGCGGCTCTCGTCGCGGAGCGACCGCAACCTGAGGGGTCCCGCGATCGGCGTGGCCGGGCACGGGGAGGAGGACGCGGAGCTTGCTCGCCAGAGACTGATTCAGGCGCCGGTGCCGGTGCTGCCACCGGTGCTGCTGCTGCTGCTGCCCGCCGTGCTCCCGCCGTCGCTGCCGCTCGACGAGGCGCCCCAGCTGTCGCCGGTGCTCGAGCCGACCAGCGGTCCGCGGCACAGGCCGTCGACGGGATCGCACGTCAGCTCCGCGCAGCAGGCCGCATCGTCGAAGCACCAGCGGTCGGCCGCGTCGGCGGGAACGCAATCGGGCACGCACAGCGCGTCGCCGCGGCCGCTGCCGGGGTCGTAGGGCGCGACGCAGTGGCCGGCCTCGCAGGGCTGATCGGCGCTGCAGCCCTGCGGCGCGTCGTAGGTGGTCGTGCCGCCGGAGCTGCTGCCGGTGGTCGCCAGCGGCGTGCCGTCGTCGCCACCGCCGTCGCCGCTCGTGCCGCTGCCGGCCCCGCCGCGACACGACGTCGCGATCGCGAGCAGCCCAACCAGCCCCGCCAGCGCCGGCGCGCGGCCGCGGGCGCGCACCCGGTCGGCACGCAGCCGCCATCGCACGAGCGAGCGCAGGGGCACGGCGCGAGCCTACCAGAGCGCACGTCGACGTGCTCCGCGCGCACGAGGGCGGCGCGCGCGGACGTGGACACCGGCGGTGCCCGCCTGCTTTCGATTGGCGTGCGCGGGCGTGGTTTGCCACCATCGACCTCGGTGGATCCGGAGCGCCCCGAACGCTGGGCCCGTCGCGTGACCGTCCCAGGGGTCGCGCCCATGCATGGCCCGGTGCCGCAGCGCGCGGCCACGCCGGCGCCGGTGCTCGACTCGGTGCAGGCCGGCATGCAGCTGGCGCATCAGAAGGTCTACGACGTCGTCGAGTGCATCGCCGAGGGCGGCATGGGCCGCATCTACCGCGCCTACGACCCGGCGATGGATCGCTACGTCGCGCTCAAGCTGCTCAAGCCCGACATGCCGGACTTCGTGCGTCGCCGCTTCCGTCGCGAGGCCGTGATCGCGGCGAACTTCTCGCATCCCAACCTGCCGCGCGTGCTCGACGTCGGCGTGGTCCCCGGCAGTGCGCTCGAGTGGATGACCATGGAGTACCTGCGCGGCCGCGATCTCGGCCGCGTGATCGAACGCGGTCGCACGATCCCGCTGCCGCTGGTGGTCGACATCTTCTGTCAGACCCTCGACGCGCTCGAGTACATCCACACGCGCCACATCGTCCACTGCGACATCAAGCCCGACAACATCTTCATCACGCGCGACAGCATCGACCGCCGCATCGTGATCATCAAGCTCATCGACTTCGGCGTCTCGCGCAACCTCGAGACCGACGAGCGCAGCGAACAGATCGCCGGTGATCCGCTGTACATGGCGCCGGAGCAGACCGTGTCGCGCGGGGTCTTCGACCAGCGCGCGGACCTGTACGCGATGGGCATGTCGTTCTTCGAGTCGCTGACCGGGCGCCACCCGTTCCAGGACCGCATCGACGCGCCGGTGGAGCAGCTGCTGCGCATGCAGGTCGACCGCACGCCCGATCCGCCCTCGTCGGTGCTGCCACCGGGTCCACCGCGGCAAGTCGACGCGATCGATGCATTCTTCGCCAAGGCCACTGCGAAGGATCCTGCACGCCGCTTCGCGGACGCACGCGCGATGCGGCGGGCGATGCGGGCGTTGCTGGACGCCTGAGAAGGCCATGGGATGGCCGCAGCGGCCGCGCGCGTGGTCACGCGCGCACCCGGCTGCTACGATGGTTCGGTGCGTTCGCTTGCCCTACGCCTCGGTCTGTCGCTGTGCACTCTCGCGTCGACGGCTTGCCCCGGTGGCGGCGGCGGCAGCGGCAGCGGCGGCGGCAGCAGCGAGGGCGGCAGCAGCGGGGGCAGCGGCACCACCACCGGCACCACCACCGGCCCCGGCGACAGCTCGACCGCGGTCGCGGACAGCGGCAGCAGCACCACCACGGACCAGCCACAGGGGGAGTGCGTGCTGTGGGCCGACGAGTGTGGGCCGGATCAGAAGTGCATGCCGTGGTCGCTCGAGGACGACCAGATCCCCGACGAGATCCGGTGTTGCGCCGCGCCCGACGAGCCCGACCTCGTGGGCGAGCCGTGCACGATGCAGGAGTACAACGGCAGCTGCCTCGACAGCTGCGAGCGCGGGGCGTTGTGCGTGCTCGACGATCCCGAGGGCTTGACCGGTCAGTGCCGCAAGTACTGTCAGCCCGGCGGCGACGACTGCCAGCCCGACGAGACCTGCAAGACCTTCTACGAGCTGCTCGAGGACGTGCCGACCGTGCCGCTGTGCATGGAGCAGTGCGATCCGTTGGTGCAGGACTGCAGCGTGCCCAACTGGCGCTGCATCCCCGACTCGCCGACCCAGGCCGGGCAGAGCGGCTTCATCTGCGTGTCGCCACCGCCCGGTGATCCGTACGGTGTGGGCGAGCCGTGTGCGCTGGCCAACCAGTGCGAGTCGGGGCTGGTGTGCGTGACCGCGGACCGGCTGCAAAACTGTCCGTTCACGTCGTGCTGCACCGCCTACTGCAGCCTGTCCGAGGGCGACGGTCCGTGCATGGCGATCGATCCGGACCTGCGCTGCATCGACTGGATGTCGCCCGATCCCACGTGGGAGGACGTCGGCGTGTGCGCGTTGCCCGAGTGAGCGCGGCGCGTCAGCGCAGCGGATAGGGCGCGACCACCAGCACCAGCACGTCCCAGCCCAGGTGCATCGCGAAGACCGGCGCGAGCGTGCCCGTGCGCAGGGCGATCGCCGACCACAGCGTGCCGCAGCCGAGCGCGGCGAGCCAGAGCACCGGCGGGCCGCTGGTGACGTGTGCGAGCGCGAACCAAGCCCCCGCGGCGAGCGCGGCTGCGGGCCAGCGCAGCTGCGTGGCGAGCACGTGGGTGACCGCGCCGCGCCACACGACGTCCTCGGCCAGCACGATGCACGGCAGCGCCAGCGCGAGCGCCGGGCCCGGCAGCGCGTCGGCCCAGCCATTGATCGCGTCGGCGCCGGCGAGCCACGCGGTGCCGCGCAGCAGCCACGTCACCGCGGCACCGGCGAGCCACAGCAGCGCGGCGCCGCCCAAGCCCGCGAGCACGGTGCTCACGCGCGGGCGCAGCAGGGTCGTCCACGGCAGCGGCACCCACCGCAGCACCGCGGCGGCCGCGAGCAGCTCGATTGCGGCCATGCGCAGCCAGATCGACGGCACCCACGTCGGCAGCAACAGCATCGCCGCGGTGACCGCGGCCAGCAGCGCCCACACCCGCGCCGGCATCGGCTTCACGCCCGGCCCAGCGCGCGCTCGACCAGGGTCGCGACCTCGTCGGCGCAGCCCCACGACAGCGTGACGCCGGCACCACCGTGGCCGTAGTCGTGCACGATCGTGCGACCGTCGGCGAGGCGCTCGGCCTCCAGCCGCACCGCCGCGCGACCGGGCCGCAGCCCCACCGCCAGTGCGCGGCGCGGCGCGGCCCCGAGGTCGTGCGCCGCGACCAGCCCGCGACAGCGCGCGACGATGGCGTCGGCGGTGGCCTCGCGCGGCGCGAGCTCCTCGTCGCCGACCTCGGCGGTACCACCGAGCACGCAGTCGTCGCCGCGTGGCACCACATACGCGATGCCGCGCGGATCGTCCTCGTCGATGACGATGGCGTCGAGGCCGGGGTCCTGCACGTGCACGAGCTGGCCGCGGATCGGGAACAGCGTCGCGTCGCCGCACAGCGTGCGCGCGCCCAGCCCGCTGCAGTTGACGATCGCGGCGCCGGGCAGCGCCGCGAGATCCTCGACCCGCTGCGTCCGCACGACGCCGCCCTCGCGCTCGAACCACGCGCGCAGAAACGGCAGGTAGCGGCGCGTGTCGGCGACCGGCGCGGTGAAGGCCCAGCCTGCGTGCGCCCACGCCGGCAGCTGCGCCGCGCTGGCGTCGCGGAAGTCCGGCACCGCGTCGGCCCACCACGGCCGCGGCCGCGGCGAGCGCAACACCTCGATCGCCGTGCGCACGCGGACCCCCGCGTCGGCATCGGGCGCGAGCGCGAGGAAGCGGGTGTGGCTGGTCGCGGCCCAGCCGAGCACGCGCTCGGGTGGCTCGGCCTTGTACGGGTACCAGAACGCGGCCGCGACGTTGGACGTCGTCGCCGGCGACAGCTGCTCGGCCCACAGCTCGACGCGGTGGCCGCGGGTCTGCAGGGTCACCGCGCAGGTGAGGCCCGACACGCCGCCGCCGATGACCAGGACGTCCACTGCGGGCCCCAGCCTACCGCACCCCAGCAGCGGTGCGGACGCGATTTCGGTATCCTGCCCGCGCGTGATCAAACTGCTGCCGACCAAGCCGTTGCGTCTGCCGCGGCTGCGCACCTACGTGCCCGCGCCATCGGACCCGAAGATCTTCTGGTTCAACAGCGAACGCGACGACATCGTCAACGAGGTCGTGCGTCGCATCATGGAGCGGTACCAGAGCGACGAGGACATCGAGCTGTGTCTCAACGACGCGGCCTACAACGAGATCCGGCGTCACGAGGCCCGCACCGACGAGGGCGCGAAGAACCGCCTCGAGTACTGGCGCGGCATCGTCCGCCGGCTCAGCCGCATGTCGTCCGAGGGCCGCCACGAGACCCTGCGCGAGTGCGCGACGAAGATGGCCTACGACGTCGCGGGCAACTTCGATCCGCGGGTGTACAAGTTCGCGTCGAAGGCGGTGCCGAGCCTGCTGACGGCGGTGATGAACCCGTCGTCGGTGATGAAGTCGCTGTTCGACTCGGGCGCCAAGCTCGACGAGCTGGTCTCGGCGCAGGGCCCCATCGACAAGCTGCGCGCGTTGCAGCGCAAGGGCACCATGGTGCTCACGCCCACGCACTCGTCGAACCTCGACTCCATCGCGGTCGCGTGGGTGCTGCTGCGCGAGAACCTCTCGCCGGTGGTCTACGGCGCCGGCAAGAACCTGTTCAGCAACCCGCTGGTCTCGTTCTTCATGCACAACCTCGGCGCCTACCGCGTCGATCGTCGCATCAAGGCCACGCTCTACAAGGATGTGCTCAAGAGCTACTCCAGCGTGATGATCGAGCGGGGCTACCACTCGCTGTTCTTCCCCGGCGGCACGCGCTCGCGCTCGGGCGCGATCGAGCGACGGCTCAAGCTCGGCCTCGCCGGCAGCGGCGTCGAGGCCTTCAGCCGCAACTTCTCGCGCGGCATCCGGCGGCCGGTGTGGTTCGTGCCCGCGACCATCAACTACGCGCTGGTGCTCGAGGCCGAGACGCTGATCGACGACCACCTCAAGGAGGCCGGTCGCCACCGCTACATCATCGAAGACGACGAGTTCTCGCGGGTCGAGCGCTGGGTCTCGTTCTTCAGCCGCTTCCGTGCGCTCGAGAGCGCCTGCATCATCCGCTTCGGCGAGCCGGTCGATCCGTTCGGCAACCGCGTCGACGAGGAGGGTCACTCGCTGTCGCCCGACGGTCGCGTCGTCGATGCCGCCAGCTACGTCACCCGTCGCGGTCAGCCGGTGGTCGACCACGCCCGCGACGCGGCCTACACCCGCGAGCTGGGCGAGATCATCGCCAACGACTACGAGCGCGAGACCGTGATCATGCCGACGCAGCTGCTCGCGCACGTCATCTTCCGCCGCATGGTCCGCGCGACTCCGGGGCTCGACCTGTTCTCGCGCCTGCGTCACCGTGGCGACATCGCGATCCCGGCGGCGGAGCTGGCGACCGAGCTCGGCGACAGCCGCGATCGCCTGCTCGAGCTGGAACGGCAGGGCCGCGTGCACGTCGACGCGCTGCTGCGGCGCGAGCACCCCGAGCGCATCCTCGAGCGCTGTCTGGCGACCTGGGACGGCTACCACCTGCGGCCGGTCGCGCGGCCGTCGTCGGGCTCGATCCTCGCCGAGGATCCCAACCTGCTGCTCTACTACTCCAACCGCGTGCGGCCGTTCTCGCTCGACATCGCCGGCGGCGTCGAAGCCGACCGCGCCGCCGCGCGCGACATCTCGGTGATGGAGGTGCGGGCATGAGTCGCGTGGCAGTGCTCGGTGGTGGCAGCTTCGGTCGTGCGTTGGCGATCCAGGCCGCGCGGGTCGGTCGCAACGTGATCCTGTGGAGTCGCGCCGCCCGCGAGGCGCCGCCGGGCAACGTGCGCACGACCACGAACCTGGCCGAGATCGCGGAGGCCGAGCTGGTGTTCGTGGCCGCGCCGTCGATCCACGTCGAGGCGCTCGCGCGCGAGGCCGGGCAACACCTCGACGGCTCGCACCTGCTGGTGCACGTCAGCCGCGGCCTGCTCGGCGACGAGCTCACGCCGCTGACGCACGTGCTGCGCTCGGTGACGCCGTGCCGCCGCGTCGGCGTGCTCGCGGGTCCGTTGGTCGCGCACGCGCTGGCGCAGGGCGAGCCCGGCGGCGGCATCGTCGGCTCGCTGTTCCCCGAGGTCGTCGAGTCGGTGCGCGAGGCCATCGGCGGGCCGATGCTGCGCATCTACGGCACCCACGACGTCGTCGGTGTCGAGATCGCCTCGGCGATGGTGGGCCTGTTCGCGCTGGCGATCGGCTACGCGCAGGGACGCGGCTTCGGTCCCGCGACCACGGCGATCCTCGCGACCCGCGGCATGGCCGAGGCCGCGCGCGTGGGCCTGGCCTGCGGCGCGGTCGAGCGCACGTTCTCGGGCCTGGCCGGCTTCGGCGATCTGCTCGCCGCGGTGGCGGGCGACGCTCGACCCGAGTCGGCCTTCGGCCGCGTGCTCGCCGAGGGCGTGCCGCTGGCGGACGCGGCCGCGCGCGCCGGCGCGTTCGTCGAGGGCGCCGCGATCGCAGCGCACGTGACCGCGTTCGCGCAGCGCCGCGATCTCGAGGCGCCGATCTCCGCCGGGCTCGCAGCGATCCTCTCGGGCACCGCGTCGGGCGCGACGGTGCTGGGCCAGCTGATGAGCCGTCCGACCCGGGGCGAGTGATGAGCGACCGCGATCCGGCGCGCACGCTGGCGCTGCACGAGCACCACCTGCCGATCCGGCGCTTCGGACGGCGCGAGCGTCTCGCCAGCTGGGCCGGGCGACACGTCGACGGCGTGGTGTTCCGGGCCCTGCGCGCACTGTTCGTGCGCCAGGGCATGCCGATGCAGACCGCGACCGAGCTCGATCGCAGCCTCGCGATGCTGCGCTGCTACTGCGACCCGGACATCGTCGCCGATCCCGATCGGCTCATGGCCCCCCCCGCCGTGCTGCCGCCGCTGCGCGAGCAGTGGCGCCGACGCGTGCGTGGCGGCAGCCATGCCCACCTGGTGTTCGACACGCCCTACCGGCCGATCCACCCGCTGTACGCGGCCGAGTACCGCCGCTACGACAACCTCGATCAGGTGCACCTGTTCGCGTGGCAGCACGATCGCCCGGCGCCGGCGTCGATCCTGGTCACGCACGGCTGGGGCCTGGGCAACAAGTCGGTGCACGAGCTCGAGTTCGGGCTGCCGTGGCTGTTCCGCCGCCTCGGTCTCGACGTGTACTACTACGTCGCGCCGTTCCACTGGCTGCGCAAGCCCTCGCGCGCGCGCTTCTCGGGCGGGCTGCATCCCTCGCCCAATCTCATGCGCACCAACGAGGCGTTCGTGCAGACCGCGATGGAGCTGCGCACGATCGTCGGCCACATCCTCGCGCACGACGCTGCGCCGCTGGGCATGATGGGCTCGAGCCTGGGCGGCTACACCACCGCGCTCATCGCCTCGATCGACGCGCGGCTGTCGTTCGCGGCGCCGATCCTGCCGCCGTCGTCGCTCGCCGATCTGTTCTGGGAGCACGGCGCCGACGATCCGGTGCGGCGTCATGCGGAGGCCATGGGCATGACCCGCGAGCGCTTCCGCCAGGCGTGGGCGCTGCACTCGCCGATGAGCCACCAGCCCAAGGTGCCGTGGGAAGGCCGCATGATCGTCTCGGCGGTCGGCGACGCACTGGTCGGCGAGCACCACGTCGAGCCGCTGTGGCACCACTGGGATCGACCCCATCGCGTGCGCTTCGCCGGCGGTCACATCCTGCAGGTGTACCGCGGCGAGTACCTGCGCGAGCTGGCGCGGATGCTGGTGCGCCTGGGCGTGTTGACGCGTTCCGCCGGCCGCTGAGCGACGCCGCGGGCGGCCACACGGCCGCGAGACCGATTTCGTCCGTCGCCGGTGATCCGACGCGGCACTCGCCACTCCAACCGTGCGAGAGCCCGACGGGCCCACAAGGACGACAAGGACATGAAGAAGCTCATCTCGATCACCACCGCCGCGCTCGCGGCATTCGTTGCCACCGCCGACGTCTCGGTCGCCCACGCGGGCTCCTGCGACTCCGGCGCGAAGGTCGTGGCCGACATCTGGGAGAAGCACGACGACGTGGTCAAGGGCCTGGGTTGCGTCATCGTGATGGCCGCGACCGAGGGCGCGGTGCCGCCCAACGCGTGCCTCGACGCCGCCGACAAGGTCGCCAAGGTCGCGACGCAGATGATCGCGTTCTGGAACAGCATGGCCGGCGACAGCTGGGCCACCATCGGTCCGCGCGAGTTCAAGCTGGGCGAGGTCAACAAGGGCACGCTGGTGTCGACCGGTGGCCGCATGTTCATCACCAGCGCGCCGCTCGACAAGGACAAGCTCGACGTCAAGATCAAGAAGACCGACGGCAAGGCCAAGACCCACGTCACGATCTGCAAGGACAACCACGGCAAGAAGACCAAGCTGGCCGAGTTCGACATCGACAACGGCAAGGACAACGTCGGCGACGTCTTCAGCCGCTCGCTGTCGGGCGTGCGTGGCTACATCGTGACGGTGCACCTCGACGCGGGCAGCGTCGCGAACACCTTCGGCTACGAGCTGACCGGCACCAAGCGCTGATGCCGATGCGAGCGTGCCTGCGACCGGCGCCACCGGTCGCGGGCGCGCCCGCGGTTCAGCCCTCGGCGGGCGGCGCGGAGGTGGTCGAGCCGGCGCCGAAGAACTCGAGGTTCGCGGGCGCCTGCGGGAACTGGATCGGCGTGGTCGTGACCTGGCCGTCGATGAAGCGGATCTCGAACAGCGTGCCCTCGCGCGCGAAGCCGTAGGCGCGGCCGGCCCAGAACGCCAGGCCGAAGACCTGGGGATAGGGCACGGTGCCGAAGTCGTGCACGACGCTGCCGGTGGCGGGATCGACCTCGATCACGCAGTCGACGGTGCTGCAGGCGTCGTCGTCGGTGACGGTGAGGTAGGTGCCGCCGCCGTCGACCGACACCAGATCGCCCGAGGACGCCAGCGTGCCCGGCAGCATGCCCAGCGGCGTGACCACGCCGGAGCTGGTGTCGATGCGGATGTACTGCGCGTCGACGAAGCCGACCAGCGCCTCGCGATCGGGATCGACAGTGCCGGCGGGCACGAACGACAGCGAGGTCGGGTACTCGCCGTCGGCGATGTGCGTGCACGCGCCGGTCTTGCGATCGATCGACCACAGCGAACCGAACGCGGCGCCGTACATGTTGGAGTCGGCATCGAGCGCGATGTCGATGATCGAGGCGCTGCAGCCGTCGAAGGGCCCGACCACGGTGATGTCCTTGGTCACCGGGTCGAGCCGGTACAGCGTGTCGGCGCTGTGGCCGAAGACCTCGGCGATCTCGTCGATGCCGCCGCCGATGTCGAGCTTGCCGCCGGTGCTCGCACCGTCGTCCGAGCCGCTGGTGTCGAGCATGCCCATGGTCGTGGTCAGCGAGACCGCGCTGGTGCCCTCGTCGCGCGACTCGGCGCCACAACCGGCGAGCCACAGCGCGGCGGCGAGGCGCAGCCGGGCCGCGGCGACGTGCGGGTGGTGGGGGATCGCTGCCATCGCCGGTGCCTCGCTTCGGCGCTGCCGCGCCGCGCGTGACAGTAGCAGGGCCGCGGCCGCCCGCGCGAGCGGGGTCCGGCCGGCGCGCGCGCGCGGCCCCGCGCGCCGTGCGATGCTGCGGCCATGATTGCGATGCGGGCTCGTGGTGGTGTGCGTGCTCGGTTCGTGACCGCGCTGTCACTCGCGTCGGCGAGCGCGTGCGGCAGCGAAGGCGGGCAGGGCAGCGGCACGATCTCCACCGGTGCCGACGCCAGCGCGACGCTGGGCGGCAGCGCCACCGACGCGAGCAGCAGCGGCGGCAACGGCAGCACCGGCGGCAGCGCGAGCGCTTCGACCGGCGAGGGCAGCGGCACCGGCTCGACCAAGCTCGACGTCGGCTTCGGCAGCGACGGCGGCGACAGCACGGGCGTGCCGCCGCCCAGCTGCAAGGTGCAAGACGACATGGACGCGATCGGCGACTGCAGCACCCGCGCGCCGGCCGACAGCTTCGCGCCCGAGCAGCAGTGGTCGTGGTCGGGCCCCGACGGCAACGCGCAGAGCAGCGTGACGCCGCTGGTGGCCAACTTCACCGACGACGACGGCAACGGCGAGATCGATCTGTGCGACGTGCCCGACGTGGTCGTGGTGCTGGGCGACGGTGCGTTCGCGCCTGGCGGGCAGATGTGGCTGCTCGACGGCGCGACCGGCACGCCGCACTTCGAGTTCGCCGCCGACGTCAACGGCTCGGTCACGCCGGCGATCGGCGACATCGACGGCGACGGCCTGCCCGAGGTCGTGACGATGGACAGCGCGGGGCTGATCGCGTTCGAGCACGACGGCAGCGTGGCCTGGCAGGCGCCGACACCGTCGAACTCGAACTTCTTCGCGGTCGCGCTCGCCGACCTCGACAACGACGGCGACGTCGAGATCGTGGTCGGCAACTTCGTCGCCGATCACACCGGCGCGACCGAGTTCGCCGCGCCCGACTACTTCTGGAACGCCGGCGACGCCATCTACCTGTCGGCCACGGCCGCCGCCGATCTCGACGACGACGGCGATCTCGAGGTCGTGATGGGGCGCAGCGCCTGGCACCACGACGGCAGCAACTACTACCAGGTGCAGGCGCAGGTGCCCGGCTACCCGCAGATCGCCGATCTCGACGACGACGCGCAGCCCGAGGTGCTCGTGACCTCGACCAACGGTCTGACCGTGCTCGAGCACGACGGCGCGGTGAAGTACCAGGACCTGCGGCCGACCGGCGACGCGCCGGGCTACAACTGGTACCGCCCCGCGACGGTGCACGACTTCGACGGCGACGGCGTGCGCGAGTACGCGACCAGCTCGGCCACGCACTACTCGGTGTTCGAGGCCGACGCGAGCATCGTGTGGACCGCCGACGTGGCCGAGTTCAGCTGCTGCGCCGCGGGCACCGCGTTCGACTTCCTCGGCGACGGCGTGGCCGAGGCGATGTACGCCGACGAGACCACGATGTGGACCTACGACGGCAACACCGGCGCCGTGCTGGTCAACCGCCCGCGCTCGTCGTGGACCAACATCGAGTATCCCGTGGTGGTCGACGTCGACAACGACGGTTCCGCCGAGATCCTGGTGGTCTCGAACAACTACCAGGGCATGACGGCACCGACGATCGAGGTCTTCCGCGACGCCGAGGATCGGTGGATCCAGCCGCGGCGGATCTGGAACCAGCACACGTATCACGTCACCAACGTTCGCGAGGACGCCACCATCCCGCAGTTCGAGCAGCCCAGCTGGACGCTGCTCAACACCTACCGCACCAATGCGCAGATCGAAGGCGGCGGCGTCTGCAACCCCGTGCCCGAGGGATGACGCGGCGTCGCGCCGCCGCCCGCACGCGTTGACATCGCGTCACCTCGCCGATCGACGTCGCCCTCGCAAGTCCGCGAAACCCGGCCCCGTGCGTCGCTCGGCGGTGGCGGCGGGGCGCTTGCTCAGACCATGGTCATGCTCGGTCTGCTGCATCGTCGCTTCTGGCTCGTGCGTGGCTTCGGCGTCGCGATTGCGTCCGCGTTCGCCGGCAGCGCCGCCGCGAACGCGCTCGCGCTGGCGATCGTCTCGACGACGACGTCGCTGTTGCCCGATGCGACCGGCGACGACGTGGGCGAGCTCGACGACGAGCCCGACATCGATGCGCGGGTCGCGGGCGCGCCGAGCAAGCGTGCCGGCACCGACGCGCGCACGCGCGGGCGCGAGGCCGCGGCCGCGCGGCTGTTGGGCTACAACCCGTTTTGCCCCGGCTGCACCCCGGCCACGCCCGCGGGCCCGGAGCTGCTGGCGCAGGGCGGCCCGAGCGACGCCGCGCTGGGGCACGTCGCGACGCGGCTGCCGCTGCGGCTGTCCGCGACGATGGAGGCCGCGAGCCCGTCGGCCTCGCTCGCGACCGTGTACGACGTCGAGCGCGGCGTCGTGGGCGTGTTCGGTGTCGGCGATGCGATCCGCCCCAACGTCGTCGTGACCGCGATCGGCAGCGGCAAGGTCCACATCCGACGCGACGGTGTCGCGCTCGAGGTCATCGAGCTCGGTGCGCCGCCGCCCGAGCCGCCCAAGGCCGACGCGAGCAAGGACAAGGACGAGGCCAAGCCCAAGGGCGACGAGGCCAAGCCCGATCCCGCGCTCGATGCGATCTCGTGTGCGACCGAGCGCGAGTGCACCATCGAGCGCGCGTTCGTCGAAGAGGTGCTCGCGAACCCGGCCGCGTTCGCCAAGCAGGCGCCGCGCGTGGTGCCGCTGCCCGAGGGTGGCTTCAAGCTCGCGGGCGTGCGCAAGAACAGCCTCGCGAGCAAGCTCGGGCTCAAGAACGGCGACGTGCTGCTCGCGGTCAACGGCGAGACCCTGGGCGGCCTCGACGACGCGATCGGAATGGTGACCAAGCTGCGCCGCGCGTCGAACCTGTCGGTGACGCTCGAGCGCAAGGGCTCGACGATCGAGAAGCACGTCGAGATCCGCTGACGTCCCGGCCGCGCCCGTGCCCCGTCCGCGCCGGTGGGCCGCGATGGCACCGGCGAGACCGGCGGTCGCGCCGACTGCCGCCCGCGCCCGGCCCGTGACAGAATGTCCATGGGCCCCGGACAGCGCGACATTCCGACCGGAGCCGACCCCGAGGATCACCCTCAACCCCCTGGAATCATGACGGCTCGGGCCCCGGCGCCGGGCTTGCTCAGGAGCACCGCACCATGCACCCTGTCACGCCCATGCAGCCCACCCCGACGGTCCTGGTCGTCGACGACGAGCCCAGCATCGTCGACGCGCTGTCGAAGGTGCTCGAAAAGGAGCAGCTCGCGGTGCTGACCGCCGGCAACGGCCACGAGGCGCTCGAGGTGCTCCGGCGCCAGCGCATCGACGTGATGGTCACCGACCTGCGCATGCCGGGCATGGGTGGCGACGACCTGCTCAAGGCCGCCAAGGCGATCGTGCCCGAGGTCGAGGTCATCGTGATGACCGCGTACGGCACGGTCGAGGCCGCGGTCGAGGCGATGAAGCGCGGTGCGTACGACTTCATCGCCAAGCCGCTCAAGCGCGCGCAGGTGGTCGCGTCGGTGCGCAAGGCGCTCGACAAGGTCGCGCTGGTCGCCGAAAACAGCAAGCTGCGCGCGCAGCTGGCCGCGGCGACCTACCGCGAGATCGTCGGCAACAGCCAGGTCATGCGCGCGACCCTCGAGATCGCGCGGCAGGCCGCGAACTCGACCGCGACCGTGCTGCTGCTGGGCGAGAGCGGCACCGGCAAGGAGCTGCTCGCGCGCTACATCCACGCGCACAGCCCCCGCGCGTCGCGGCCGTTCATCCCGGTCAACTGCGCCGCGCTGCCCGAGACCATCCTCGAGTCGGAGCTGTTCGGCCACGAGAAGGGCGCGTTCACCGGTGCGGTGCGCAACCGCGAGGGCCGCTTCGTCGAGGCCCACACCGGCACGCTCTTCCTCGACGAGATCGCCGAGGTCACCGCGCCGGTGCAGGTCAAGCTGCTGCGCGCGCTGCAAGAGGGCGAGGTCGAGCCGGTCGGCGGTCGCACGCTCAAGGTCGACTTCCGCCTGGTCTGCGCGACCAACCGCGACCTGGTCGAGGAGGTCAAGAGCGGCGGCTTCCGCGAGGATCTCTTCTACCGCATCAACGTGATCCCGATCCGCATCCCGCCGCTGCGGGATCGCATCGAGGACGTGCCGCTTCTGGCCGAGCACTTCTTGCGCGTGTACGCGACCAAGCACGGCAAGGGCGTGGGCCAGTTCGCCGACGAGGCCCTGCACACCATGGGCAACTACGGCTGGCCCGGCAACGTGCGCGAGCTGGAGAACGCGGTCGAGCGCGCGGTGGTACTGTGCAAGGGCAGCCGCATCGGCGTGGAGGATCTGCCGCCCGAGCTGCGCGACCCGCAGGCTCCCAACGGCCGCCAGATCACCTTCTCGGTCGGCACCCGCATCGAAGAGATCGAACGCCGCATGATCGTCGAGACGCTCAAGTTCACCCGCGGCGACAAGCGCCTCGCGGCCGACCTGCTGGGGATCGCGACGCGCACCATCTACCGCAAGCTCGAGTCGGGCTTCGTCTCGGTCGCCGACCCCGGCGCCGATCGCCGCCCGCAGACCGGCGCCGCGCCGGCCGGTACCGGCGACGCCGCCGGCGACTCGGACGAGATCCTCCACTGACCCGCGCGCGGACGACCGCCATGGAAGCGCTTTTCAAACGCCACTTCTGGATCGTCAAGACCCTCGGCATCGCGGCCGCGGCCGGCCTCGCTGCCAGCGCGGTCGCGACCGGCGTGGGCAGCTCCGTGCTCATCGTCGGCAAGGACGACGCGAGCAAGTCCGGCGGTGACACCGACGGCGAGGACGAGGAGGACGACGAGCTCGCCGAGCTCGACGCCAAGCGGGCCAAGACCGCGACACCGCGCGCCGCCAACACCAAGGCGAGCAAGGACCGCGCGGGCGAGCAGGTGCGCAAGTACAACATCTTCTGTCCCAGCTGCGCGCCGCCGCCCCCGGAGCCCGGCGTCAGCCCCGACGGCCCCACCGGCGCGCCGCGGCTCGACGCGCAGGGCCGCCCGATCGGACCGGTGATCAAGCCCGGCGAGGTCAAGTCGGGCCTGCCGCTGCGCCTGCAGGCGACGATGGAGTCGGTCGATCCGGAGCTGTCGCTCGCGACCGTCTACGACGCCGAGAACGGCTCGGTCGGCATCTTCGGCGTCGACGACGTCATCCGCCCCGGCGTGGTCGTGATGTCGATCGAGCAGGGCATGCTGCACATGCGCAACAACGCCGCGCTCGAGTACCTCGAGATCGGCGGCGCGATCCCGGAGCCCGCGGCCAAGCCGGCCGAGGCGCAGAAGGAAGAGACCAAGCCCGAGGAAGAGAAGAAGGACGACCGCTCGATCCCGGGGGCCGAGGACTCGATCAACTGCCCCAACGAGAACCTGTGCATCGTCGAGCGCAGCTTCGTCGAGTCGCTGCTGGCCAACCCCATGCAGCTGGCGAAGCAGGCGCGCATCGTGCCGGCCAAGGAGGGCGAGGTCGGCTTCAAGTTCTACGGCATCCGTCGCGGGAGCCTGCCCAAGCTGCTCGGGCTCAAGAACGGCGACAAGCTCGTGGCGGTCAACGGTGAGGATCTCACCGGCATCGACCAGGCCATGGGCCTCTACACCAAGCTGCGTCGCGCATCGAACCTGCAGGTCACGATCGAGCGCAAGGGCAAGACCATCAACAAGGAGATCCAGATCCAATGAGCGCTCGCTCGATCGTCGCGCTTGCGACCACACTGGGCCTGTGCGTGCCGCAGGCGCTGTGGGCTGCGCCCTCCACCCGCGGCAGCGGGGCCCCGCGCCCGCCGTCGTCGGCACCGCCCAAGCCCGATCCGGGCAAGGACGCCGACGCCGAGAAGGACGACGGCGGCGGCCGCGGTGGCGGCAACGCCCGTCCGAGCGGCAAGGACAAGGACAAGGAGAAAGAGGACGACGACGCCGGCGCCGAGCTCTCCGGGGACGAGGGCGGCGTGGCCGGGCACAACATCTGCCGCAAGCAGCCCCGTGGCGCGAAGTTCCGCATCACGCTGCCCAAGGAGGCCGAGCTCGACGATCTCGTCAACTGGATGATGAGCGTCAGCTGCCAGAAGTTCATCTGGGATCCCAAGGTCCGCGGCGGCAAGGTCACGATCCTCTCGCCCGAGCCGGTCACGGTCGAGGAGGCCTACGCGGCCTTCTATGCCTCGCTGCAGACCATGGGGCTGACGGTCGAGCCCTCGGGCGAGTACTTCAAGATCGTCGAGACCGCCGACGCCAAGGGGCGCACCTTGCCGGTCTACGGTCCCGGCGGCCGCGCGCCCGACAACGACCGCTACGTCACGCAGCTGTACCGCGTCACCTCGGGCAACGCGGCGGACATCGTGACGCTGATCGACAAGCTCAAGACCAAGCAGGGCAGCGTCGATCAGATCGGCGAACTGGTGGTCATCACCGACACCGGCGCGAGCGTGCGCCGGCTGCTCAAGATCGTGCAGCAGCTCGACGACCCCAAGGTCTCGGCGGAGAAGATCTTCTTCTTCCAGCTGCGCTACGCGGACCCCGAGGCCATCGCGGAGACCATCCGCGAGATCTTCGGCGAGAAGGCCCCGACCAAGGGCGCCAAGGCGCCGGCCAAGCCCCGTGGCAAGGGCGGCGCCGCGCAGGCGGCCGACGCCGGCGGAGCCGCCGGTGAGCTGGGCTTCTCGCGCGTCATCGTCGACGAGCGCACCGGTACGCTCATCATCGTCGCGCAGGAGCAGGACTACCAGGTCATCCGCAAGCTCATCGAGCAGCTCGATGTGCCGCTGTCGGGCGGCGCCGGTCGCATCCACGTGGTCAAGCTGCGCAACGCGGATCCCGAAGAGGTCGCCAACGTGCTCACGCAGCTGGGCTCGGGCGCGCAGGCCCGCAAGGGCGGCGGCGCGGGGCGGCAGCAGGGCCAGCAGGGCCAGCAGGCGCAGCAGCCCGCGGCACCCCCCGGGGCGCAGCCCGGCGAGACCTTCTCGGGCGACATCCGCGTGACCGCGGATCCGGCGACGCGCTCGCTGGTCATCCTCGCGTCGCAGTCGGACTTCGAGGCCCTGCGCGAGGTCATCGATGCGCTCGATGCCGAGCGCAAGCAGGTCTACCTCGAGGTCTACCTGCTCGAGCTCAACATCGACAAGGTCATCGAGGCCGGCGTCGGTGCGCACTTCGGTGCCGGCTTCAACGTCGACGCCGCGGGCACCTCGGGCCAGGGCGTGGGCTTCGTCGCCAACGCGCCGTCGGCCAAGGCCAACTCGCTCGCGCTCAGCTCGAGCGTGCTGCCGGGCCTCGCGGCCGGCGTGCTCGGCCCGCAGATCCCGGGCTCGGGTGCGCTGACCGGCCTGGGCCAGGACATCCCGGCCTTCGGCGTGATCATCCAGGCGCTGCAGCAGGACAGCGACGTCAACTTCGTCGCCGAGCCGCACCTGTACACCGCCGACAACCAAGAGGCGAGCATCGAGGTCGGCCGCAACGTGCCCACGCCGGGCGCGGTGAGCTTCAACCCCGGTGGCGGTGGTCCCGGCGGCGGCCTGGTGCCGTTCCAGTCGATCCAGCGTCAGGACGTGTCGCTGTCGGTCAAGGTCACGCCGCACGTCAACGACGGCAAGACCGTCACGCTCGACATCGAGATGGAGAACAACGAGATCGCCGACGTCAACCCGACGCTCGGCGTGACCACGACCAAGCGCCGGCTCAAGCTCGAGAAGGTCGTCGCGCGCGACGATCAGCCGGTGGTGCTGGGCGGCTTGGTGCAGGAGGTCGAGCGCGAGAGCACGTCACAGGTCCCGGGTCTGGGGCAGGTGCCGCTGTTGGGCTGGCTGTTCAAGAGCAAGCGGCGGCAGAAGACCAAGGTCAACCTGCTGATGATCATGGTGCCGCACATCCTCGAGACCCCGGACGACGCGCGCCGCATCCACAAGCGCCGGCTCGACGAGCGCATGGAGTTCCTCGAGCGCTACACCGCGTTCAAGCGCCGCGACCTCGCGACCAACGTCAACTACCGCAAGAAGAGCGGTCTGCTCGCGGCGGTCAACGCCGAGGCCAACCGCATGCTCGACGACGAGACCGCCCGCGCGGCGGCCGAGGCGGAGATGCAGCGGACCGAGATCACCGGTGAGATCGGGCTGTCGCCCGCGCGCTACGAGTCGGACGAGGACGAGCCCGCCGAGCCCGGTGGTGGCGTGCCCACGACCCCGCCGCCGACCCGACCGGCCCAGCCGGCCATCCCCAACCAGCCGACCCAACCGCCGCGCAAGCCCGGGTGACGCCATGGCCACGCTGCAGTCCCCCTCGACCGATCCGACCGCGCGCGCAGGCGCCTCTGGCACGCATCCCGCGGCGCTCGACGAGCTGCTCTCGGGCACGCTCGCGGCGCCGGTGGTGCCGGTCGCACCGGGGCCGCTGCTGCCGGCACCGGGGCGGCGACCCGAGGCGCGCCCGATCGGCGAGATCCTGATCGAGATGGGCGCGTGCACGGCCGAGGGCCTGGCCGAGGCATTGACCGCGCAGCACCTCGAGAACGAGCGCGTGGGCGAGACGTTGGTGCGGCTGCGGCACGCCAGCGAGTGGGACGTGTGCCAGGCGCTCGGTCGCCAGTTCGCGCTGCCGTGCCTCGAGCGCACCACCGTCGATCAGGTCGAGGACGAGCTGGTCGAGCGGCTGCCGATCGTCTACGCGCGCGCCAACGCGGTGCTGCCGTACCGCCTGCTGCGCGACGAGGGCGTGGTCCAGGTCTACGCCGGCGATCCGTCGCGCGTGCTCGACCTCGACGACCTCGGCCGCCTCTACGACGCCGAGGTCGTGGTCACGCTCATGCCCGCGTCGGGCCTGGGCGAGCTCATCAACGCGGTCTACGCCCGCCGCACCAAGGACGTCGACCTCGAGAAGAAGGAGCAGGAGTACGACGAGGAGGACGAGGACATCCTGCACGCCTCGGCCGAGGACGCGCCGATCATCCGCTTCGTCAACGGCCTCATCTTCAACGCGAGCAAGGAGAAGGCCTCGGACATCCACATCGAGCCTGGCGACCGCGAGATCATCGTGCGCAACCGCGTCGACGGCGTGCTGCACGAGGTCAAGCGCGCACCCAAGGCCCACCACGCCAGCATCATCGCGCGCGTGAAGATCATGGCCGGCCTCAACATCGCCGAGAAGCGACTGCCGCAGGACGGTCGCATCCGCCGCAAGATCGCAGGCAAGGAGGTCGACATGCGCGTCGCGACCGTGCCGACCGCGCACGGCGAGCGCGTGACCATCCGTCTGCTCGACAAGAGCGCGATGGCGCTGTCGCTCGACGCCATCGGCGTGGCGCCCGATCACTTCCGCATCATCGACGAGGTCATCCACCGCCCGCACGGCATCTTCCTGGTCACCGGCCCCACCGGCTCCGGCAAGACGACCACGCTGTACTCGTGCCTGGCGCGCATCAACAGCCCCGATCTCAACATCTTGACGATCGAAGATCCGGTCGAGTACCAGCTCGCGGGCATCAGCCAGGTGCAGGTCCAGCCGAAGATCGACCTCACCTTCGCCAGCGGCCTGCGCTCGTTCCTGCGCCACGACCCCGACGTCATCATGGTCGGCGAGATCCGCGACCTGGAGACCGCCGAGATCGCGATCCAGGCCTCGCTCACTGGCCACTTGGTGCTCTCGACGATCCACACCAACGACGCCGCCACCGGCATCACGCGCCTGGTCGACATGGGCGTGCAGCCGTTCCTGGTCGCGTCGTCGCTGGTGGCGCTGCAGGCCCAGCGCCTGGTGCGGCGGGTCTGCGTCGCGTGTGCACGTCCGGCGCGGCCCAGCGCCAACGAGCTGACCGACGTCGGCATCGAGCCCGAGCGCTTCTACGCCGGCGAGATGTCGCTGCGCGCACCGCTGCTGGGCGAGGACGGCCTGCCCATCGCGATCGCGGCGCCGCCGGGGCGCGCGTTGCCGCCGGCCGGCATGCTGTGGGAGGCCAATCCCCAGGGCTGCGAGCGCTGCGGCCAGACCGGCTACAGCGGCCGAACCGGCGTGTACGAGGTGCTGCAGATCAGCGAAGAGATCCGGCGCTTGGCCATCCGCAACGCCGACAGCAGCCAGATCAAGCAGGCCGCGGTCGCGGCGGGCATGCGCACGCTGCGAGACGACGGCGCGCACAAGATCCTCTGCGGCATGACCACGATCGAAGAGGTCATGCGCGTCACGGCGGAGGAGGTCTGAAGCGGTGCCGGCCTACGCCTACCAGGGGGTCACGTCGAAGGGACGCGCGGTCAAGGGCGTGGCCACGGCCGAGAACGTCGGCGTGCTCAAGGCCTCGCTCAAGCGCGACGGCGTGTTCCTCACCTCGGTGAGCGAGACCCACGCGCCCGGCACCGCGGCGGCGGCCAACAGCGCCGGTGGCGGTCGCGAGGTCGATCTGTCGGGGCTGTTCGATCGCGTGACGCCCAAGATGGTCGCCGCGACCACGCGGCTGCTGGGCACGCTGCTGCACGCCGGCGTGACCCTGCCCGAGTCGCTCAAGGCCATGACCGATCAGGTCGAGAGCCAGCGGCTCAAGGGCATCCTCAGCGACGTCGCGGTGCGCGTGAACGAGGGCTCGTCGCTGGCCGACTCGCTGTCGCGCTATCCCAAGGTGTTCCCGCAGCTGTACATCAACATGGTCCGCGCCGGCGAGGCCTCGGGTGCGCTCGAGACCGTGCTGTTCCGCCTGGCCGAGTTCCTCGAGAAGCAGATCGAGATCCAGGGCCGCGTCAGCAAGGCGCTGATGTACCCGATCGTGCTGGCCATCCTCGGCGCCGGCATCGTGACGGTGCTGATGGTCAGCATCGTGCCGAAGATCACCGGCATGTTCGCGGACATGCAGGCCGAGCTGCCGTGGAACACGCGGTTTCTGATCTGGCTGTCCGACTTCATCGCCGGCTACTGGTGGCTGATCCTGCTGACCATCATCGGCTCGGTGTGGCTGTTCCGCCGCTGGCGCGCGAGCAAGCCCGGGCAGTGGCTCGGCGACACCGTGCTGCTGGCGCTGCCGGCGGTCGGCGAGCTCGTGCGCAAGATCGCCATCGCCCGCTTCGCGCGCACGCTCTCGACGCTGCTGGCCTCGGGCGTGCAGCTGCTGGCGGCGCTCGACATCGTGCGCTCGCTGCTGGGCAACGTGGTGCTGGAGCGCGTCGTCAGCGAGGCCCGCGACAACATCCGCGAGGGCGAGGGCATCGCCAACGCGCTCAAGCGCAGCAAGCAGTTCCCGCCGCTGGTCACGCACATGATCGCGGTCGGCGAGCGCTCGGGTCAGCTCGAGCAGATGCTCGTCGATCTCGCCGACGCGTACGATCGCGAGACCAACCAGGCGATCGAGAAATTCACCACGCTGCTCGAACCCTTGACCATCGTCATGATGGGCGGCGCGGTGGGCTTCGTGATCTACTCGATCATGCAGCCCATCATGATGATCACAGAAATGGCCGGTAAGACCTGAGGGTCTGACGGCGATGCTCCCACCCAAGCAAGAGTCCGCGATGAACACCGAGTCCAACCCGCAGCTCCAGTCCCCGGCCGTCGCGCGTCGTCGTCGTCGTCGTCGCAACAGCCGCGGCATGACCCTGATCGAGATCATGGTCGTGCTCGCGATCATCAGCCTCATCCTCGGCGGTGTCGGCGTGATGGCGTTCAACCGCTTCAAGGACGCGCAGCTCGAGGATGCGCGCAACAACGCGGTGCAGGTGCACCAGCTGGCCGAGCAGTACCAGCTGCAGAAGCGCAAGTGCCCCAAGAACGTCACCGAGCTCAAGGCCGCCGGCTTCGCCGCACGCGAGGCCAAGGATCCGTGGGGCAACGAGTTCGAGATCCGCTGCGAGCAGGGCGGTTCGATCCTCGTGGTCTCGGCCGGCCCCGACGGCCAGGCCAACACCGAGGACGACATCTCCAGCGACGTCGCCGCCGGTGGCAACCAGGGCGACGCGAAGGACGCCAAGGACACCAAGAGGTAGCCCGCCGGGGTCCCGCGCCCATGCACGTCCGCAGCCCACACCGCCGCCAGGCCGGCATCACGCTCATCGAGATCATGATCGTGCTCGCGGTCCTGGGTCTGATGGTCTCGATGCTGGTGATCGGCTTCGGCGCGGGCAAGCAGGCCGAGGTCGGGCGCGCGACCAACCAGATCGCCAACACCGTGCGCTACGGCTTCGACAAGGCGCGCGTCGGCGGCGAGTACTACCGGCTGCTCATCGACCTCGACAACGGCACGTTCACGCTGCAGGTCGGCGACGACGCGATGTACCTGCCCGCGACCAACCGTGACGGCGAGATCGCCGAGATCGACGAGAGCAAGGTCGAGGACCAGGCCGATCGCGATCGTCGGGCCGAGGAGTCGTTCAACCGCTCGGTGCAGTCGGCGGCCTACCGGCAGCAGGGCGCGGGCGGCGAGGAGGGCGAGGACGCCGGGGGCGGCAGTGGTGGCGCCGCCGCGGACGTCTACACGCCGCAGCCGCGCAAGGTCCCGCGCCGACGCCCGCCGCTGTTCGGTGCGTTCGAGGAGGAGAACACGCTGACGGGCCTGGCCAAGCCGGTGAGCCTGCCCGAGGGCGTGCACGTCAGCTACGTGCGCACCGCCGATGATCTCGAGCCCATCACCAAGGGCCAGGCGAGCCTGTTCTTCTTTCCCCGCGGCCGCACGCAGAAGGCCCACATCCAGATCACCAGCGACGACGGCACCGTCGCGTACACGCTGAAGATCGAGCCGCTGACCGGGCGCGTGACCGTGATCGACACGCTCGAGGATCTGGTGCTGCCCGACGACATCCACGACGAGAAGGACGCGCTCGGCCGCGAGACCCAGCGGAGGAGCCTGTGAGCGGTCAGCACGGCGGTGGCTTCGTGGTGCCCCGGCGCGAGCGCTCGCACGGTGGCTTCACCCTGCTCGAGGTGCTGGTCGCGGTCGCGATCCTGTCGATGGCGTTGACCTCGCTGCTGTCGTCGCAGATGGCGTCGATGCGGGCGACTCGCTACGCGCGCGGCGTCTCGGTGGTGCCGTTCCTCGCCGAGGGCAAGCTGCTCGACCTCGAGGCGCAGCTGCAGATCGAGGGCTGGGGCAGCGACGACAAGACCTTCGAAGGCGACTTCTCCGAGGAGGGGTGGCCGGAGATCCGCTACGAGTGCCTGGTCGACTTCATCGAGGTGCCCGACTTCAGCGCGCTGCAGCAGGCGCAGCAGGCCGCCGACACCGACGACGACGGCGGGCCCTCGCCGTTCGTCGCGACCGCGGAGGATCAGGCCTTCGCGGGCATGGGCATGGTCTGGCCGATCGTGAAGGGCGCCATCGAGCAGTCGATCCGCAAGTCGACCTGCCGCGTCATCTGGATGGACGGCAAGATCGAGCAGGATTTCACCATCGAGACCTACTGGACCGATCCGCGGCAGCTGACGCAGCTGCCCCAGGCCGGCGGCGAGGTCGACGAGACCGACGACACCCGCGAGGACGCCGACGGCAACCCGACCACGCCCGGTGGCGGTGCCGGTGGCGGTCGCGGTGGTGGCAGCACCAAGCCCGGCGGCACGCCCAGCGGCGGTCCGGGCATGACCCCGACGACGTTCCCCGGCGGAGGTCGGAGCGGAAAGTGATGCCGCGGCGACGCAACCAGCGTGGCACCACGCTGATCGAGGTGATGATCGCGCTGGCGGTGCTGGCGATGATCGTCGCGTCGGTGTGGAGCGGCTTCCGCGGCACCATGAACGCGATGCGCTCGACCGAGGAGATCCAGAACCGCTACGCCATCGTGCGCAACGGCCTGACGCGCATGCAATCCGAGCTGATGATGACGTATCTGTCGCACAACCGTCCGCTCGACGACGTGCGCCAGTACACCCTGCTCGACGGGCTCGACAACAACGACCGCGACGACCTGACGTTCTCGACCTTCGCGCACCTGCGCATGCGCAAGGACGCCAACGAGAGCGATCAGTGCGTGCTGCAGTACTTCGTCGAGAAGGACCCCGAGGACTCGCGCCGCACCCACCTGTACCGCCGCGAGAGCCGGCGGCTGACCGGCGACAAGGCCGATCAGCTCGACGAGTACTTCCCGGCCTACGTGCTGATCGAGGACGTGGTCGAGTTCGACGTGAAGTACTGGGACGACCGCCAGCGCGAGTGGCTCGACGAGTGGCGGACCACCCGCAACGACATGCAACCCGACCGCCTGCCGCAGCGCGTGAAGATCCGCGTGGTCGTGCAAGACGGCACCGACGAGGTGCAGTTCGTGGCCCAGGCCGGCCTGCCGATGCAGGAGAAGATCGATCTGGGGAAGGAATGACGACGCCGACCCCACCGACCCGTGTGCCCGTCCGCCGCCCGCCCGGTGCGGTCGGTCGCGGCCGTGGCCGCGCGGCGGCCAAGGCCCAGCACGGCATCGCGGTGCTGCTGGTGCTGGCGTGCCTGGCCGTGTTGGCGCCGTTCACCGCGGCGTTCAACTACCAGGCGCGGGTCGACTGGCAGTCCGCGGTCAACGTGCGCGACGAGGTCGCCGCCCGCAGCATCGAGCGCGGCGCGATGCAGCTGTCGCTGCTGTTGTTCGAGATCCAGCGCCTGGTGTTCAACCAGCGGCAGTTCCGCGACTTCATGGGCACGATGGACATCACCCAGGTCGCGCCGTACCTCATGGCTGCGTTCGGCAGCAGCGACGGTGCGCAGGGCCTGGGCGATCTGGTCGGCATCGACACTACCGCGCTGTCGGGCCTGGCGCTCACCAGCGGTGGCTTCGAGTTCCGCGTCACCGCCGAGAGCGGCAAGATCAACGTCAACTGCCTGGCCAAGCAGGCCAAGGCCGGCGAGAAGGACAACCCCGCCGGCATCGCGGTCGAGACGCTCGAGGCGTTGATGTCGCCGACGCTGTACGACCCGCTGTTCGAGGAGGAGAAGGCCGACGGGCAGTACTACGCCCGCACGGACATCATCCGCGCGATGGCGGACTACGTCGACGACGACCGCTCGCGCTTCGACATCATCAAGCTGCGCGCCGGCTCGGCGCCCGAGAACGACCGCTACGGCGAGCTGTTCGACAACTACCTGCCGCGCAACGCCCGGCTCGACAGCATCGAGGAGCTGCACCTGGTCGCCGGCATCGACGACGACTGGATGACCGCGTTCGCGCAGGAGCTCACGGTCTACGGCGCGTGCAAGGTCAACCTCAACTTCGCCAGCGCCGAGCAGATCGCACTGGTCATCCGCCACGCGGTCTCGGCCTCGGATCGGTGGAAGACCGAGGGCGAGAACTTCATGCTCAAGACCATGCCGCTGGCGAACTACGTCGTCGACATGCGCGAGTTCAACTTGTTCGAGAAGCTCGACGACTTCAAGCAGCTGGTGGCCAAGCCCGACGAGTACATGAACCCGCTGCTCGCGCTGGGCACCAGCGCGACCGGCCAGGGCCAGCAGCTGCCGCGGGTGCCCGAGGGCATCGAGGTGCGCATCAACCCGCCGAAGAACGAAGAGGATTCGTACGGTGCACTCAAGGAGGTCGCGACGGTCGCGGCCGAGCGCATCTATCGCATCGAGGTCATCACCACCGTCAACGCCGTCAACAAGCGGCTCAGCGCGGTCTACGACATGCAATACGCCCGTTCGCAGAGCCAGGGCAAGGGCGCGTGGCTGTACGTGCGCGAGGACTGATCCATGGCGCAGAAGTACATCGGCATCGATCTGGGGACCCACAGCGTCAAGCTCGCGGTCGTGACCGCGGGCTTCCGCGGGGTCCAGCTGCTCGATCTCATCGAGGAACCCGTGGTCGCGGTCGCCGGCGAGGCCGGCAAGGCCGAGGACGCCGACCCCTACCTGCCGGCGTTGCAGGCGGCATTGCAGGGCCTGCGCGCGCGCGGGCTGCTGGGTGAGTCGGTCGCGATCGCGCTGCCACCGGGCACGCTGTCGTACCGCGTGCTCACGTTCCCGTTCGCCGAGGAGCGCCGCATCGCGCAGACCATCGCGTTCGAGGCCGATGGCCAGTTCCCGGTGCCGCTCGAGCAGCTCGCCTACGGCCACGTGGTGGTGCCGGCGGGGCAGGGCACCGGTCGTGCGCTGATGGTCGCGACCGCACGCGAGCGCGTCGACCAGCTGGCGACGATCTTCAAGCGTGCGGGCTCCGATCTGCGCGCGGTGACCTCGGGGGCGATGGCCATCGCGCAGGTGGTCGATGCCGAGCCGGCGCCGGCCGCCGGTGCGGCGAACGAGGCACCGCTGGCGCCGGTGTCGCTGGTGGTCGATCTGGGCCACGGCAGCACCGAGCTGGTGATCGTCGGACCCAAGGGCCCGCTCGCGGTGCGCTCGCTGCGTCGCGCGGGTCGCCACGTCACCGCCGCGATCGCGAAGGCCTATGGGCTCGACGCCGCGGCCGCGGAGGTCGCCAAGCGCAGCGACGGCTTCGTGCCCCACCGCGGCCTGCCCAGCGTCAGCGACGAGCAGATGCGCGCCGGCACCGTGGTCGCGCAGGCGATCGAGCCCATCGTCCGCGAGATCGAGCACACCCGCATGTGGCTGCGCTCGACCTTCCGCAGCGAGGTGACGCGCCTGGTGCTGGTCGGCGGCGGTGCGCGGCTGGGCGGGCTGGCGCCGTATCTCACCGAGCAGACCGGGCTGCCGTGTGCACCGGCGCGGCTGCGCGCGGCGGCCAACGTGCGCGGACTCGAGGGCCGCGATCTCAGCGCCCACGTGGTGGCGATCGGTGCGGCGTTGGGCGCGGTGCGACGCCCGCTCGTGCAGCTGCACGATCCCCACGCGGGTCAGGCCGATGCCAGCTGGGTGCAGGAGCGCATCGCCTCGCTCGCCGCCATCGGCGTCGCGGTGATGGCCTTCGGTGCCATCGACACCATCGTGCGCGTCAAGGCGCTCGACGCCGAGCGCGATGCCTACGCCGCCGAGCTCGCGCAGGTGAGCAGCAAGGTCTTCGGCAGCGAGGTCGCGGTCGGCGAGGTGAAGAAGCGGCTCGACGAGGCCGACGGCCAGGACGTCACCAGCCTCATCCCGCAGCGCGGCGCGCTCGAGGTGCTGTCGCTGCTCGTGCAGGCGGCCACGCCCAGCGATCACGGTCGCGTGCCGGTCCCGCCGCCCCCGGGCGCCGCCGCCGGCGGCGAGGGCGAGGGCGCGGCCGAGGGCGAGGGCGAGGCCGCGGCCGCGACCCCACCGGCCGCGCCGGCCGCGGGCGCCGACGCGGCGGCGGCGGAGAAGCTCGAGCGACCCAAGGTCGGTGTCGTGACCTCCGACGAGATGGTCTTTCTCAACGTCGACATCCGCGAGCGCAAGATCGAGCTGCGGCTCGAGGCCGTGCGCGCGTCGGCGCAGACCGGGTTGTTCTACCGGCTCAAGGACATCGCCTGCCTCTCGAACATCGAGAAGGGCAAGGTCAAGGGTGAGGACCGCAAGACCTTCGACATGAGCATGGACAACAACTGCTACTTCGCGAGCTCGCTGGGCAGCGGCGAGAGCGAGAGCAGCGCCGAGGACGACGGCGCAGGCGGGGGGACCTGAGCATGGCCGTGGTCAATGCCGGTGGATTCTGGGCGCGGCTGACCCCGCGCGAGCGCGTCTACATCATGCTGCTGGTGGTGGTGTTCTTCGCCATGGCCACCGCGGTGCTGCTGTACTTCCGCGGCAACGCGCTCAAGGCGACCGAGACCGAGATCGGCAGCTACCGCGCCGCGCTCGACGACCTGCACACGCGCGGCGCGGTGTACACCGCCAAGATCGAGCAGAAGGAGGCCCGCGAGAAGGCCATCCTCGGCGAGTGTGCGCAGTTCGCCTCGTTGCTCGACGAGGCCAAGGCCGTGGTCGAGACCGTCAGCTTCACCAACGAGGAGGAGCAGCCCGCCATCGACGTGGGCGGCGGTCTGACCAAGTGCAGCTACAAGTTCGACGCCAAGAGCATCACGCTCGAGGATCTGACCAAGCTGCTGGTGTTCTTCGAGGGCAAGCCCGGGCAGCTGATCGTCACCGAGAGCCTGGTGCTGCGCTCGCTGTCCTCGGCCGAGGATCGACTCAACGCCGACATCACGCTGGTCAGCTTCCGCCGCGAGGGTGCGGAGGCGCCCGCCGACGCCGAGCTGCCGGAGGAGGGACCATGAAGATCGGACTCAAGCTGCCGCGGCTGTCGCGGGGTGGCGCGCCGGCGTCGGCGAGCGCCGGGCTGTCGATCACCAAGGGTGCGATCGAGGCCCGTGGCCTGCGCGGCGTGGGCCGGCGCATGCGGCAGTGGGCCGCGTGGGGCGCGGTCTCGATGCTGTTCTTCCTGCTGTTCACGTGGCTGTGCCTGCCCACGCGCGCGATCGCGTGGCGCATCGGCCACGAGGCGCGCAAGGCCGGCTACATCGTCGACGTCAAGGACGTCAGCGTCTCGCTGCTGGGCACGATCACGCTCGAGGAGGTCACCTGGACCTTCGCGCCGTCGCGGCCCGACGCGATCCCCAGCAAGTTCCTGCTCGAGACCGTCGACATCGACGTGTCGCTGCTCAAGCTGCTGATCGGCACGGTCGACGTCGACATCGAGGCCCATCCCATCGACGGCCTGATCACCGCGCACTACGAGCGCGACGACGAGGCCTCGGCGATCCAGATCGAGATCGCCGACTTGCCGCTGTACGACGTGCCCAAGGCCCGCCAGGCGCTCAACACCCAGCTGACCGGGTTGTTCGCGCTCAAGGTCGCGCTGGAGATGCCGGGCAACAAGTTCGCCAAGGCCAACGGCAGCATCGAGATCACCTGCGCCGCGTGTTCGATCGGCGACGGCGAGTCCAAGCTGTTCATCCCCGGCAGCAAGGGCCTCAAGGACGGCACCGTCATCCCGCAGATCGATCTGGGGACCTTCGTCGGCAAGATGGTGGTGGAGAAGGGCAAGGCCACCACCGAGGGCGCGATGGAGACCAAGAGCGAGGACGTCGAGGTCTCGGTCGAGGGCGAGATCGACTTCAACGATCCGGTGCAGAAGTCCCGCATCGACATGACGCTCAAGCTCAACCTGACGCAGAAGCTGCAGCAACGCAGCGAGAAGCTGCGGCTGGTGTTCCAGGGCGCCGACGCCAAGGCGCGGCTCGATCCGCCGGAGCAGGGCCTGGGCTACATCCTGTCGGGGCCGATCTCGAACCCGAAGTTCCGCGGCATCAAGACCAAGTCGGCCCGCGAGTCGCGGGCGGAGAAGCGCGCGCGGCAGCAGAAGCGCGACGCGAGCAAGCGCAAGAAGGACGAGGCCAAGGCCAAGAAGGACGACTCCAAGAAGGACGACGCGCTCGACGTCGAGCCGACCAAGCCCTCGCTGCCGGGTGCGCCCGCGCCCGCCGGCGAGACCCAGGCCGGCATGGACGGCAGCCCGACCACGACGCGACCCGGCAGCAACCCGCTCGACGTCGACAACGCGCCGACCGGCAACCCCAGCACGCCGCCGTCGGGGCCGCCGAGCGAGCCGCCGCCGAGCGAACCGCCGCCGAGCGAGCCGCCGCCGGCCGAGCCGCAGGTCGAGGCCGCGCCGCCCGACTCGGGCGAGCAGCCGCAGCCCGAGGAGACGCCCACGGTGCTGCCGCCCGACGGCAGCTTCGGCGCCTCGGGTGGCCCGATCGGCGAACCGCTGCAGTGATCGCGGGCTTGATACTGTAGCGGCGGTGCCGGAGCTGCCGGACATCACCGTCTACGTCGAGCGGCTCGGTGCGCTGCTGGTCGGCGCGACGCTCGAGACCCTGCGGCTGTGCAACCCGTTCTTCCTGCGCACGGTCACGCCGCCGTGGCAGTCGGCGCAGGGCCGCCGCGTCGCCGCGGTCACGCGGCTGGGCAAGCGCATCGCGCTGACGCTCGAGCCCGAGCTGCACCTGGTCGTGCACCTGATGAAGCTGGGGCGGCTCAAGTGGGACACGCGGCGCAAGTCGCCGGGGCTCAAGCTGCTGCACGCGACGCTGGCGTTCGATCGCGGTGCGCTGCACGTGATCGAGATCGGGCCCAAGAAGCGCGCGTCGCTGCACGTGGTCGCCGACGCCGCTGCGCTGGCGGCGATGCGACCCGACGGGATCGAGCCGCTCGAGTGCAGCCTGGCGGCGTTCTCCGAGGCCGTGCACCGCGAGAACCACACGCTCAAGCGCGTGCTCACCGACCAGCGCATCATCGCCGGCATCGGCAACGCCTACTCCGACGAGATCCTCCACGCCGCACGGCTGTCGCCGGTGTCGCTGTCGCAGAAGCTCGACGCGGAGGCGACCGCGCGGCTGTGGCAGGCCACGCGCGAGACGTTGCAGCGCTGGACCGAGCAGCTGCGCCGCGAGACCGGCGAGGGCTTCCCCGAGCACGTCACCGCGTTCCGCGAGGGCATGGCGGTGCACGGTCGCCACAAGCAGCCGTGCCCGGTGTGCGGCACCGCGGTCGAGCGCATCGTCTACGCCGATCGCGAGACCAACTACTGCGCGCGCTGCCAGACCGGCGGGCGTCGCCTCGCCGATCGGGCGCTGTCGCGGCTGCTCGGCGAGGACTGGCCCCGCACGCTCGAGGAGCTGGAGGAGCGCCGGCGATGACGCGAACGCTGGCGCTGCTCGGGCTCGTGTGCAGCTGTCGCGAGCCGCTCGCACCGGCGCAGGCGCACGCCCAGGCGCAGCAGATCTGGTCGGAGCGCTGCGCCAACTGCCACGGGCCCGGTGGACGCGGCGACGGCCCCGGCGCGAAGCTGTTGCCCAAGCCGCCGCGCAACTTCGCCGACGCGCAGTGGCAATCGAGCGCCGACGATGCCCGCATCGCGCAGGTCATCGTCGACGGCGGTCCGGCGCTGGGACTCGACCGCAACATGGCCGCGAACCCGGACCTGCGACGCAAGCCCGAGGTGGTCGCGGCGCTGGTGGAGATCGTCCGTGGCTTCTGACGCGCGCGACCCACCGCTGCGCGACGACCTCGTCACGCTCGCGATCGCGACCACCGGCAGCCTGTGGCTCGCGCTCGGGGCTCCGCCGCAGGGGCGCACGGCGCTCATCTGGCTGGGCTTCGTGCCGCTGGGCTGGGCCGCGCATCGGCTGGCGCAGCGACGCGCGCGGCGGCGCTTCTTCGCGGGTTGGCTCGGCGGCCTGTGCGTGGGCATGGTCGGCTTCCCGTGGTTCGGCGAGATGCTCGAGCGCTTCGCGGGGCTGCCGGCGGCGCTCGCGTGGGCGGGGCAGGCCGCGTTCTCGGCCTGGACCGCGGTGCCGTTCGGGCTGTGGTGCATCGCGGTCGGGGCCGCGCCGCGCCGCGGCGTGTGGGCGTGGGCATGGCCGGCGGTGCTGTGGGTCGCGCTCGCGGCACTGTGGCCGGCGGTGTTCCCGTACAGCGTCGTCATCGGCTTTGCCGAGATGCCGCAGTGGATGCAGGCGGCCGAGCTCGTCGGGGTCGCGGGCTGCGAGGCGCAGGTCGTCGCCGCAGGCATGCTGCTGGCGCTGGCGCTGCAGGCCGACGGCCGGGCTGCGCGCGCGCGGCTGGGGCTGTCGGCGCTGGCGATCCCGCTGGTGTCGCTGGCGCTGGGGCAGTGGCGCATGGCCGCGATCGACGACGCGCTCGCGTCGGCGCCGGTGCTGCGCGCGGGCATCGTGCAGCCCAACGCGCCGCTGCACGCCCGCGATCCGTGGGATCGCATGGTGCGGCTGTGGAGCATGTCGTTCGAGCTCGAGCGGCAGGGCGCGCAGCTGGTGGTGTGGCCCGAGGCCGGCACGTTTCCCTACCGCACCACGCGGCCGTTCGTGCGCGACTTCGTCGAACCCAACCGCCGGGTCATGCGCGTGCACGCCACGCCGACGATCTTCGGCGCGGCCAGCATCGATCGCGGCGGGCGCTACGAGTACAACACCGTCTACGCCATGGATGCCGAGGGCACCATCGTGGGCCAGTTCGACAAGAACATCCTGGTGCCGCTGGGCGAGTACGTGCCCATCGTCGATCCCGACTGGGCCATCTCGAAGCTGCCGAGCATCTCGCACAACATCGCCGGCACCGAGGTCGCGCGCTTCGTGCTGCACGCCGGCGATCGCGAGGTCGCGCTGGGTCCGGTGGTCTGCTACGAGGACATCTTCGTCGAGTTCTCGCGCCGGGTCGCGGCCCAGCCCGGGGGCATCGACGCGTTCGTCAACGTCACCATCGACACGTGGTTCGGCTACACCGCCGAGCCGTGGGAGCACCTCGCGCTGGCGCAGTTCCGGGCGGTCGAGCATCGCGTGCCGATGCTGCGCAGCGTCGCCGCCGGGCCCGCGAGCGTGGTCGATGCCACCGGGCGGCTGGCGGCGAGCGTGCCGCTGCGCGACCCGAAGATCGGCGAGCCGATCCCGCCCGAGATGCTGCTCGCCGACGTCGGGCTCGCGCGCAACACCGAGCGCGACCCCACGCCGTTTTCGCGCGGCGGTTGGCTCGCGCGTTGGCTGTGCGTGATCGCGTCGGCGCTGGTGGTGCTGCGCGCCGCGGTGCAGCGCCGGCGCGCGCGGAGGTCGACGTGAACCTGCTGCTGCTCGATGCCGTCGACGCCGAGGGCCGCGCGACGATCGGTGCCGAGGCCGTCGCGCACGTGCGCACGGTGCTGGGCAAGGGCGTGGGCGACAGCGTGCGCGTGGGCGTGCTGGGCGGGACGCTGGGCGAGGCCACGATCGAGGCCCACGAGGGCGAGCACATGCGGCTGCGCTGCACGCTGGGCCAGCCGCCGCCGCCCAAGCGTCCGTTCGAGCTGGTGCTGGCGCTGCCGCGGCCGCCGGTGCTGCGACGCGTGCTGCAGCACGCCACGACCATGGGCGTCGCGCGCATCGTGCTGTGCAATGCGGCGCGGGTCGAGAAGAGCTACTGGAGCAGCCCCGCGTTGGCGCCGGGCGCCATCTTCGCGCAGCTGCGGCTCGGGCTCGAGCAGGCGCGCGACACCATCGCGCCGGCGGTGGAGCTGCGCCCGCGGCTGCGCCCGTTCGTGGAGGACGAACTCGCGCGGCGCGGCGACGCGGTGCGGCTGCTCGCCGACGGCAGCGGTGCGACGACGATGCCGTGCGATCTGACGCAGCCCGCGATCGTCGCGATCGGGCCCGAGGGCGGCTGGGTCGAGTTCGAGCTGGCGCTGTTGGCCGCGGCCGGCTTCACCGCCGTCACCCTGGGCCCGCGCGCGCTGCGGGTCGAGGCCGCGGTGGTGGCCGCGCTGGCGCGGCTGGGGTAGCGTCGGGCCGTGTCGCCGCGGCTCCGCACGCTCGCCTTGGTCGGCGCGACGCTGGGCGGCGGCGCGTGCTTCGACGGCGACGCCACCGTGGGGGCAGTGTGCAGCCAGGCGAGCGACTGCGGGCCGCACCAGGGCTGCCGCCACGAGCTGTGCGGCCGCTGCGGCGACGGTGCCCACGCCGAGGGCGAGCTGTGCTTCGCGGACGCGGTCGCGGTGACCGACGTGCCCGCGGTCGCGTCGGTGCGCGCGGTCGATCTCGACGGTGATGGTCGCGGCGAGCTGCTGTCGCTGGGACCCGACGGCGGCCTGTCGTGGCTGCGGCCGCACGGCGGCAGCTTGGTCGCGATGCCGCTGCACCCGGGGCCGGTGGCGGCGAGCGCCGACGGTGCGATCGCGGGCGACGACGGTCGCGATCTCGTGCTCGCCGCGAGCCCGGGCTTGCTGGTGCTCGAGCAGCGCGACGACGCGTTCGTGGGCGTGCAGACGCTGACGTTGCCGCTGCCCGCGGTCGAGGTCGCGATCGTGCCGCTGGCCCAGGGGGTCGCGCTGGCGTGGGTCGACGAGGCCGGCTCCGCGTGGCTGCAGCTGCCCGGCGACGACGCGGTGCCGCAGGCGCTGTCGGTCGGCACCGCGGTGCACCTGGGCCCGGTGGGCCGCTTCGACGACGACGCCCACGACGATCTCGCGGTGGTCGACACGCGGGCCAACCGCGTGCAGCTGCTGCACGGCGACGGCACCACGTTGGTGCCGGGCGCGACGCTCACGGTCGGGCGCGGACCGGTGGCGGCGATCGGCTGGGATCGCACCGGCGACGGTCGCACCGACCTGCTCACGCTCGACGTCACCGGTCGCACCGTGACGATGGTCGACGTCGGTGCCGGCGGAGCGTTGTCGAGTCCGGGCGCGCTGGCCCTGGCCGCGGCGCCGACCGGTGCGGTCGCGATCGACGGCGACTTCGACGGCGTGCTCGACGTGTTCGTCGGCAGCGTCCGCGGCATCACGGTGTGGCGCGCGGCCGGCAGCGAGACGCTCGACGCGGTGCACCTCGACACGCGCGCGGTCGACGGCCTGACGCACGCGCGCTTCGGACCGCTGCCGCTGCCGACGCTGCTCGCGGTGCGCGGCGCGATGCTCGAGCGCATCGAGGTCGATCCGTGAACGCGGCGCGCGGCGTGATCGCGGCGCTGACGTGCGCGGCGCTGGCGGGGCCCGGCCACGCGCACGCGCGGCCCTACGCCGGGCCGACGGCGGTCGCCGCCGCCGCGCAGACCGGCGCGCCGCTCGAGGTTGCACCGCCCGCCGCAGCGACGCCGCCGGTCGCCGCGCCGCGGGACGAGGCGCCGACGACCGTGCCGCCGCCGCGGCTGGACCGGGTGCGCAGCGCCGCGCGGGATCCTCGATCGATCGCGGGCGCGACCGCAGTCGCGCTGGGGGCCGTGGCGTGGATCGCCGCGATCGTCGGGCTCGGTCTGGGTGCCAACGTCGACGACGAGCTGCTGCCGCTGCGCGACCGCGCCGACCTCGAGCGCCGCCGCACACTGCTGGCCCGCGGTGCGCTGGCCAATCGCCTCGCGATCGGAGCGGGCGTCGCGGCCGCGAGCGCGGTCGCGGTCGGCATCGTGCTGATGGCGCTGGGGCGCCGCCGCGAGCGACGGGCCGCGGCCGCGTCGGCGCAGCTGCGTGCACGGACGCCGTAGGCGATCCGCTGTGGCATGCTGTGGCGGCGATGGGCCCCGCGGGCGAGCGACCGACTCCGAGCGCCGCGCCGGCGTCGCAGCGCGCCGACGGATCGGGATGGCTGCGCGGACCGGCGTGGGACACCGCGGTCCTCGCCTACGGCTGGGTGCCGTTCTATCTGTGGGCGGTGTTGGGGCTGGGCCTGGGCCGCGATGGCTTCGGGCTCGCGCCGCTGTCGCGCACCGCGGGCAGCGCCGCGCTGGCGACCGCGACGGTGGTCGCGCTCGCGATCACCTACGTGCATCGCCACTACACCTTCTTGCTGGTCTACGGCGATCGTCAGACCTGGGCCGGGCGCGTGGGTGCGTACGTCTGGGCGCCGCTGGCGGTGATCGCCGCGGTCGCGCTCGCACGCGCGAGCGCCAGCGTGCAGCTGCTGGGCATCTCGCCGTGGTTGGTGGTGCTGTTCATCACCGGGGTCTGGAACGTGTGGCACACGCTGCAGCAGCGCTACGGCATCGGCCGCATCTACGCGGCCAAGCTCGGTGCGCGGCTCGATCAGCAGGGCCGCGGCCGCGACCGGCTCGACCCGGCCGCGCACGCGCGCCGTGATCGCGCGCTGCTGTGGTCGCTCGCGCTGGTGACCGCCGCGGCGGTGCTGGTGCTGCGGCCAGCGAGCTTCGCCGGCCACATGCGCGCGCGCCAGGTCCTGCGCACGCTCGCGCCGCTCGTGCAGCCGCCGGGCGGGACCGTGCTGCTGCTGGTCGCGCTCGCGATCGGCGTGTTCGTGTCGTGGCGGTGGGTCGCCGCGGAGCGGCGCAGCGGCGCGAGCCTGCGCGAGCTGGCGCCGCGGTGGAGCTTCGTCGCCTCGACCGTGATGCTGCTGGCGGTGTTCGTGGTGCACGGTCCGATCGTCGGCTACCTGTGCTTCGGCACCGCGCACGCGATCGAGTACGTCGGCTTCGTGCACCACTTCGGCGAGCGCAAGTACGGCGGCGCGCCCCAGCGCAACCTCGCCGCGGCGCTGTTCGGGTCGATCGTGCGCGCGCCGCTGCCGTTGGCGGCGATGCTGGGGCTGTTCGTGCTGCTGCGACCGTGGGCCGACGAGGCGGTCTACGCGGTCTACTACACCGTGACCTCGCTGCTGCACTTCCTGTTCGACGGCTGGATCTGGAAGGTGCGGCGGCCCGAGGTGCGTCAGCCGCTGCTGCGGGCGTCGTGACGGACTCGGGCGCGCCAGCTGTGACGCCCAGCGCCGCGCGCGGCCGCGCGGCGATCGTGTGGCTGCTGCTGCTGCTCGGCGCGTGGGGCTGCTACGCCGCCCGTCGCGAGCTCATCGGCCGCTTCTTCCGCGACGGCCAGCCCGGCGCACCGCCGTGGCCCGAGCGGGCCGCGCGTGCGCCTGGACCGGCGGCGGCGGCGGTGCGCGTGGTCCTGCTCGACGGGCTCTCGCGCGCGCACGCGCTGCAGCTGCCGGTGCTCTCGCGCGCGTGCGCGGGTGGCCTCGAGCTCGCGGTCGACGTCGGCTTTCCCACGGTCTCGCTGCCGGTGCAGGCGGTGCTGTGGGGCGGGCGCACGCAGCAGCAGTCGGGCCTGCAGTACCGCATCGCTCGGCTCGATCCGCCGCCGCCCGACATGCTGCCGGCGCGCGTGGCCGGCAGCGTCGCGGTGGCGGAGTCGCACCGCGACATCGTGCACAGCTTCGGCTTCGCGCAGGTGCAGCCGCCGCTCGCCCGCGACGACATCGAGGCCGCGGGCTCGTCGTGGCGCACGCACGAATTCGCCGCCGCAGCGCGCGAGGCCATCGCCAGCGCCGCGCCGCTGGTGTTCGTGCACGTGTTGCGCATCGACGAGGCCGGTCACGCCCACGGCGGCGACTCGCCGCAGTACGAAGCGGCCGCGGCCGACGCGGACGCGTGGTTGCAGCAGTGGCTCGACGCCGGGCCGCCGGGGGCGCGCTGGTGGGTGCTGGCCGATCACGGTCACCGCCCGCGCGGGGGCCACGGCGACGCCGAGCCGGAGATCCGCATCGTCCGCGCGTGCGTGCTCGGTGGCACCGCGACCGGCGATCGCAGCGCCACGCCGATCCACCTGGTCGACGTGCACCGCGAGCTCGCCGATGCGCTGGGGCTGGCGCCGGTCGACGATGCGCCGGGTCGTCCGCTCGCGCAGGCGCTGGCCGACCCACGGCCCGAGCAGACGCTGCCGCGACCCGGCGGCGGGGCGTGGGCGCTCGCGGCGTGTCTGCTCGCGGCCGCTGCCTGGGTCACGCTGGCCAGCGCCGCCGCGCGCAGGCTCGCGCCGTGGTCGGTGTTGTCGCTGGGCAGCGTGCTGGCGGTGCACGGCGCGATCACGCTGTCCAACCCCGCGGTGTATCCCCCGCTGGGCGCCGGCGTGTTGCTCGCCGCGTCGCCGGGGTTCGTCTACCTCGCGATCGCGTTCGCGCGGCGGCCGAGCGCGCGTGCGGTGGTGCTCGCGCTCGCGCTGCCGCTGGGCGCCACGGCGGCGACGGCGATCCTCGCGGGCGTGCCTGCGTCGCTGTGGCGACCGGCGCCGCCGTTGGTCCCGCGCGCGAGCGCGTGGTGCTCGGTGTGCTTCACCGTCACCGGCGGCGCGCTGGCCACCGTCGCGCTCGCGTGGGCCGCGGTCGCGGCGTGGCGCGGGCTGCAGGCGGCCCGGCGCGCGCGCGGATGAGCCTGCGGGCCGGCGCC
>JAIBBS010000026.1 GCA_019694555.1 Nannocystaceae bacterium
CACCGCCGCGCGCTGCATCGCGACGCGCCGCCGCGCCCGCGCGCGGCCGAGCTCGTCGAGCGTCACGCCGGCGTCGCGCGGGTGCACCAACGCGAACAGCGTGCTCACGGCGGCATCGGGCGCGAGCGCGTCGACGTCGTCCTCGTCGGGCCCCAGGGGCGGCTCGCCGAGCGCCGCGAGCTCGGCGGCGATGCGGGCCGCGTCGGCGGCCAGCGTGGGACTGCTGCGGTCAGTGCTCATGGATCTCCGAACTCGAGGGTCGGGGCCTCGCCGTAGCGGTCGACGTAGGCGCGACGAAACGCCTTGCAGGCGCGGAAGAGCAGCACGTCGAGCGTGCCGACCGAGACCTCCATCTCGGTCGCCGCACGGTCGCGCGGCATGCTCTCGACCAGACGCAGCCGCAGGACCTTCCCGTAGCGGGGGTTGATGTCGCGCAAGATCGCATCGATGCGTTCGCGCATGAGCTCGGTGAGCTCGCGCGCCGAGGCCTCGGACTCGCCGCTGGGCGCGTCCTCGTCGGCGACGAATTGCTCGAAGCCGTCGGGCCAACCGCCGAAGCGGCCGGACTTGCGCAGGTGATCGAGCGCGAGGTTCTTGGCGATGCGGATGAGCCAGGGCAGCACGCCCTTGCCCTGCCAACGAAAGCGACCGAGGTGCTCCATCGCGCGGACGAAGGTGTCCGCGAGCAGATCCTCGGCGAGCGTGCGATCGTGCACGAGCGGCACGATCGCGAAGCGGTACACGCTCGGCGCGAAGCGCTCGTAGAGCGCCCGCACCGCGGCGGAATCGCCAGCCTGGGCGCGTTCGACCAGGGCTCTCTCGGCAGACTCGTCGACATCGGCGTGATCGTTCACCTGCGTGGCGCCCGGGGCGGGCCCGGGATGGTCGCCCATCGCCGCGGGGCTGCGGGGACTTCGTGGGCCGACCGGCAGCCCCGGGTCCGGGGCGTCTCGAAGGGCTCGTGCGCTGCTCGCCGGTGCCCGCAGGGCGTGGTGTCTCCTCGGCCACAGCAACGGGCACGGGGGGGCCGGCTTACATCGCCGGCCGCGGCGCCCTCGCGCCCTTTGCCCACAGCACCGCGCCGGCAGGGCCGCCGAAACCTGGCACCGCCGGGGCCCGTCTACCGTCCGCGCCGGCGCGCCGGGCGGGCCCGAAACCCGGTTCGGGCGCGATCTCCGGCTTGACCGATCCGCGCAAAGAGGCGGTACTCGCCCCGCACGCGCGCCCGCCTCCGCGCCCCTCCCCTCCACGACCCAAGGCCCCCGTGCTGCTGCTCACGACCCTGCTCGCGCTCGCGCCCCCGCCCGCTCCCACCGAGCCCGAGGTCCGCGAGTCGCCGACCGACCCCGTGCAGATGGTGGACATCCCCGCCGTCGACGCCGGCCTGCCGCCCAACTACGAGCCGCCGTTTCCGTCCGAGAGCCTCGCGCTGTCCGACGTGCTGCGGCTGGCGCTGCACGACAACATCGATCTGCGCAGCAACGCGATCGACGTCGGCATCTCCGAGGCCAACGTGCTCGCGGCCCAGGGTGCCTACGACGTCTTCCTGACCGCGGGCATCTCGGGTCAGGCGCAGAAGACTCCGCAGCGCGGTTCGCAGTTCACGGTCGTGACCGGCACGCGCTCGTTGGGCCTCAACCTCGGCTTCCAGCGCAAGCTCGAGACCGGCGGCACGGTCTCGCTGCGCTTCGACATCGCGCGCTCGCAGCAGGAACAGAAGACCAACTTCTTCAGCGCCAACGCGGCCTCGACCACGCTCGCGACCTACCGCATCACGCCCACGCTGACGCTGACGCATCCCTTGCTCAAGGGCGCGGGTCTGCGGGTCAACCGCGCCGACATCAACAAGGCCAAGCTGGCGGTGAGCGCGTCCCAGGCGGCGCAGATCGTCACCGCGCAGAACCTCGTGCGCGACCTGGTCTCGGCGTACTGGGATCTGCTGTTCGCCCACCGCGACCTGCAGAACAAGCGCAACAGCGTGCAGCTGGCCACGCGTCAGCTCGAGCGCACGCGCGCGCTGGTCACCGCCGGCCGCACCTCGCCGGTCGACGCCAAGGCGGTCGAGCAGGCGCTCGCGGCCCGCGAGAGCGACGTCCTCACGGCCGAGAACACGCTGCTCGACCGCAGCCTCACGCTGCGCACGCTGATGGGCCAGTCGTTCGACGGCAGCGGCACCTTCGGCGTGCTGCCGGCGACCGATCCGCTGGTCAACCCGCGCACGGTCTCGCTGTCCGACGAGATCGACCGCGCGATGAAGCAGAACCCGCAGGTGCGGCAGCTCGAGATCCAGATCGCCAGCGGCCGCATCGACGAGCTCGTCGCCGCCAACCAGCGCCTGCCACAGCTCGACTTCAGCGGCAGCTTCGCGCCGCAGGGCCGCTCGACCGACACCGTGGTCTCGGCCCAGACCGGCGATCCCGGCAAGGAAGGCAGCTGGGGCGAGGCGTTCCAGAACTTCTTCAACAAGAAGCGGATCATCCGCGACGAGAACCGTCTGCTCGCGGACTGGACGCTCAGCGGCTCGCTGACGCTGACCTGGGACGTGCAGAACCGCAGCGCCAAGGGCAGGCACCAGGCCGCGAAGCTGACGATCAAGAAGGCGCAGGTGAACCTCGAGCGCGCCAAGCAGCAGGTCGCCGCGGGCGTCATCCGCTCGGCCAACGGCCTGCGCACCGCCGGCAAGGTCATGGAGGTCGCGCAGATCTCCGTCGACCTCGCGAAGGACAACCTCGCCGCCGAGCAGGCCCGCTTCGAGGTCGGTCGCTCGACCAACTACGACGTGCTGCTGCGGCTCGACGAGCTCGACAAGGCCCAGGCCGCAGCGCTCAGCGCGCAGGTGAACTACCTCAAGGCGCTCGCGCAGCTGCAGGCGCTCACCGGCGAAATCCTGCCGGCTTACCACCTCGACACGCCCTGAGCGTGCCCCCACCCACGCGGCCGACCCACGCGGCCGACCCACGCGGCCGACCCACGCGGCCGACCCACGCGGCCCAAGCACGCGGCCCGACCACGCGGCCCGGCCGCGCGGCTCGATCACGCGTCGCAACCGCCGCTGGAACCCTCGTCGCGCGCGCTTGTCCCTGCGACAAACCCCGTGCTACCGTGCTCGGGCGCGGGCTTGCCCGCGACGCCCCGCGCCGCTGCATCGAGGGCGCGCCAGGAGTCTCCGACCATGTCCACCGCCGAGATCGCCGACAACAAGTGGGAAGTCCAGGCCTCCAAGCCGCCGGTCGCCAGCGCCGGTGGGCTGCTGAACCTGCTCATGATCATCGGGTTCACCGCACTGTTCATCTACATCACGGCGATGTCCGTGGTCGCGATCGTCACGCCCAAGTCGGACAACTCGCTGGAGAATCAGTACAAGAACATGAACAAGAGCGCGCCGACCGAAGCTCCGGCGCAGTAGCAGCCCGTCCGCGGCCCAGGCCGATGAACGCGCGCGCCCGCCCGGTTCGGCGAGCGACGCGCGTTCGTCCGTTTCAGCGCCCGACGAAGCCGATGAACGCCAGCATCTGGCCGATGCCGGCGCCGTCGCGACGAAACGAGAAGTAGCGCTGCGGGTGCGCGTGGGTGCACGCGCCGACCCGCTCGATCGACGCCGCCGGCACGCCAGCGCGCTGCAGCTGCGCGCGCACGGCCGCGACGAGATCGACGTGGGCTCGCGCGGCGCTGCGATCGACGAAGGCCGGCGCGAAGCGCTGCGCGACCTCCTCGCCGACCTCGAACGCGGCCTGCTCGATGCACGGACCGATGGCCGCGCGCAGGCGCGACGGCGCGACGCCGGCGGCGGTGACGACCGCGAGCGTGCGCTCGACGATCTCGGCCACGACGCCGCGCCAGCCGGCGTGGATCGCCGCGGCGATGGTGCCGGCCTCGTCGGCCACCAGCACCGGCACGCAGTCGGCGGTGAGCACGCCGACCACGAGCCCGTCGTCGCGCCGGCACACCAGCGCGTCGGCCTCGGGCGGTGGTTCGTCCGGATCGACGGTCGCGGCCTCGACGACGTCGTGGCCGTGCACCTGCTTCGCGCAGCGCAGCCGCGGCAGCGCGAAGCCGGCTGCGGCGGCGAGGCGGGCCCGGTTCTGCGCCACCGCGTCGAGGTCGTCGCCCCACTTGCTGGCGAGGTTGAGCGTGGCGTAGCGGCCCTCGCTCACACCGCCGTTGCGGTCGGTGAAGCCGTGGACCACACCGGGCAGCGCGGCGAGACCGGGCGCCTGATCGAACACCTCGGCGTAGCCTAGCAGCCCGTGGTGAAACGCGGCAACACGAGACGCAGTGCTCACGCGTCGCGCAGCGCGTCGCGCAGCGCGTCGCGCAGCGCGGCGAGCTCGGGCGGCAGCGGGCTGAGCCACGACATCGTGCGTCCGTCGGGGTGGCGCAGCGTGAGCTCGGCGGCGTGCAGCGCGTGACGGCGCAGGCCGGCCACCGCCGCGCGCACGCGCTCGTCGGCGGGCACGTGGCCGTAGAGCACGTCGCCGAGGATCGGGTGGCCCAGGTGGCGCGCGTGCATGCGGATCTGGTGCGTGCGACCGGTGTGCAGCTCGAAGCGGACCACCGCGGCGACGTGCAGCCGCTCGATCACCCGCGCGATCGTGATGGCGCGGCGCGTGCCCACCATCGGCGAGAAGCGCCGGCGATCGGCGGGATCGCGGCCGTGCAGCGTCTCGAGCCGCTGCTCGTCCCAGCGCGGCCGCTCGTAGACCAGGCCCAGGTACGCGCGCTGCAGATCGTGGCGACGGAACTGTGCCGCGAGCGATTCCTGCGCCGCCGCGTGCTTGGCGATGACGACCAGGCCGCTGGTGTCCTTGTCGAGCCGGTGCACGATGCCCGGGCGCGTGTCGTCGTTGCCCGGCAGAACCGGCAGCGCCGCAGCGGCCACGCCGAGGTGACCGAGCACCGCGTTGACCAGCGTGCCGCGATCGTGGCCGGGGCCGACGTGCACCGGCATGCCCGCGGGCTTGTCGACGACGAGGATGGCGTCGTCCTCGAACACGATCGACAGCGCGAGCGCCTCGGGCTGTGCCCGCAGCGGTGCCGGCTCGGGCAGCTCGACCTCGATCGTGATCGCGCCGCGCACCGGCTCGCTGGCGCGACAGCTGCGGCCGTGCTCGCGCACGCTGCCGGCCGCGAACGCGTGCGCCAGCGCCGAGCGCGTCAGCGCCACGCCCTGCTGCTGCAGCGCGGCCAACACGGCGCGGTCGAGCCGCGTCGGTTGTGGGCCCGGCGCGAGCGCCACGGTCCAGCGGCGAGACCGGCCCATCGCGCGCGGCCCGGCGACGGCTACCAGATCGGCGACTTGAGCGCGGCCATCGGCTTGATGACGCGGTCGACGATGGCGCGGTCGTAGTAGTTGCGCTTGAACAGCTCGGGCGTGACGCTCGAGCGGAACAGGTCGCGGCCCTCGGTGATCAGATCGGACAGATCCGGATCGTCGAAGAAGGTGTCGTTGACGAGCGCCTCCTCGATCTTCTGCTTGTTGTACAGGTAGATGTCCGACGCGATCGCGCGGGCCTTCTGCTGCGCGCGCTTGTCGTTGTCGATGAGCTGCGGACCCGCCATGAGCCCGCCCAGCATGCCACGAAAGTGGCCGCGGCGCGAAGCCGACGGCGCAGCCGCCGGGGCCCCGAGCCCGGCGCTGGCGCGGCGTGCTCCGGGCGCGCCGCCGGGGCCGGGCTGCGCGGACCCGCAGCAGCGCCCGCGCGCGGGGCCGCCGGGCCCGTGCACGCCGCGGCCACGGCGGGCCGCCGCGACCGACACGGCCGCCACGCTATGCTCGTGCGGCCATGCCGGCGACCTCGCTCAGCGAGAGCCTGAGCTCGCTGCTCGCGGCGACGGTCGCGTTCGCGATCGGCACCTCGGTGGTGCTGCGCGATCGCAAGCGCGACAACTTCGTGCTGTTCGCGGTCTTCTGCTTCAACCTGGGCCTGTTCCACCTCGGCCGCTTCTTCTACCTGTTCTCGGGCCTGTCGCTGTTCGGCTGGTTCGCGCAGACCATCAGCCTGCTGCTGCCCTGGACCGCGGGCCGCAGCCTGTCGAGCTTCGTGCCCGCGGTCGCGGGCAGCCGCTACGAGAAGGTGCAGCGCCAGCTGGGCACGCTGCTGGTGCTGGTCCAGGTCGTCGCGCTGTTCTTCCCCAGCCTACGCGAGCAGCCGCAGTGGGACGTGGTGCCGCTGCTGCTGGGCGCGTACGTCATCGTCGGGCTGCTGCTGGCGACCACGCGGGTGTGGCGGGCGGCGCGGGCCGCCGAGGGCACCAGCGCCGCACCGCGGCTGCGCTACGTCTTCTACGCCAACGTCGCGGCGCTGGTGTTGGGCTCGCCGTGGGTCCCCGCGATCGGCCCCATCGTCACCGCGGTGTACCTGTACTTCGTCGCGCAGACGCTGGTGCGCGAGCGTCTGCTCGATCTGCCCGAGGTCGCGCTGCGCATCGCGAGCCTGTCGGTGCTGGTCGTGGTCGTGACCGGGCTGTACGCGCTGTTGCTGCTGTGGATCCCCGCGCGCGACGCCGGCAACCGCTCGCTGTTCGTGTTCAACGCCGCGGTCGCGTCGTTCGCGGTGCTGGTGCTGCTCGAGCCCGTGCGCACCGAGATCGAGTCGCGGCTCGAGGGCTGGCTGTACCGCGACCGCTCGGTCATGCGCCGCATCCTGCTGCAGCTGCGGCTCAAGCTGCTCAACGTCATCGACCCCGACGAGATGGCCAAGCTGGTGATCGCCGAGCTGCAGAGCTCGGGCCGCGTGACCCAGGCGAGCCTGTATCTCATCGATCGCCAGGGCAGCGCGCTGGTGCTCTCGCGTCACCTCGGGCCGGTGCCGCTGGCGCGGCTCGACCTCGCGACCCGGCGACCGCTGCTCGAGCGCATGCTGCGACACGGCACGCAGGTGCGCGACGTGCTGCAGCGCGAGCGCGAGCGCGCCCGCGCCGAGGCCCAGGTCGAGCTCGACGAGATGATCGAGACCATGGCCGCGATCAAGGCCAGCCTCGCGCTGCCGATCGTCGGCGCCATCGGCCGCGACGACGACCGCGCCGAGCCCGAGCTGCTGGGCGCGCTGTTCGTCGACGACGAGCGTCTGCTCGAGCCGTTCTCGCGCGAGGAGATCGAGCTGTTCGAGGGCGTCGCGGCCCAGGCCGCGACCACCATCGCCAACTCCGCGGTCTACGAGGGCCGCAAGGAACGCGACCGCCTGGCCGCGCTGGGCGAGATGGCCGCCGGCCTCGCGCACGAGATCCGCAACCCGCTGGGCGCGATCAAGGGCGCGGTGCAGGTGATGGAGTCCATCGAGGACAAGCACGGGCCGCAGGCGCGCGAGTTCCTCGACGTCATCGTCGAGGAGGTCGACCGCCTCAACCGCGTGGTCAGCCAGTTTCTCACCTACTCGCGGCCGTTCAAGGGCGAGCTGTCGCTGGTCGAGCCCCAGGCCATCGTGGCCGCGACGCTGCGGCTGCTGCCCGAGGGCTGGCGCGATCGCGTGACCGTGCGCGAGCGCGGCAACGTGCCCAAGATCCGCGGCGACGGCGACGCGCTGCGGCAGGTGCTGCACAACCTCGTGCTCAACGCGATCGACGCGACCGCGGGCATGAGCGAGCCGGCGCCGGCCATCGAGATCACGCTGTCGGTGCGCCACCGCGGCCTGCTGCGCGGCGACGCCGTCGCGATCGACGTGCGCGACAACGGCCCGGGCCTGTCGGCGCGCACGATGACCAACCTGTTCGTGCCGTTTCACACCACCAAGAGCGGCGGCACCGGCCTCGGCTTGCCGATCAGCCAGCGCATCGTGGAGAATCACCGCGGCGTCATCGAGGTCGCGAACAACCAAGACGGCGGCGCACGCTTCACCGTGCTGCTGCCGGCCCAGGGCGAGCTGTCGGTGACCAGCGCGCCCGAGGTGCCCGTCGCGCCGGTCGCCGCGGCCGCACCGCCGGGTCCCGCCAGCGACGCCGTCCCCCCTGCCCCCGAGGTCCGCCCGACGTGAGCGCCCATCGCCCCCGCATCCTGCTCGTCGACGACGAGCCCAACCTCCGCAAGGTCCTCGGCGCGCTGCTGCAGCAGGAGGGCTTCGAGGTCCACGCCGAGGTCGACGGCGAGGCCGCGCTCGCGCGCGTGCGAGCCTCGCCCTCGGGCACCTTCGACGCGGTCATCACCGACCTGCGCATGCCCAAGCTCGACGGCATCGGCCTGCTGCGCGCGCTGGTGCGCGAGGATCCCGAGCTGCCGGTGGTGTTGCTGACCGCCCACGGCACCGTCGACTCGGCGGTCGAAGCGGTGAAGCTGGGCGCGTTCGACTACCTCGAGAAGCCCTTCGACCGCGACCAGATCCGCGCGGTGCTGCAGCGCGCCGTGGCCACGCGCGCGCGCTCGGGCGCGTCGGTCGGACCCGGCAGCGAGCGCGCGGTCGAAGAGCGCGCCGCGGTCGGCCCCGACGATCCGTCCCACGCGGTCGGCATGATCGGACGATCGCCCGCGATCGAAGCGGTGCGAGAGATCGTCCGCACCGCCGCCGCGAGCCCCTCGACCGTGCTCATCACCGGCGAGAGCGGCACCGGCAAGGAGCTGGTCGCGCGCGCGCTGCACCTGGGCTCGCCGCGCCGCGCGGGGCCGTTCATCCGCGTCAACTGTGCCGCGATCCCGGCCGGGCTGACCGAGAGCGAGCTGTTCGGCCACGAGCGCGGGGCCTTCACCGGCGCGGTCAGTAGCCGCGCCGGCCGCTTCGAGCTCGCCGACGGCGGCACGCTGTTCCTCGACGAGGTCACCGAGATCCCGCTCGAGATCCAGGTCAAGCTGCTGCGCGCGCTGCAGGAGTCGGAGTTCGAGCGCGTCGGCGGGGTCAAGACCCTGCGCGTCGACGTGCGCATCATCGCCGCGTCCAACCGCGAGATCGAAGCCGCGGTGAAGGACAAGCTCTTCCGCGAGGATCTGTTCTACCGCCTCAACGTGGTGCCGATCCAGCTGCCGCCGCTGCGCGACCGGCTCACGGATCTGCCCTCGCTCATCGAGCACTTCGTGGTGCGCTGCAACGAGCGGCTCGGCAAGCAGGTGCGCGGCTTCTCCGACGAGGCCCTGGCGGCGCTGGGTCGCTACGGCTGGCCCGGCAACATCCGCGAGCTCGAGAACCTGGTCGAGCGCATGGTGCTGTTCGCCTCGGGTGCGATCATCGAGGTCGACGCGCTGCCCGAGCGCTTCCTCGATCGCGACGCCGACGACGGCCGTACGGCCGAGCCGCGCCGCGACGCCGAGGTCGGCGACGAGGTCGGCCACGGCGGCACCGTCGCGGCCGACACCGGCGCGGGCGCCGGGATCGACACGCCGTGGGGCACCGACGCAGCCGAGCCCGCGGGCCACAGCGCCGAGCACGACGCTGGCGCCGCGCGTGGATCGGAGATCGAACCCCGCGGCGACGAGGCCGGCTCCGCCGACGTCGCTGCCCACGACGGCGGCGAGGTCCGTGCGACCACCCGCGGCGAGGGCGGCAGCGACAAGCTGCTGCGCCTGCCGCTCGCGAGCCTCGGCTTCGACCTCAAGGAGGCCGTCCGCGCCGGCTCGCGGATGGTCGAGGAGGCGCTGATCCGAGAAGCGTTGTTGCAGACGCAGTACAACGTCACCCGATCGGCCCGCCTGCTCGGCATCAGCCGTCGCAGCCTGCAGTCGAAGATGAAGGAGCTCGGCCTGCGCCTGCCGCGAACCGAGGGCGAGGACCCGCCGGGCCGTTGACGGGCGTGCAGCGGCGCTGGTAGCGTCGCTGGGCCCATCATGCGCAACCATGTCCCCACCGGCGCACGCCCCAGCGCGGCCCCCCTCGCGCCGCGGCGCCGCCGACGGACCGCGCTGGCCGTCGCAGGTGCGCTCGCGGGCGCAGCCGCGACGCTGACCGCCCCGACGGCGCAGGCCGCCGAGGTCACGCGGGTCGCGAGCTCGTTCGAAGAGAACAACCGCTTCGACATCCACATGGGGCTGGCCTACACGTTCAACGACAAACGTGCGGCCATCCTGCGCGAGTGGAACACCGGCGCGCCGACCGACAACGAGAACCGGCTGGTCAAGGACCTGATCTACCGCCAGCAGCGGCACACGCTGACGCCGTCGGTGGAGATCGGCCTGTGGCACGACCTGGCGATCTACGCCGCGCTGCCGGTCATCCTCGCCGACAACCGCAGCTACGGCTTCGACCAGCGCGCCGACGACTGCGTCTACGGCGACGACGTGCCGCCCAACCCCGAGGCGACCTGCGTCAACAAGAACAACAGCACGACCGTGCGCGACGGCCTCATCCCGCGCGACGGCTTCGATGCGACCACCAACGGCGCGCCGTTTTCCCAGTTCACCGGCCCCGGCACCGAGCTCATCTTCAAGGGCCCGACGCGCCGCGGCATCGATCAGTTCTGGGTCGGGCTCAAGTACGGCATCTTGAACCAAGAGAAGCGCGCCCACATGCCCAACTGGGTCGTGGGCTTCGAGGGTCGCTTCGGCGTCGGCCGTGCGATGACGTTCTCCCGCGACATCGCGCAGGAGGATCCCGCGGGCAACCACCGCGTCGGCCGCCGCGTGCACGAGCTGGGGCTGTGGACCTCGCTGAGCCGCCGCCACCGCTTCCTCGATCCGTACTTCACCGCGTTCTGGCGGCAGGCCTTCCGCGGCGGTGCGAGCCAGTTCCAGGACTTCTCGAAGTTCGGCGCGCAGACGCTGTCGCAGCCGCAGTCGACCGCGGGCATGAGCTTCGGCACCGAGATCGTGCCGTGGGAGCGCAAGGCCAAGCAGTTCAAGGTCGCGATCCTGCTCGAGGGCAGCGCGGTGCTGCACTACTCGGGCCGCGGCTACAGCGAGATCTGGGAGCTGCTCGCGGACTCGCCGGCGATGGTCGGCTCCAACGACCCGACCAAGGCCGGGCAGTGCGACCGCAACGCGGCGATGGCGTTCGCGCAGGCCAACCCCGGCGATCCGGGCTACGTGCAGGCCGGCGGCCCGTCGTGCTCGCGCAACAACGGCCTCACCGATCTGCAAGACTACGGCACGTTCGGCTTCAACGGCGCGCTCAACCTGCACCTGGGCCCGCACGCGCGGCTCATGGCCGGCGTGACGCTGCAGACCGACACGCGCCACTTCCTGACCTTCACCAACCGCGGTGACGCCAAGGGCGGCGCGGACGACGATCGCGTGGAGCCGAACACGAAGGAGGTCAACCCGTTGCGCCGCGACGTGGTCGACAACGTGGGTCGCCGCTTCATGATCGACGACGTGCTCGACACCTACGCCTACGCGCGCTTCATGCTGATGTTCTAGCGGCGGCGCCGTGGCCCGCTCGCTCCACGTCGTGTCGTCCGGACCGGCGCCGGACTGTCGACGCTGCGGCGCGTGCTGCCGCAACCCGCTGGAGAACCAGCGCGAGGGCAGCAGCGAGTGGGTCGAGGTCGGGCCCGACGAACCGCTGCGTCGGGCCTCGCGCCACACCAAGCTGCTGCACACCAACGCCGGGGGCCTGGTGCACCTGCGGCTCGACGACACCGGCCGCTGCGTCGCGCTGCGCGGCCGCGTCGGCGAGCACGTGACGTGTTCGATCTACGCGCTGCGACCCCGCGGCTGCCGGCGGGTCGAGCCCGGCGATCGGCGCTGCATGCAGTACCGCGCCGAAGCCGGGCTCGAACCCGCCGCCCGGTAGCGGCTACGGGCGCGGGGCTTGGGTCGCGAGCGTCTCGAGGCCCAGCCGCACTGGGTCGTCCGCGCCCAGGTGCTCGAGCAGCGGCTGCGCGCGCTGCAGCGCCAGCGCCACGTCGTCGGGGTCGCGTTGCGCGAGCGCCACGCGCCCGAGCCCCAGCTGCACCCGCGCCTGATCGCGCGGCTGCGACGAGAGCACGTCGCGGCCGGCCGCGAGGAAGTCCTCCTGCGCGTCCGCGAGTGCACCGCGCGCGAGCAGGGCCTCGCCGCGCACCAACCGAACGCGCGCCCGCATCGTCGAGACCGGCAGCAGCTTGGGCTCGGGTTCGTCCAGGACCGCGAGCATCGCCGCGGCGTCGCGCTCGACCTCGGCGAGCTCGCCGGCGTGCAGCCGCACCTCGGCGAGCGCGAGCTGACCCGGCAACCGGCGGTCGCGGTCCTCGTCGGCCGCGGCGCGCTCGGCATAGCTGCGGGCGCGTTCGGACTGGCCGTGCCGCAGCAGCAGCTGCGCGGCGTCGGCGGCCACGCTGGCCGCGGTCGGCCGGCCGTACTGCAGCGGGTTGTCGGGCAGCAACGGCAGCAATGCGATCGCCCGATCGGCATCGGCGAGCGCGCCCGCGATCGCGCCGCGCTCGGCCTGCATCTCGAAGCGCTGCACCAGCGCCATCGCGTACGTCACCGAGCGCTGGCCCGACGCGCGCTCGACGATCGCCATCGCGGCGTCCTGCTCGGCGAGCGCGGGCTCGAGCTGGTCCATGCGCCACAGTGCACCGGCGAGCACGAAGCGCGCGTCGGCGGTGGCACGGCTGTCGGGCCCCCACTGCGCCTGGGTGTTCGCGACCAGCTGCCGCGCCTGCAGCACGTCGACGTCGTGGCGCAGCAAGCCGCGCGCATCCGCCAGCGTGCGCACGAGCCGATGCCCCTCGCCCAGCTGCTGTCGCGCCAGCGGCACCACGCGTTCGCGCAGCGCGTCGACCTCCTGCGCCGAGAGCCCGAAGGCCGCGTGGCCGTAGCGCCAGGTCGCGATCGCCAGCAGCGCGAGCGCCTCGGCATCGCCGGCGGCGTCGGCCAGCGCCAGCGCGGCCGCGAAGCGTCGCTGCAGCAACCGCTCGACCACGTCGGTGGGGTCGATCACCAGCAACGCGTCGAGCCGCGCGAGCGCAGCCTGCTGCCCGGCCGCCATCGCGGCGGCGCGCGCCTGCTGCAGCAACGGCACCGCCGGCACCACGTCGTCGAGCCGCAGCGAAGTGATCTCGCCCAGCAACACGGTCGCGTGCACCCACGCGGGATCCTGGCCCTGCGCACGCGCGCGGTCGATGACCTCGCGCGCGAGCGCCTCGGCGCGCTCGTCGTCCCCCGAGCTCCACAGCGCCCGCGCACGCGCCAGCGCCGAACGGAGCTCGGGCGCGCGGATGTCGGACTCGGGTGCGAGCGCGCGGGCGCCGGGCTCGAGGCAGCGCGCGGGCTCGCGCAGGCCGGTGAGCAGCAGCGCGACGTTGCCGAGCACCGCGGGGTCGCCCTCGGCCAGCAGATCGCCGATGGCGACGAACCCGTCGCGATCCTGCTGCAGGCACAGCGCGACCGCGGCGGCCTCGGTCGCGTCGCCATCGGCTTCGGTCGCGGTGCACGAGCGTGCGTACGTGGTCCGCCACGACGCGGCGTGCGCGGCCAACCGCTCGCCGGCGTGGGCGGCCCCAGGCCCGTCGAGACCGGCCAGCTGCGCCGCGATCGCATCGCGTCGCGGCTCGCCCCACGCATCGCCGAGCGCGGCGTGGGCCTGCTCGTCGCAGTCCGCGGTGTGCGGCGCGAAGGCCCGCACGCCCAGCGCCGCGAACGCGGCCGTCATCGCCGAGGCACCGGCGATCACCGCGAAGCGCCGTCGCGCCGTCAGCGAGGCCTCGAGCTCGCGCGCGACGCGTTCGCAGTCGAGCTCGCGCTGGTCGCGATCGGCCTGCAGCCCGCGTCGCAGCAGCCGCCGCAGCCGTGCCGGCACCGCGCCGCCGGGGCTGGGCCAGCGCACGTGTCCCCGCACCACCGCGGTCAGGGTCTCGACCACGGTCGCGCCGTCGAACGGGCGACGACCGTACAGCGCCTCGAACAGCGCGACGCACAGGCTCCACACGTCGGCGCGGGCATCGACCGGTCGTCCCTGCACCTGCTCGGGGGCCATGTACGCGGGCGTGCCGGCCAGCGGGATCGAGCTGGTGACGTCGTGCGGCATCGCGTCCGCCTCGAGCAGCGGCTGGTTGCGCGTGGTGCCGCGCGTGACCAGGCCGAAGTCGACCACGCACACGCGACCGCGCTCGTCGACCAGCACGTTTTCGGGCTTGAAGTCGCGGTGCACCAGCCCCGCGTCGTGGGCGGCCGCGAGGCCACGCGCGGCCGCGGCGAACACCGCTGCGATCTCGCGCCACGTTCGCGGGCGCTCTTCGAGCCACGCCCGCAGGGTCCGGCCGCGCACCAGCTCCATCGCGAGGAACAGCTCGCCGTCGTGCTCGCCCACGTCGTAGACCGCCACGACGTTGGGATGGCTGACGCGGGCCATGGCCTGGGCCTCGCGCTGCAATCGATGACGCTCGCCGCCGGTGCCCTCGGCACCGAGCAGCTTGAGTGCGACCTCCCGCTCGAGCTCGGTGTCGAGCGCACGCAGGACCACGCCCATCGCACCGCTGCCGATCGCGTCGAGCAGGCGGTAGCGGCCGAGCATCGGCGGCGCGTCGCCGAACACGCGCGCGTTCACGAAGGCCTGCAGACGGCGCCAGCGTCCGCCGGGGCTCGACGCGTTCGGGCCTGTCAGGGTGGTCTGCGAATCGTCGTGGCTGGGCGCGGGATCCATGGCGGTGACTCCTCACCGGGGTGGTTCCGGCAGGCCGGTCGCCTGATCACGGCGGCTGCGGGAGCCCGGGGACGAGCCCCGCGCGCAGGGCCTCGGCCCACGCGGCGAGGTCGGTGGCGGTGCTGTGGGCCAGCTCGGGTGAGCCGGCGTGCGCGGCGATGGCCTCGTCCAGCTGCGCACGCGCGCGACGCAGCCGGCTCGCGACCGTGCCCTCGGGCAGCTGCAAGACCGCCGCGACCTCGGCGCGGGAGAGGCCCTCGACCAGGGTCAGCTCGAGCAGCACCTGCGCCTGCAGTGGGATCGCGCGCAGGGCCGCGAGCAACACCCGCTGCTGCCCGCGCGCGTGGATGTGCGACGTCATCGACGGACCCAGCGCCGCGGCCGAGACCGACGCGGGATCGAAGCGATCGTCGGCGCGGCGGCGGTCGCGGGCCCAGCCCAGCAGCACGTGGTGGGCGATGCCGAACAGGAACGTGCGCGGCGAGGCCTCGCCGCGCCACTGCGCGCGCTTGGTCAGCAGCACCTCGAAGGTGCGCGCGGTCAGATCGTCGGCCTCGTGCGCCGCGCCGACCTTGGTCGCGAAGAAGCGCGCGATCGCGGGCAACTGTCGCGCGACGAAGCGACGCCCGGCGGCGGCATCGCCCGCGCACCACGCCTCGAACCACGCGCGCTCGTCGTCCGCGACGGACGCGTCGCTCACGGTGCTCCCGGCATCGCGGCCAGCGGGCCGCGCAGCTCCACGGTGAGGTGGTGCACCGGCGCGGCAGCGAGGATCGCCGCGCGCAGGGCATCGACGCTGCAGGGCTGCGAGCACGACACCGCGACGATGCACCCCCAGCGATGCGGCCCCAGCTGCCACGAGTGCAGGTCCTCGATCTCGATGCCCTCGAACGCCCCCAGCGCCTCGCGGATGCGCAGCTCGGCGCCGGCGTCCGCACTCGCATCGACCAGCTGCGCGGCCGCATCCCGCCCCAGCTGCCACGACCAGCGCAGGATCATGACGGCGCCGACGATCGCCATGGCCGGATCGAGCGCGACCCAGCCGAGATAGCGACCACAGACCAGCGCCGCGATCGCGAGCACGCTGGTGAGCGCGTCGGCGACGACGTGGAGGTAGACCGCCCGGAGGTTGTGATCCCTGCCCCCCCTCCGCAGCTCCCCGTGCCCGTGCCCGTGCCCATGCCCGTGCCCGCCGTGCCCGTGCCCATGCCCGTCATCCCCATGCCCGTCATGCCCGTGCCCGTGCCCGTGCCCGTGCCCGTGCCCGTCATCCCCCCGCCCGTCATGCAGCAACCGAATGCTCACCAAGTTCACCACCAACCCCAACACCGCCACCGGCAGCGCCTCGTCGAAGCGCACCACCCCCGGCGCCCACAGCCGGATCACCGCCTCCACCGCCATCCACGCCGCCGCGACCGCCAGCAGGATCGCGCTGGTGAACCCCGCCAGCGCATAGACCTTGCCGGTGCCGAACGTGAACATCGCGTGGCCCGCCCGCGTGCGCGCGAACCAGTACGCCACCGCCGACAACGCCAGCGCGCCCGCGTGCGTGGCCATGTGCCAGCCATCTGCCACCAGCGCGAGCGAGCGGGTCCACTGCCCGACGACCAGCTCGGCCAGCATCACGATCAACGTGACCGCGATGACGATGCGCGTGCGGCCCTCGTTGCCCTCGACGCCGACGTGGGTCTCGTGGTCACGCCCCGCGACCGAGGTGGTGCCGCGCATCGCCCTTCACTGTAGCAGGGCCGCGCACGCGCCCGCGAGGGCGCCCGCTCAGGCGCCCGGCGAGCAGCCGCGGATGCCCAGCTCCGCCTGCGCGCCCGGGTAGGGATCGCTGCCGCCGGTGAAGAAGGGATCGTCGGCCTGCATCGGCGCGCCGTAGCCGTCGGCGAACACGCCCGCGAGATCGGTGGCCGACTGGTTGTTCCAGTCGGTGCACCACACCGCGTCGGCCTGCTCGAGCGAGCGGGTGTAGCTGCTGTCGGCGTCGAGGTCGTACAGCGCCGTGCGACCGGCGTCGTCCATGCCGAACTCCGCCGCGATGCCGGTTGCGAAGTTCGACTCGTCGCCGCGGCGCGTCACGTACACGATCTCCTCGCAACCGAGGTTGGCGAGCACGAGCGTGGGCGCCAGATCGGACCAACCACCGGCGGAGACCTGCGCCGCGCCGTAGGCGTCCTCGGGCAGCTCCAGCGCGCGCGCCAGTCCAGGCTCGGCCGGCGAGTACGACAGCGCCTCGCCCCAGCTCGCCGTGCCCAGCGACAGGAACTTCGCGGTCTTGCGATCGTCGAAGCCGCGCGGGTTCGACTCGACCTGCGCCAGGTCGTCGGCCGCGCCCCAGTAGCCGAAGCGGACGTCGTCGAACACGACCGGCATGCTGTACTGCTGCGCCGCGAGATAGTCGGCGCGCGCCTGCGCGAACGCGTCGACCGCCGCGCCGGTCAACACCGAGGTCGACACCAGCGCCGAGAGCTGCGCGCCGATGGGCTCACCCAGGCGCTGCGGCGTCGCGTCCGGCATCGCCAGCACCGCCGCGCGGTACTCGGTCACCATCGCGGTGTACTCCTGCCCGCAGGTGCTCGCGCCCAGCGGCAGCGCGGCGATCTCGGCCCAGCTCTTGTCGCGCGAGGCCTCGGCGCAGCCGTCGAGCCACGCCTGCATGCGCGCCGGATCCTGCGGACCGTAGCCGGCGTAGAAGTCGGCGATGCGGCCGATCTTCGACACCAGCGCCGGGAAGTCGAGCAGCCCGGGGCGCACGAAGATCGCCTTGGGGTTGCAGCCCATCGCCGCCTGCTCCGGCGTGCAGCCGACCGAGAACGCACCCAGCTGGCTCAGCGCGCCCACGATGTCGCGCACGTGGAACTCGGGATCGGGCGAGATGGTGATGGTCTCGACCAGCTCGTCGTTGACGAGGTCGCGCAGGTCGTCGGACTGCAACAGATCGAGCAGCGCGGTCTGGGCCGCCGCGGGATCGGTCTGCAGCAGCGCCTCGATGCCCGCGTCCTTGAACGCCTTGGCGATGCCGCCCAGCTGGCCCAACGCGGCGGCCTCGGGCGTCTGCCCCAGCACCGCGGCGTAACCGGTCAGCGACTTGAGCAACAATGCGATGCGCTGGCCCTGCTCCGCGCGGGTGCACGGCTGCTCGCCGCAGCTCGCGACCGCGGGATTCATCTGCACGCTCTCGAGCAGAAACTGCGTGATGCTGCCCGAGCTGCCACCGGCCGAGCCCCACAGCGGCCCGTAGTGCTCGGTGATCCGCGCGAGCGAGGCGAAGTGCGCGAAGATCAGCTGGCCGTTGCCGCGAACCGCCGCGCACACGCGACGATCGTCGTCGCCCGCGTCGTCGATGTCGTCACACTTCGCGCCTTCGCAATCGTCCTGCGGGCCATCGTCGGAGCCCTGCCCGCAGGCGGTGGCGAACAGGGCGGCGAGCAGCAACGAACGACGAGCGTGGCGGAGCATGATGGATCCCGGTCCCCTTCGCTCCCCCGCGCTCGGGTGAGCCGATGTAGGATAGCTCCTACCGTTCCCGACGTTCAGGACGAAGAATTCACTTTTGATCTCGCTGGCTTGCTTCCAAGAGCAACGCTGCGTCGAGGCCCGCGTCCTCGAACGCGGTGCGCCAGCCCGGCAGCGTCGCGCCCCAGCCCGCGGCGCGCAGCCGCGCCGCGCCGCGACGGGCAGCCGCGATCGCCAGGTCCGATCGTCCGCCGTCGCGATGCGCCAGCACGACGCCGCGCCACAGCTCCGCGGTGGCGATCGACGCCTGCAACGCGCCCTCGGTCTGCGACAGCGCGCCGTCGAGCCGCGCCAACGCATCGTCCCATCGTCGCTGCGCAACGAACCATCGCGCGCGCTGCAGCTCGAGGTCGAACGCGAGGTCCGGCTCGAGATCACCGGCGTCGGCCAACGCGACGTGCTCGAGCGCCCGCGCGGCGGACTCGAGGTCGCCGCGGTCGAGCGCGACGCCGACGAGCTCTGCGCTCGCGGCGGCCACGTCGGCGCCGGAGCCCGCCGCCTCGGCGCGCGCGAGCGCGTCCTGCAGCACCGCCTCGGCCGCAGCATCGCCCATGCGCGCGCGCACGCGGCCCAGCGAGATCCGTGCGCCGACCGAGCGGTCCTCGGCCACACCGCGCACGCGTTCGTGCTGCGCCACCGCCGACGCCAGATCCTGCGCGGCCGCGTCGAAACGCCCGCGCGCGTATGCGATCTCGCCGCGGTTGCGCAGCACCACCGCGCGTTCGCCCGCCGGCGCGGAGGCGGCCTCGAGCAGCGCCGCGGCCTCGTCGATCGACCGCGCGGCCTCGTCGGTGCGATCGGCCGCCAACAACACCAGCGCGCGGTTGCTGAGGTAGTCCGCAACCGCGGGGTGCGTGGGCCCGCCGTGCGTGCGCTCGATCGTCAACGCGCGATCGAGCCAACCCAGCGACGCGTCGTAGTCGCGCTGCAGATAGGCGATCTGCGCCAGGTTGGACAGCGGCGCGGTCAAGCGCGCCGAGCCAGGACCCTCGGCGTCGGTGTAGCGCTCGACCGCGCGCTCGAGATCCGCGCGCGCCTCGGGCAGTCGTCGCTGCTGTACGCGCAGCAGCCCGCGGTTGACGAAGAAGTCGGCCCAGATGCCGCTGCCGGCATCCAGGCGCTGCAGCACCGCCTCGGCGTTGCGCGCCCACGCCTCGCCCTCGTCGTGACGTGCGAGGCGGTACCCGACCAGCTCGACCATCGCGACCGCAGCACGGGCAGCCATGCGATCGTTGCGCGAGCCCAGCGCGACCTCGTAGGCCTGCTGCGCCGCGGCCTCGGCCTCGAACACGCGCCCGGCCGCGTCCAGCGCGGCGCTGTGGGTGAACAACGCCTCGGCCAGCAGCGGTGGATGTCCGATCGCCCGCGCGCGCTCGAGCGCGTCGGTGCTGCCGGCCAGCGCACGATCGACGTTGCCGGCGCGGCCCCAGGCGTTGGCGCCCGCCAGCGCCGCGGCGACGTCGGCGATCGCGAGCTGCTGCGCGATCGGGCCCGGCGCAGGCAGCTCGCCGCGGGCACGTCGCTCGCGGCACTGCGGCAGCGACAACAGCGGCGGCGCGTCGAACACGACCCAGCGCAGCGCCAGCAGCTCGTCGGCGCGCGCCAGCTCGCTGCGCGCGGCGAGCTCGGCGCGCACGTCCTCGAGGCACGCGCGCTCGAGCGGATCCTCGTGCTCCGAGGCGCACAGCGACGCGACCGCCTCGCGCCACTGCGTCGCGCCCTCGTCGAGCGCGCTGCGCCGCGACGGCCAGGCGGCCTGCAGCGCCGCGTCGCCGCTCGCCGCGATCGCGCGATCGGCCTGGGCCGCGCGCTCGCGATCCCACACGCCCTCGAGTCGACCCCACCCGCGCGCGCAGCCCGAAGACGCGCGCGGCAGCACCAGCCACAGCGCGACCGCAGCGAGTGCGGTGCCGCCGAGCACGAGCGCGCCGCGGCGACGTCGCGCGAGCGCGCGGCCCAGCGCGTGTCCCAGCGCGACCATGTCGCAGTGGCGCGCCGCGGGATCGGGCCGCAGGCCCCGCAACACCACCGCCATCAGCCGCCGATCGACGCGCCGCTGCGCGGCCGTGGCTTCGATGCGCCCGTCGCTGACCGCGGTCGCCAGCGCGACGAGGTCGCGACCGCCGAAGGGCCGGGTCCCGCACAGCGCCTCGAACAGCGCGACGCAGAACGCGAACTGATCCGCGGCCGGCCCACCGACGCCACCCGCGAACAGCTCCGGTGCCATGTAGGCCGGCGTGCCCGCGCCCTGGCTGCGCGTGACGTCGCTGCCCGGCAGCGGCGGCTCGCCGCCGCGCGCGAGCCCGAAGTCGAGCACGCGCACGCGACCGGCACGATCGACCATGGCGTTGTCGGGCTTGAAGTCGCGGTGCACCACGCCGGCGCGGTGCGCTGCCGCGAGCCCCTCGGCGACCTGGCGATACATCGCGACGATCTCGGCGCTGCTGCGGCCCTGTTGCCACGCGCGCAGCGTCACGCCCTCGACCAGCTCCATCACCACGAACGGTCGCGATGCGTGCTCGCCGAGCTCGTACACCGCACCGATCGCGGGATGCGAGATCTTCGCCATCGCGCGGGCCTCGCGGCGCAGCCCCGCGCTGGCGGGCCCGCGGCCGTGCAACAGCTTGATCGCGACCTCGCGGCCCAGTCGCGCGTCCCAGCCGCGATAGACCACCCCGAACGCACCCGCGCCGAGTCGCCCGCGGATCTCGTAGCGACCGATCCGCAAAGGCTCGCCGTGGCCTTCGAACAGGCGCGCGCGGATCTCCGCGCGGCGGGCCGCGGCCGCGACGCTGTCGAGCGCCGGCGCCGGACCCAGCGAGCCGACCTCGGTCGGCAGCGCGTTCCCAGGCACGCTCGGCTCGGCCCCGGGCGTCGTCACCGTGCGACGATGGTAGCGCGACGGCGTCGCTCAGCGCGTCTGGTCGTCGTCGTCCCCGGGCTCCACCGCGAGCCGGGCATAGAGCTCGCGCGCAGGCAATCCGGTGAGCTCCGCCAGCTGCCGCGCCTTTTGTCGCGGTCGCAGCGACGCGTCGAGCAGGATCGCAACCGTCGCACGCGCGGCGTGCTGCGCGGGATCCTCGTGCGCGCGCGTGCCTGGCCCCAGCACCACGGTGACCTCGCCGAGCAGCTCGCCGTGGGCCGCGGCCGCCAGCGCCGCGACGCTGCCGCGCAGCGCCTGCTCGTGGCGCTTGGTCAGCTCGCGTGCGACCACGACCGTGCGCGTGTCCGCGTCCGGCAGCGCGCGCGCGAGATCCTGCAGCAGCGCCCACGTGCGGTTGGCGGCCTCGTAGCACACCACCGTCGCGGTCTCGTGGCGCAGCGACGCGAGCCACTGCTCGCGGGCCTTGCCCGAGCGCGGCGGGAATCCGCAGTAGCGCACCTCGTCCGCCGGCAGACCCGACCACGCCACCGCGGTCGCCATCGCCGTGGGTCCGGGCACGACCTCGACCGCGTGTCCGGCCGCGACCGCGGCCGCGACCAGGCGCTGACCGGGGTCGCTCCAGCACGGCATGCCGGCCTCGGACACGAACGCGACGGTCTTACCCTCGGCCAGCATCGCGACCAACTCGGCCTCGCGCTCGTGCTCGTTGCCGACGAAGCACGAGCGCCGCGGCGGCAGCGTGACGCCCTCGCCCAGCAGCCGCAGCGGCGAGCGCGTGTCCTCGCACAGCAGCACGTCGGCGCCGACGATGGCCGCGCGGGCCCGCGGCGAGAGATCGTCGCGGTTGCCCAGCGGCGTGCCGACGAGGACCAGCTTGCCCGCCATGGCGGTCCTAGTCGTGCCCCAGCGCGATCTGGACCGCGTCGCCGAGCTCGCCCTGCAGGTACTCGCGCAGCCGCGTCAGCAGGCGCTTCTCGATCTGGCGCGCGCGCTCGCGGCTGACGCCCCAGCGATCACCGAGGTCCTGCAGCGTGATCGGATCCTCCGACATGACGCGCTCGCGGAAGATCTCGAGCTCGCGGCCCTCGAGGTCGGCGCCGAAGCGCACCAGCTTCTCCTGCAGCAGATCCTTGAACTCCGCGGCGTCGACCCGGTTCTCGGGGTCGGCGTAGTCGTCCTCGATCAGATCGAGCCGCGTGCGCCCGTCGTCTTCGCTGCCCAGCGGCGCGTCGAGCGAGACGTCGGGTGCCGCGAGTCGCCGCTCCATCTCGACGACCTCCTTGGGCGAGACGTCGAGCTCGGCGGCGATGCGCTCGGGCGTGGGATCGACGCCCGCGGCCAGCAGCGCCTCCCGTTGCTTGCGCAGGTTGAAGAACAGCTTGCGCTGGTTCTGCGTGGTGCCGATCTTCACCAGGCGCCAGTTGTTGAGGATGTACTTGAGGATGTACGCGCGGATCCACCAACCCGAGTAGGTCGACAGCTTCACGCCGCGGTACGGATCGAACTTCTGCACCGCGCGCACGAGCCCGACGTTGCCCTCTTGCACGAGGTCGAGCAGGTTCTGGTACGCGCGCCGGTACTCGTGGGCGATCTTCACCACCAGCCGCAGGTTCGACGTCACCAGCGTGCGACCGGCCTCGGCGTCGCCCTGTTCGACCCAGCGCACCGCGAGCTCGTGCTCCTGTTCGCGCGTCAGCAGCGGGTGCCGTCGCACCTCGCCCATGTACGCGGCCAGCGGATCGCGGCGCGCCAGTGCGGTGGTGCCCGGCGCCGCCGCACCGCGCAGCTGCGCCGCGATCGCTTCGAGCTCCTCGTCGGTCGCGGGTGCGGTCTCCGACAGCGCTTCCGCGGCTGCGAGGTCCTCGGCCTCGATCAGCTCCGGCGAGCCCTGCGCGGCGGGATCCACCTCCACCAGCTCCGGCGACACGACCTCGCCGTCGGGCTTGCGCGCGAGCTCGGGGACCGCGGCGTCGGCCCGTTGCAGCGACACGACCGGACGCTCGTCGCCGTCCGCCGGTGCGTCGGCCTCGGGGTTCGCTCGGGGTCCACCACTGCGTCGCTGCGCCATGGAGCCGCGGCAGTGTACGCCGCCGGGGTGCTCGTCTGTCACCCGCCCCGAACAACCGTCGCACGAGCGGACGGTGACGCGTCCGGACCAGGGACGGCCGCAACCGATCCCAGCGCCCCACGCGCTCGGCACTGACAGACTCGCCCCTGGGCGGTGGCCGCTGCAGACGCGGGCGGCTACCATGAAATGACATGAGCACGTCCGGGCCCGCATCCAAGCCTGTCGGTCGCATCGCCCCTCGCGCCGCCGGCATCATGGTGGTCGGTTCGCTGCTCGCAGCGATGGGCCTGACGGCGTGGGGCGAGAGCCACGCGCAGTCGCAGCGCCACAACCCCAAGTCGCACGCGCGGCTGTCGGCGACCGCCGATGCGACCGAGCTGCGCGTGCTCGACTGGACGCTGTGGAACGTCTCGAAGTACTACGTCGAGCCCGATCGCATCGACCCCAAGAAGATGGCACACGCGGGCCTGCACGCGCTCGAGAACAGCATCGCCGAGGTGCTGGTCGAGCCGGTCGGCACCGATCGCGTGCGCGTCAAGGTCGGCACCGCGGAGCAGGAATTCGATCTCGCCGACGTCGAGGCGCTGTGGGCCGTGGGTCCGGCGGTGCGCGAGGTCTTCCGCTTCGTCGCGCGCAACGTCGAGCTGTCCGCCGACGAGCAACAGGACGCGGAGTACGCCATCGTCGCGGGCGTGCTGGGCACGCTCGACCCGCACACCAACCTGCTGCGCCCGGCCGACTTCGCCGACATGAAGGCCAGCACCAAGGGCAGCTTCGGCGGCCTCGGCATCGAGGTCGGCATGCGCGACGGTGCCATCACCGTCATCCGCGTGATCGAGGGCAACCCGGCCTCGAAGGTCGACATGCAGCCCGGCGATCGCATCGTGCAGATCGACAACGAGTCGACCGTGACGATGAACATCAACGACGCAGTCGGGCGCCTGCGCGGTGCCATCGGCACCACCGTGACCGTGTACATCACGCGGGACGGGATCGACAAACCCAAGCCGCTCAAGATCACGCGCGCACGCATCCAGCTCGACTCCGTCACCGCCGACGTGCTGACCGAGACCGACGCGTCGGGCCGCGTGCGCCGGGTCGGCCTGGTGCAGATCCCGCGCAACTTCGCCGAGACCACCGGCGCGGAGCTGCAGGCCAAGCTCGAGGAGTTCCAGAAGGTCGGGGTCGAGGGCGTGGTGCTGGACCTGCGCGACAACCCCGGCGGCCTGCTCACCGCCGCGGTCGACGTCGCCAACGCGTTCGTGTCCAGCGGCACCATCGTCTCGACCGTGGGCGTGTCCTCGCCGCGCGAGGAGAACAACGCCGACACGCGCTACGACTTCCCCGACCTGCCGCTGGTGGTGCTGGCGGACCAGGGCTCGGCCAGCGCGTCGGAGATCGTCGCCGGCGCGCTGCGCAACCTCGGCCGCGCGGTCGTGCTGGGCCGCCGCACCTTCGGCAAGGGCTCGGTGCAGGTGCTGCACGAGCGCAAGGTCGGCGACAAGGAGCTCGCGCTCAAGCTGACCATCGCGCAGTACCTGACGCCGGGCGACGTGTCGATCCAGTCGGTCGGCGTCGCGCCCGATCTCGAGACCGTGCCGGTGTGGGTCGGCGCCGAGCACATCGCCTACTTCGGACGCGATCGCTTCGACCTGCTGCGCGAGGAGTCGCTGTCGCAACACCTCATCTCCAGCGCGACGCAGAACGAGCGCACGCAGTTCGGCCCGCTGTACTTCCTCGATCGCGGCTCGGTCGGCGGTGAGGACGACGACGAGGTCACGCCCGAGACCGCCAAGGACAAGCCGGTCTCGGCGCGCAACGACAAGGACCCCAGCAAGGACTCGCGCACCGAGATCCTGCTCGAGGACTCCGAGATCCGCATGGCCCGCGACCTGGTGCTGCGCGCGCCCTCGGCCGACCGCGACGACATCCTGGGCAGCATGGATGGCTTCGTGCGCGAGCAGGCCGCGCTCGAGCAGGCCCGCATCGCGCAGAGCCTGTCCAAGCGCGGGGTCGACTGGAGCCGCGGCCCCGACACGCAGACCGGCAGCGCCAAGCTGGCGATGAAGCTCGCCAGCGACAAGCCCGGCAACGTCATCAAGGGCGGCGAGAAGGGCACCGTCACGGTCACGGTCACCAACAACGGCGATGCGCCGGCGTTCCAGGTCCGCGCCATCACCGACAGCGACTACCGCTACTTCGACGAGCGCGAGCTGTTCTTCGGCCGCATCGATCCCGGCCAGAGCAAGAGCTACCCCATCAAGCTCTCGGTCTCGGAGCAGGAGCTGTCGCGCACCGATCGCATCGACGTGCACCTGTTCGACCAGCACGGCTCCAAGCTGGGCAAGGACTCGCAGAGCTCGATCGACGTCAGCGCCCAGGCCCTCGCGCGGCCCGAGTTCGCGTTCGGCTTCCAGGTGCTCGACGATGCCAGCGCGGGCAAGAACTTCACCGGCAACGGCGACGGCACGCTGCAGGTGGGCGAGCGCGCCAAGCTGCGCGTGTGGGTCAAGAACACCGGTGAGAGCGCGGCGCTCGACACCTGGGTCACGCTGCGCAACATCGCCGGCGAGGCCGTGTTCCTGCACAGCGGTCGCGAGCGGCTGCAGAAGCTCGAGCCTGGCGCGGTGCGCTCGGTCGACCTCGACGTCGAGGTCATGAAGGAGTCCGAGTTCGGCGACGACCTGCTGCAGGTCTCGGTCGCCGACAACAAGATGGCCGAGGTGCTGACCGAGAACCTGCGCTTCGATCTCACCGCGCCGCGGGTCGAGCTCACCAGCGCCTCGGGCGGCGTGGTCGCGCGCGACGAGCTGGAGCTGTTCGGCAGCCCGTCGGGCGAGCTGCGCGTGGTTGCGCGGGCCAAGGCCGGCAGCAAGTTCAAGACCTCGGCCAAGACCGAGGGCTGGTATCGCGTCGAGCTGGCCGAGGACAGCTTCGCGTTCGTGCGCGCCGCCGACGTCGACGCCGGCAAGGCCCCGGGCAAGCCCACCGGCGTGGAGTCGGTGTTCGGGATCTCGCCGCCCAAGGTCACGCTGTCGTCGGCGCCGATGCAGACCGACACCGAGAGCGTGCGCATCGCCGGCGTCGCCAGCGACGAGGAGGCCGTGCGCGACGTCTTCATCACGGTGTTCAACCCCTCGCGCGATCTGTTCGGCGACGTCGAGAAGGTGTTCTACGTCGCGGCGCCCGACGCCGCCGCCGGCCGGCTCGAGTTCGACGCCGACGTGCCGCTGACGCCGGGCAACAACCTCGTCGAGGTCCACGCGCGCCAGAACGACCACGTGGTCGCGATCAAGCGCATGTGGGTGCTGCGCACCAGCGGTCTGGCCGAGGCGCGGGCCAAGGGCGCACGCTTCGAGAGCAAGGGCGAGCTGCGGGTCGACACGTTCAAGTGAGCGCGCGAGCATGGAGCGCGTGGCCCGTCCCCGCCCCGCGCTGCCGCTGCTGCTGGCCCTCGCCGGCTGCAGCGAGGGCGCGCCCGGCCGTCCACTCGACCCGGCGCTGACCGGGCTCGAGCTCACCGCGGTGGCACCGGACGTGCTGCTGCCGGGCACGACCATGCGGATCACCGGCGAGTCGTTCGTGCCCGAGGACTGGGGCGCAGCGACGCTGACGATCGACGCGCTGCAGCTGAGCCTGCGCCTGCGCTACGTCGACGCGCAGACGCTGGAGCTCGCGGTCAGCGACGAGGTCTTCGCCGCGCTCGGCGGCGACGGAGCCGAGTTCGACGGCGACGTCGCGGTGGCGGTGTCGAGCGCGGTCGACGGCCGGCTCTACCGCACCGCGCCGCGGGCCGCCCGCTGGTCGCTCGCGTCGGAGCTCGAGCCGCGCGCCGACGCGGTGCTGCGCACGGGCGTCGTCTTTCCCAACGAGCCCATCGCGATCCTCGGCAGCGGCCTGCTGCTGCCCGGCGAGGGCGAGACCGTGGTCGAGCTCGCAGGCTGCTTCGCACCGGCCGAGCCCGCCGACGCCGCGTGCACGCCCATCGCCGCGCGCGAGCTGGCGGTCACGCTCGACGATCCGCTCGACCGCACACACGGACACTTCGCGTTCGAGCCCGCGGTCGCCGGCATCGAGCCCGGCCGCTTCGAGGGCACGGTGGTGCTGCGCAACCGCATGCGTTCCGGCACCGTGCGCGAGGCCCCACCGCTGGCGGTCAGCTACGATCTGCAGCGGCCGCTGCTGTACGGCACCTCGGTGGAGGCCGCGAGCCTGGGGCAGTACGTCGTCATCGACGGCGCTGGCTTCGTCGGCGACGACGGGGCGACGCTGCTCGACGTCGTCGGCAGCTTCACCGCCGACGCCGACGGCAGCGTCACCGCGATCGACGAGGTGCTGCTGCCGCAGTTCGTCGACGGTCGCACGGTGCGCTACGTGCTCGACGAGAGCGACGCGCTGGGCCAGCAGCTCGACCTGCGCTACGGCGCCGGGCGACTGCAGGCCACCGTCACCCCGCGCATCGCCTGGGGCGACAGCGAGGTGACCGGCGATCCCGCGATGGTGTCGCTGCAGCTGCTGGCGGTGCGACAGATCGTGTGGGTGCAGTTCCTGCCGGCCTACGTCGAGAGCCTGCGACGCTTCGGCCTGCGTGCGGTCGATGCCCAGATCCGTGCGCGCGTGTTCGAGGTCCTGCGGCGCGACTACGCCACCATCGGCGTCGAGCTGCGCGAGGCGGTGCCGACCGACTTCGCCGCGTTCGCCCAGGTCGACGTCGGCGGGCCCGACCCCAACGGCCTGGGCCTGTTCGGCTACGACAACACGCCCGGCAAGGACACCGAGAACCAGCGGCTGTACGACCGCATCGGGGGCGTCAACGCGCAGACCCAGCAGGACGGCTACCCCGGCTACGGCGGCGTGTTCATCGAGTCGGTGCTGGGCTTCTCCGAGCACCCCGGCACGCTGGCGATGCCGCTGCCCTCCGATCCGCGCTTCGACGACATCTTCGATCCGTTCCGCCCCGACGTCGGCGGTCGCCCGGTCGACGCCGCGGATCTCGACCACGAGCCGACGGCGCTGACGTCGAGCGAGCTGTGTCCCGCGAGCGATCGGCCCACGCAGATCGCATGCGCGATCTGGGTGCTGGGCAGCGTCGTCGGCTCGACGCTGAGCCACGAGCTCGGCCACTCGCTGGGCCTGGCGGATCCGTACGGGCCGGATTTCCACGATGCCGGCGAGCAACCCGACCGACTCATGGACGCCGATCGCCCCTTCGCCGAGCGCGCCGAGCTCGACGGCGAGGGTCCCTCGCGCTTCTGCGACGAGGAGTACGCGTACCTGCGCGCGATCCTGCCGACGCCCGACGCGGACGACCCGCTGCCGCGACCGTCGTGCCACTGATGCGGCGCGCGGGCGGGCACGCTACGCTGCCGGCCGTGCGCGCCTCGATCCCGTCGCTGCTGCTGTTGCTGCTCGCCTGCCGTCCATCCGCGGGCTCGTCCGCGAGCCCGGGTTCGACGCCCTCGCCGCACGCGCGCCCGCCGGCGGCCAGCTCCGCGCGCGCGCCCAGCCCCGCGGACGACGGCGGCACCGCCACCGCGGACGCCACCGACGCTGGTCCCGCGAAGGTGCCGACGGTGGTCCGCGATCGCGAGGCGGATCAGATGTGGAACGTGCTCGGCGGCGTCGGCCTGCCGACCCGCACCGCCGTGGTCGCGCGCCGGGGCGCACTGCGCTTCGCAGCGCAGGGCGACGTCGCGGTCGCCGGCGATGCCGTGACCACGTTCGCGCCCCACCCGGTCGTCGCACGCGACGGCGAGCGCGTGCAGCTGGTGATCGATGGATTCGGCAACGCCGCCGCGCTGCTGCTGTGGGTCGACGCCGCCGACCTCGCGCCGCAGCTCGCCCGCGCCGCGGTGCTCCACGCCGATGCCCGGCTCGCGACCGCGGCGAGCGAGGGCGCGATCACCCTCGCCGCCGGCGAGGCGATCGACGTGCTCGAGCGCAAGGGCGCAGCGGCGCGCGTGCGCACGCACGAGGGCGAGTTCACCGGTTGGATCGACGCGTCTGCGCTCGACGTCGTCTTCGATCCGGTGCGCTTCCCCCTGCCCGAGGCCGATGGCCTGGCCAAGGCCGGTACGCCGATCCTGCGGCGCCCCGGCGGCAAGCCCATCTACACCCTGCCGCCGGGCGGCGACACCGAGACCGTCCGCGTGCTCGAGTCCCGCAAGGGCTGGAAGCGCATCGAGTACGTGCAACCGTGCCGCGAGGGCGTGCACGTGCAGGGCTGGGTTCCCGCCGCGAAGGTCGAGAGCATCGGCCCGATGGGGACCGGCTACGGCTGCGGCGGTGCCGGTGGCATCCCGCCGATCTCGTGGGGCGCGCTCGAGTCGGCACCGAAGGTCGAGCTCGCGGCCGACACCGGCTTGGTCGATGAACGCGGCTCGCTCGTCGGTCGCACCAAGCGTGCGGTCGAGCTGCGCCGCGGCCCCGACGGCCGCGTGCGCGTGCCGACTGCGTGGGGACTCGTCGCAGTCGAGGTCGAGCAGGCGCCCGCGGCCGCGCGCTGAGGGTCGCGGACGCTGCGTCGTCCCAGCTGGCCCATTGATCCGGGCTCGACGACGTCGCGCTAGCCCGCGGCGTCGCGCGCGTCGTCGCTGCCGCCGGGCACCGCGATCTCGGCCGCGAACAACCGCGGCTCGTCGATCACCGCCGCGACCGCCTCCGCCGCGCGGTCGCGCAGCGCGACGATGGCCGCGATCTCCTCGCTCGGCTGGGGACGCGGCGGCACCGGGATCGGCTCGGCCACCGTGACCGCGATCCGTGCCGGCCGCGGCAACCACGTGCCGTCGCGCAGGGCCCGACGCGAGCCGACGATGCCGAAGGGACACAGCGGCGTGCCGGTGTGCAGCGCCAGGCGGAACGCGCCCAGCTTGAAGCTGCGCAGGCCGACCTCGGGGCTGAAGGTGCCCTCGGGGAACAGCACGACCTTGTGGCCGTCGCGCAGCAGCGACACCACGGCTTCGAGATCCGCGAGCGAGCGCTGGGTGCTGTGGCGATCGAGGAACACGTGGCCGAGCTTGCGCAGCACCGGGCCCAGCAGCGGCGTGTCGCGCAGCTCGCCCTTGATCACGAAGCGCACGTCGGGCGGCAGCGCGGCGCCGCAGATCAGGAAATCGAGGTAGCCGCAGTGGTTGCCGACCAGGATCGCCGCGCCCGCAGGCAGCCGTGACAGACCGTGCACGCGCGGCCGCAGGCCCGCGAGCGTCATGACCGCGCGGGCCTGCCACGCGATCACGCGGCGCGCGGTGGCACCCGCGGGCACCAGTCGTCCGACCCCCAGCGCGACGCCGCAGCCCACCACGATCACCGTCGCGGCCCACAGCCCGAACAGCAGCCGCGCCAGCGCGCGCGCGGCCTGGCCCAGCCGCGCCGGCACGCTGCCCAGCAGCAGGCCCGCGGCCTGTCGCGCGAACGAGCCGTGCCGCGCGGTGAGCGTGCCGGCGAGGTAGCGCTGCCGCGTGGCGTTGCGCTGGATCTTGCCGCTCGAGGTCTTGAGCACCGCGCCCGGCGGCACCAGCTCGACGCGATCGGGCGGCACCCCCACTCGCGCGGTGATGGCCTCGACCGCACGACCGACCAGGATCTCGCGCGCGGTCGGATCGCGCTCGCGGCTCTCGGCGACCACGACGATCTGCTCGGTGCCCGCGGCCTCGTCGCGCACCGCGAACGCGGCCACGCAACCCTGACGGATGCCCGCGACCGTGGCCGCGGCCTCCTCGATCTCATGCGGGTAGTAGTTGCGCCCGCCCTTGATGATGATGTCCTTGACGCGGCCGACGATGAACAGCTCGCCGTCCTCGGCGCGGTAGCCCAGATCGCCGGTGTCGACCCAGCCGCCCTCGCGCTTCACCGCCGCGGTCGCGTCGGGCCGGCGGTAGTAGCCCTTGAACGTCGACGGCCCGCGGAAGCGCACCACACCGCGCGTGCGCGGCGGCACCGGCTCGCCGCGATCGTCGACCACCTGCAGCTCGTGGCCCGGCACCGCGAAGCCGACGCCGACGAACTCGAGCGCGGCGGCGTCGCCCGAGACCGGCACCGCGACGCCGTCCTGCTCGAAGCGCGCGCGGTCGATGCGATCGATCCGCGGCACGCGGTCCAGCGGCGCGAACGCGACCGCGACCATGTTCTCGGCCAGGCCGTAGGCGCAGAACAGTGCCTCGCGGCGCAGCCCGACCGCGCCGAAGCGGGTCGCGAAGCGATCGAGCGTGCCCGGCAGGATCGGCTCGGAGCCGTTGAGGATCGCACGGACCTGCGACAGCTGCAGCCCCGCGAGCTCCTCGTCGGCGATGCGCTTGACGCAGAGGTCGAACGCGAAGTTCGGCGCGACCGAGCAGGTCGCACGGTAGTCCGACAGCGCGCGCAGCCACCACGCCGGCCGCGTCAGGAACGCCAGCGGCGAGCCCAGCACCACCGGCACGCCGGCGAACAGCGGCATCAGCCAGCCCGCGATGAGGCCCATGTCGTGGTACAGCGGCAACCAGCTGACCAGCACGTCGCTGGGCATCAGGCCGCAGCCGGCTGCGGCGGCGCGGATGTTCGCCAGCACCGCCGCGTGCGTGAGCTCGACGCCCTTGGGATCGCCGGTGCTGCCCGAGGTGTACTGGATGAGCGCGGTGTCCTGCGGCCCGATCGCCGCGCGCGTGCCCGAGGCGTGCAGCGGTACCGTGCCCGCGGCCGGCAGCAACGCCTCGATCGCGAGCACCTGCTGCACCGCGGCGACGCGGTCGCGCGCGATGTCGGCGACGCGCGCGGCACGGTCGAAGGTCACGAGGATCTGCGCCTGCGCGTTGTCGAGGATGTTGGTGCAGCGACCGATGTACTCGGCGATGCGATCGAGCCGCATCGGCGGATACAGCGGCACCGGCACGCCGCCGGCCATCAGCGCGCCCATGAACGCCGCGAAGTAGCCCAGCGACGTCGGCAGCATGATCGCGACCTTGGCCCCCGGCGACAGCCCGCGCGCGCGCAGTCCCGCCGCGACCGCCGACGCGGCCTCGTGCAGCATGCGGTGCGTGATGCACAGCGTGCTGCCGTCGTCGTCCTCGAGCACGATGTGCACGCGCTCGGGCTGGATGCGCAGGTGGTACTCGAGCAGCTCGACCAGGCTCTGCGCCTCGGTCGGTCGTGGCCCGGGTGGCTCGCGCGGCAGCAACGACGCGCGGTCGGCCGCCGCCGTGGTCGCGGCCACCGGTGCGCGCGCGCCCTGCTGCTCGATCAACGCCAGCAGCGCGCGCGGCGTGTCGACCAGGCCGAACGCCTCGGTCGGCAGCCGCAGGCCGAACGCCGCCTCCGCGCGCACGCCCAGCTCGACGCGCTCGAGGCTACCCAGACCCAGCTCGCGCTCGAACGACACGTCGGGCCCGAGCTGGCCCAGGCCGCGTCCGTCGCTGACGTCGACCACGACGCTGCGCACGACCTCGAGCACCCGCGCCAGCTCCGGGCGCGCGAGCGCCGGGCTCTTCGCGTCAGGCGTGGGCTCGGGCGAGCCGGAGACGTGCGGCGACGGCACGGCGCGGCCGAGGGTACCCCGAAACCGCGCCGCCGTCCGGCGAGAGGCTCAGCTGGCTTCCTTCTTCGCGTCGTTGCGATAGACGAGCACCGGCCGCTTCTCCTCGGTGATGCACTCTTCGCTGATCACGGCCTCGGCGACGTTGTCGATGCTCGGGATGTCGTACATGACCTCGAGCATCGCGCGCTCGAGGATCGAACGCAGACCGCGGGCACCGGAGCGCATGGTCTTGGCGCGCTTGGCCACCGCACGCAGCGAGTCGCCGGTGAAGGTGAGCTCGACGCCGTCCATCTCGAGCAGGCGCCGGTACTGCTTGACCAGCGCGTTCTTGGGCTCGGTGAGGATCTGCATCAGCGCCTCTTCGTCGAGCTCCTGCAGCGGTGCGATGACCGGCAGGCGACCGATGAACTCGGGGATGAGCCCGAACTTCATCAGGTCCTCGTTTTGGATCTGCTGCAGCAGCTCCCACTGCCGCAGCTCCTTCTTCTTCTCGACCTTGGCGCCGAAGCCCATGCTCTTGGCGCTGATGCGGTGCTCGATGATGTCCTCGATGCCCGCGAACGCGCCGCCGCAGATGAACAGGATGTTGGTGGTGTCGACCTGCAGGAAGTCTTGCTGCGGGTGCTTGCGGCCACCCTTGGGCGGCACGCTGGCGATGGTGCCCTCGAGGATCTTCAGCAGCGCCTGCTGCACGCCCTCGCCCGAGACGTCGCGGGTGATCGAGGGGTTGTCGCCCTTGCGCGCGATCTTGTCGATCTCGTCGATGTAGATGATGCCCCGCTGCGCCCGCTCGACGTCGTGGTCGGCGTTCTGCAGCAGCGACACGATGATGTTCTCGACGTCCTCGCCGACGTAGCCGGCCTCGGTCAGGCTGGTGGCGTCCGCGATCGCGAACGGCACGTCGAGGATGCGCGCCAGCGTCTGCGCGAGCAGGGTCTTGCCCGAGCCGGTGGGCCCGATGAGCAAGATGTTGCTCTTCTGCAGCTCGGCCTCGTCGGGCTTGCGCTTGGCGTTGATGCGCTTGTAGTGGTTGTAGACCGCGACGGAGATGATCTTCTTGGCCATCTCCTGGCCGACCACGTAGTCGTCCAAGATGGCGCGGATCTCCTTGGGCTTGGGCACGCGGCCCTGCCCCTGCTGCCGCTCTTCCTTCTGGACTTCCTCCGCGAGGATGTCGTTGCAGAGCGAGATGCACTCGTCGCAGATGTACACGGAGGGGCCGGCGATGAGCTTCTTCACTTCCTTCTGGCTCTTGCCGCAGAAGGAGCAGCTCAGGTTGCCGTGACCGGTGTCTCGCTTGGAGGAGCTCATGTCGCCGTCCCTTCCCGCCTTGCCATCACGTGCCCGGCGTGGGTGCCGGACGGATCAGGACCTCGTCGACCAAGCCGTAACGCTTCGCCGTGTCCGCATCCATGAACTTGTCGCGATCGGTGTCGCGAAGGATCTCTTCGATGTCGCGCCCGCAGTGCTGCGCGAGGATCTCGTTGAGTCGCGCCTTGAGCCGCAGCACCTCGCGCGCCTGGATCTCGATGTCGGTCGCCTGGCCCTGCGCGCCGCCGTGCGGCTGGTGGATCATGATCCGCGCGTTGGGCAGTGCGAAGCGCTTCTTGGGTGCACCGGCCGCGAGGATGACCGCGCCCATCGACGCGGCCTGACCCAGGCAGTACGTGGCGACCGGCGCCTTGACGTGCTGCATGGTGTCGTAGATCGCGAGCCCTGCCGTGACCACGCCGCCGGGCGAGTTGATGTACAGGCGGATGTCCTTCTCCGGATCCTCCGACTCGAGGTACAGCAACTGCGCGATCACGACGTTGGCGACCTGGTCGTTGATCGGGGTGCCGAGGAACACGATGCGGTCCTTCAGCAGCCGGCTGTAGATGTCCCAGGAGCGTTCGCCCCGATGGGTCTGCTCGATGACGAACGGAATGCTCGCCTGTGGGTCACCCCAGTAGAGGTCCGGAAGCATGCCGGCGCGGCCGTCGCGATCAACCATGAATGCCCTCGTCGCGGCTCCCGAGCGCGATTGGCTGTGTGTTCGAGGGGAGCATCACTTCGCTATGTTGTACGGGCGTGCCCCCCGATGCAAGGCCTGGCATCGGCCGCCGCAGGCCCGCGCTGGAGCGCACGTTGTGGGCCACGGGCGGCGTCGGCGGGGGTCGCGAGGGTCCACTGCGCGCGGCTCGTGCAGGTGGTTGCACACCGCGCCGATCGGAGCTGCCCGATGCGACAGGTCGTGCCTGCTCGCGCGGCTACGTCTCGGTCCCACTTGGGGCCGCAGCGTCCGCCGAGCCTTCGCCCTCGTCGCTGCTCTCGACCGGATCGGGCGCCTCGGTGACCTCGGCCTTCGACATCAGGAAGTCGAGGATCTTCTCCTCGCGCATCTGCGCCCGCACGAGCACGAGCTGCCCGTTCTTCTCCATCTGGGCGCGCATGCGCGCGAGGTTCTGGCCGCTCTCCTCCGCCATCTTGGTGAGCTCGGCCTCGAACTCCTCCTCGGCGACGTCGAGCGACTCGCTCTTGCCGATCGCGTCGAGCAGCAGGAACGCCTTGACGTTGAACAGCGCCTGCGGGCGGATGCGCCGCGCGAGGTCGGCCTCGGAGGTGCCGACGTTGGCGAGCTTGAGCCCCTGCTGGGCCAGCTGACGCTTGGTCGCGTCGATCTGGGCCGAGACCTCGCGCGCGATCATCGACGGCGCGACCTCGAACTCGTTGCGCTCGAGCAGGGTCGCGACCAGGCGACGACGCGCGTCACGCTCGGCCTCGTCGGCGTCGTCCTGCTTGATCTTCTCCTCGATCTTGCCGCGCAGCTCCGCCAGCGACTCGGCCTCGCCGGTGTCGCGCGCGAAGTCGTCGTCGAGCGCGGGCACGTGCTTGACCCGCACCTCGCGCAGGCCCAGGGCCAGCACGGCCTCCTTGCCCTTGAGCTCGGGTCGCATGCGCGCCTCGGGCGGCACGAAACGGACCGTGCGCAGCGAGCCCACGGCCGACAGCTCGACGTCCTCCATCACCGCGGCGAGGCCGGGGATGAACTCGTTCTTGTCGACGCCGATGTCGACGCGGACGTCCTTGCGCGTGACGCGGGTGTCGCCGATCTGGCCCTCGACGTCGACGGTCCACACGTCGCCGGCGGCGGTCTTGGTGCGCGGCGTCTCGCCCTCGGCGGGCTCGGGGATCGCCCGCAGCTCGGTGAGCGACTCGCGGCGACGCTCGAGCTCGGCGGTGACCTTGGCCTCGTCGACGACCGCGGGGCGACGGCGCACCGGCACGCCGGTGTAGTCCTTGGGCTGGATCGACGGCGGCACCTCGAAGCGCGCGGCGTAGGAGAACGGCGCGCCCTGCTCGAGCGACGACGACTCGAGCACCGGCTGCGTCAGCGGCACCACCGAGTGCTGCGTCACCGCGGTCTGGAAGGTCTCCTGCACGAGGTCACGCGCGAGCTCTTGCCGCACGCTCTTGCCGAACATGCGCTCGAGCACCGGCGCCGGGATCTTGCCGGGGCGGAACCCGGGCACCCGCGCGCGCCGGCCCAGATCCCGCAGCTTGTCCTGTAGTCGCGTGGAGATGTCGGTCCAGGGGATCTCGACCTTCACGCGGCACTCGACAGGACTGATTCGCTCGACGGACGACTGCATGGGCGGCCCTTCTAGCAGGGGCCCGACCCCGTCCACAAGCGCCCGGCCGCGGGGCGAGCGAACGCTGGGCGACGCCCGGCTTCGCGCGAACGCGGCCGGCGCGTGAGGGTCCTCGTGCACCGGGCCCGCGGGCGCGCGACTCCCTGGTACCGTGCCAAGGTGGCACCACGTCGGCACACCCGCTCCGCCTCGCCTTCGCCCGCTGCCTGGCCGCTGCTCGCGGCGCTCGGGCTCGCATGCGGCGGCAACGAGCCCGCAGCGGGCCACGACGACGGCAGCGAGGGCGGCTCGAGCGGCGCCGACGGCAGCGGCGGCAGCAGCGACGGCGACGGCATCAGCGGCGCCGACGGCAGCGACAGCGGCGGCACCACCGACGCGCGCCCCGACTGGGTGCACGACGTCGCGCCGCTGGTGTTCGAGCACTGCGTGCCGTGCCACGCCGACGGCGGCATCGCACCGTTCTCGCTGCAGGACTACGACAGCGCGGCGACGTGGTCGGGGTCGATCGCGGCGCAGGTGCAGATCGGCTTGATGCCGCCGTGGCACGCGCTGACGACCGACGAGTGCGCGCCGCCGCTGCCGTTCGCCCACGACGCGCGGCTGGGCGAGGCGCAGATCCAGCTGCTGGCCGACTGGAACAGCGGCGGTGCGCCGCAGGGCGACCCCGCCGACGCGGTGCCGCTGCCCGAGCCGCCGTCGCTCGATCTCGCCGACCCCAGCGCGACGGTGGCGATGGGCGGCAGCGTCACGGTCGCGCCGCAGGGCGGCGTGCGTGATTTCTTCCACTGCCTCAGCTTCGATCCCGGCAACAGCGAGGACGTGTTCGTCGATGGCCTGCAGGTGTTGCCGGGCAACCGCGCGATCGTCCACCACGTGCTCATCTACGTCGACGAAGGCGCCGAGTCGGCGGCGTGGCCCGACGGCGTCTCGCACGACTGTGGCGGCGGCGCGGGCGTCGGTGCGGCGACGCTGGTGGGCGGCTGGGTGCCCGGCAGCATGCCGATCGAGCTGCCCGACGGCGTGGGCCTGACGCTGCCCGCGGGTGCACGCATCGTCTTCAACATGCACTACCACGCCGGCGACGACAGCGAACAGGTCGACGACGCCACGGCGCTGTCGATGCGCTGGTCGAGCACGATGCCGCAGTACGTCGGCCGCTTCGAGCTCATCGGCGCACCCGGTGCGGGCGAGCTCGACGACCCGCCGTTCTCGATCCCCGCCGACGCCACCGACCACGTCGAGAGCCTGCAGTACGTGGTGCCCGAGCTGGGCGTGCCCGAGGTGCGGGTGTTCTCGGTCGCCAACCACATGCACAAGGTCGGCGTCGACATGCGCACCTCGCTGACCCGCGGCTCCGACGACACCTGCCTGCTGCAGACGCCGCGCTGGGACTTCAACTGGCAGCGCCTGTACGGCTACGACGCGGACATCGGCGCGATGCCGGAGGTCCTGCCCGGCGACGTCGTGCACGTGCGTTGCACCTACGACAACAGCCTGGGCAACCCTGCGGTGGTCGACGCGCTCGCCGAGCAGGGCCTGGACACGCCGCAGACCGTCGCGCTGGGCGAGGGTTCGCTCGACGAGATGTGCCTCGCCGGCATCGGTGTCGCCGTGCGAGTGTTCTAGCGGCCCGGCGCGCAGCGATCCAACGCCTGCAGCAGGTCGTCGCGCAGGTCGTCGAGGTCCTCGATGCCGACCGACAGCCGCACCAGGCCCTCGCGGATGCCCAGCGCCGCGCGCTGCTCGGGCGACAGCTCGTAGTAGCTCATGAGCGCCGGCTGCTCGATCAGGCTCTCGACGCCGCCCAGGCTCGGCGCGAGCTTGGGGATCTCGACCGCATCGACCAGCGCGGTGCCGGCCGCGAGCCCGTCGTGCAGCTCGAAGGTCACGACCGCGCCGCCGCCGCGGAGCAGCGTGCGCGCGATCGCGTGGTCGGGGTGGCTGGGCAGCATCGGGTACCACACGCGCGCGACCGCGGGATGCTGCTCGAGCGCCTGCGCCAGTGCCAGCGCGCTGGCGTTCTGCCGCTCGAGCCGCAGCGCGAGGGTCTTGAGCCCGCGCGCGAGCAGGAACGCCGACAGCGGATCGGCGATGCCGCCCAGCGTGCCCAGCTGCTCGCGCACGGCCTCGATCATGGCGTGGCGCCCGACGACCACGCCGCCGAGCAGATCGTTGTGACCGGCGAGGTACTTGGTGGTCGAGTGCACGACCAGATCGGCGCCCAGTGCCAGCGGCTGCAGGTTCACCGGCGTGGCGAAGGTCGCATCGACGATGGTCTTGATCCGCTGCGATCGCGCGAGCGCGACCACGGCGGCGAGATCGACCACGCGCAGGTACGGGTTGGTCGGCAGCTCGGTGAACAGCAGCTTGGTCTCGGGTCGCAGCGCCGCCGCGATCGCGTCGAGCTCGGGCGCGACCACGTCGACCGCGACGCCGAAGCGCGCGAGCGTGCCGGTCGCGAACGCGCGGGTCTTGCGGTAGACGTCGGCGGTGAAGACCGCGTGCGCGCCGTGGCGCAGCATCGCCAGGCACGTGGTCGTGATCGCGGCCATGCCCGAGGCCATCAGCACCGCGGCCTCGCCCCCGTCGAGCGCGGCGAGCTTGGCCTCGGCCGCGGCGATGGTGGGATTGCCGTAGCGGCCGTACTCGGGCGTGCGCGCCTGCTCGCCATCCATGTACGCGCGCAGCTCGGCGGTGTCGGCGAACGGGAACGTCGACGACAGCACCACCGGCACCGTCAGCGAGTGACCGGCGCGCACGCGCGGCTCGCCGCCGTGGACCGACGCCGTCGAGGGACCGCGCTTGCGGTGGCGCTCCATGTCAGCCCCCGAGCGCGCTGAGCTTGTCGTCGCGCTCGCGATAGCCCTGCGGGATGCCGATGAGCTCGGCGATCGCCGCGTCGTTGTCACCGATCTTCTCGTACACCGTCGCGAGCTCGTACTTGGCCTCGTACAGCTCGTCTTCGTTGCTCGCGGCACCGATCGCGCGCTGCAGGTCCGCGACCGCACGCTGGGGCTCGCCGCGGTGCAGCCGCAGCGCGCCGATCATGACCAGCGCGCGCGCCTCCCAGGTCGCGTCGTGGGCCGCGAGCTCGAACTGCGCGATGGCGTCGTCGACCAGGCCCATGTCGCGGTAGGCCATGCCCAGATCGTAGGCCGAGGCGGCGTCGCCGGGGTCGCTGCCGGTGGCGCGGATCTCGGGCGCGCGGGTCTTGGGCTTGCTCGCGGCGGCCTTGGGCTTGCCCTTGGGCGCGTCGCCGAAGATCGCCGACAGGTACGCGTCCTCTTCCTCGTCCTCGCCGACGCTGACCAGCGGCTTGGCGCCCGAGTGCTGCGACGGCGCGGCGGTGTCCTTCTCGAACTCGCGCTTGAGCGCGGCGACCTCGGGGTGACCGGGGTGGCGACGCTCGAGCTCGGCCAACGAGGTCTGCGCGTCGTCGTCGAGCCCCTGGTCGACGAAGAAGCGCACCTCGGCGAGCTCGTCGCTGAGATCGGGCCAGGCGGGCTTGGCAGCCGGCGACGACGGCCGTCGCGGCGGTGGGGGTCGGGGTGGAGTCGGCACTGGCTGCTCCTCCGAGGACGATGGCGTCACACTGCGCGCGACGACCGGCTGGGTCGGGTGCTCACCCGCTTCGGGCTCGGGCACGGTCGCGTCGTCGAGCTCGAAGTCGACGCTGGGCACCGGCAACGCGGCGCCCGGTGGCGGCGTGGTGTCCGAGCGCGGCGGCGACTGGGGGTAGAAGCGCGCGGTGCTGCCGTCGGGGCGCGCGTCGAGATCGAGCGACTCGGTGGGCGCGACCGCCGGGTCCGGTGCGCGCGGGCTGTAGGCGAACGGCGGGGTCTTGTCGGGCGCATCGTCGCCGCCGCGCATGGCCGCGAGCGCCTCGGCGAGGTCCTCGGTCGGGCGGTGTTCACCGTCGCCGCCCTCGGCGGTCGGCAGCGGGCGCGCGTCCGAGAGCCCGAAGCGGTTCTCGACCGCGATCGGTCGCGTGGGCGCGGCCTCGGGCTCGCCCTCGCTGACGTCGATGGCGAAGTCGTCGCCGCCGGCCTCGCCGTCGGGCCCCAGCGTGTTGACGCCCGAGCCCTCGTCGCCGACCAGGTCGAACGCCCCGCTGTCGCCGCTGCCGGCGAACATCGAGCTGCCGCGCTGGGTGCCGCCACCGACCGGGGTCGCGCGCGCGTCGAGGTCCGCGAGCAGATCCATCGCTGCGGCGCTGTTGGCATCGGCATCGAGCGCAGCGCCCAGGTGCTCGCGCGCCAGCTTGGGATCGCGCTCGACCACCAGTCGCGCGACGCGGATGTGGGCCTCGGCCGACTCGCCGCGGCGACCGAGCTCACCGAGCGCGCGGGCCCGCAGCGCCAGCGCACCGACGTGATCGGGCTGCACCGACAACAGCTCGGAGACGTGCTCGATCGCGTGCTCGAACAGGCGGTACTTCACGTACACGCGCGCCTCGAACAGGATCTTGTCGAGGTCGACGCCATCGGGCATCGCGGGCGAGCTGCCCTCGACGTCGGACAGCACGCGGTCGGTCATCGAGCGCGAGGGCGCATCGTCGCTGCGGCCGCGCTCGCGCACGCCCCGGGCACCGCCGGTCGGAAGCGGCACCGAGGTCGAGTCGCTGGGGATGACGTCGTCCTCGTCGAGCTCGAGCAGGTCGTCGGCCTCGACGACGTCGTCGTCACCCGCGCCCAGCACGTCGTCGTCGAGCTCGGGCTCGCGATGGATCTCGGCCGCCGGCGGCGGCGCGCCGGTCGCAGGGCGTGCGGGCGCGCCCGGGGTCGCCCGCGCGGGCGCATCGGCATGCGCGGGCGCGGCGGTGGCGGCCCGCGTGGGCTCGGGCGGGACCGTGCGTGGGCGCGCGGGCGCGGCCGCGCCGTCGCCCATCGCGACCGCACGCAGCTCGGAGTGGTTGGGGTCCCACTGCAGCGCGCGCGTGGCCACGCGCGCGGCCTCGGCTGCGCCGGCGTCGCCTTGGGCCTTGAGCTGTCGCACCAGCTCCAGCGCCACGCTGGTGGCCTTGTCGGGCTTCTCCAGCGCCAAGAAGGTCTCGGCCAACAGCTCGAGCCCGATGCGATCGTGGGCGTCGGCGTGCAGCAGCGCGTTGAGCTTCATCAGCGCGCGCCGGGCATCGCCGAGCTCGAGGTACACCCGCGCGAGCTTGCGCATCGAGTCGGGGTCGTCGGGCTTGTGATAGATGAGCCGCTCGGCCACGCGCACGTAGTCGGCCTTGCGCCCGGTCGTCAGCAGCTGATCGCCGGCGATGCGGAAGTGCTCGACGGCCTTGTCGACCATGCGCTCGCGCGAGTACAGCTCCGCCAGGCGCAGGCGCTTGGGGATCGCCGCGGGCTCGGCGTTGGCGATGAGCTCGAAGGTCGCGAGCGCGTCGGCGACGTTGCCGGCCTGCAGCTGCGCCTGACCCAGCTGCTCGTAGATCGCGACCGCGTCGGGCACCCGGCCCAGATCGAGGTTGAGCTGCGCGATCTTCTGGTGGACGTCGAAGCGGCGGGGATCGAGGTTGACGACCTGGCGGTAGACCGCCATGGCCTTCTGCGGCTGCTGCTGCGCCGCGTAGTAGCCGGCGACCTGCAGGTAGCGCTCGATCGCACCGTTGCGGTCGCCGCAACGCACGAGGCAGTCGGCGAGCATGAGCCACGCGCGGATGTCCTTGGGATCGTTCTCGACGATCGTCTGGTACTCGCGCGCAGCCTTGTCGTGCTGGCCCTTGGCGGCGAACTTCTCCGCCCGCTCGTGCGCCTTCTCCTTGCTGAACGCCAACCCCGTCGTCTCCTTCAGTTCTGCGGTTCGGCCTCGGCCGCAACCGCCGCGGGATCGAGCTTCTGCTCGAGGAAGTGGGTGTCGTAGCGTCCGGTCACGAACGCCTCTTGCTTGAGCAGCCAGCGGTGCAGCGGCACGTTGGTGCGGATGCCCTCGACCACGATCTCGTCGAGCGCGCGACGGATGCGGCGCAGCGCCTGGTCGCGATCCTTGCCCCACGCGATGACCTTGCCGATCATCGAGTCGTAGTACGGCGAGACGCGATAGCCCTGGTAGACGTGGCTGTCGACGCGCACGCCGTAGCCGCCGGGGAAGTGCAGCGCGGTGATGGTGCCGGGCTGGGGCGAGAAGTTGATCGGGTCCTCGGCGTTGATGCGGCACTCGATGGCGTGACCGCGGGCGTGGTGCTCGCGATCGAGGTGCCCGAGTTCCTCACCGTTGGCGATGCGGATCTGTTCCTGCACCAGATCGACGCCGGTGATCATCTCCGTCACGCAGTGCTCCACCTGGATCCGCGTGTTCATTTCCATGAAGTAGAACTTGTCCTCGCCGTCGAGCAGGAACTCGAGCGTGCCGACGGACTGGTAGCCGATGGCCTTGACCGCTGCGACCGCGGCCTTGCGCATCGCCGCGCGCACGCTGTCGGACAGCGCGGCCGAGGGCGCCTCCTCGATGATCTTCTGGTGACGTCGCTGGATCGAGCACTCGCGCTCGAGCAGATCGATGGCGTTGCCGTGCTTGTCGCACACCACCTGGATCTCGATGTGGCGCGGGCTGGTGACGTAGCGCTCGATGTAGACGTCGCCGTTGCCGAACGCCGCCTGGGCCTCGGCCTGGGCGGTGGCCAGGGTCTCGGCCAGCTTCGAGGCGTCGCGGACGATCTTCATGCCGCGACCGCCACCGCCGGCGGAGGCCTTGATGATGACCGGCACGCCGATGCGCTCGACCGCCTCGAGCGCCTCTGCGGTGCTGGTGATGACGCCGGTGCCCGGCAGCACCGGCACGCCGGCCTCGGCCATGGTCTGCCGCGCGCGGACCTTGTCGCCCATCATCGCCATGTGCTCGGGCCGCGGGCCGATGAAGTTGAGCCCGCACTTGCCACACACGCGCGCGAAGTCGGCGCGCTCGGACAGAAAGCCGTAGCCGGGATGGACCGCGTCGGCGCCGGTCAGCTCGGCGGCGGAGATCAGGTTGGGGATGTTGAGGTAGCTCTGCGTCGCCGGGCCCGGGCCCACGCACACGGCCTCGTCGGCGAAGCGCACGTGCAGCGCCGACTCGTCGACCGTGGAGTGGACCGCGACGGTGCGGATTTCCATCTCGCGACACGCTCGGATCACGCGCAGCGCGATCTCGCCGCGGTTGGCGATGAGCACCTTGCGGATCGGTCCCTTCACAGCTTCTGCACCCGGAAGAGCTTGGTGCCGTACTCGACCGGCGCGCCGTTCTCGACCAGGATCTCCTCGATCCGGCAGCCGTAGTCCGCCTCGATCTCGTTGAACAGCTTCATCGCCTCGATGATGCAGACCGTCGCGCCGGCGGCGACCGACTTGCCGACCTCCACGAACGCCGGCGCGTCGGGTCGCGGCGTGCGGTAGAAGGTGCCGACGAACGGCGAGGTGATGTAGTCACCACCGCTGGCCGCGGCGGCGGCCACCGGGGCAGCCGCGGGCGCAGCCGCAGCCGCGGGCGCGGCGACGGGCGCCGGCGCGACCGCAGGCATCGCGACCGACATCGGCATCGCCGCGGGCACGGCGGCATCGGCGTGGCGCATCAGGATGCGGGCCTCGCCGCTCTCGAGCTCGAGCTCGTGCAGCTCGCTCTCCTTGAAGATCTTCGCCAGCTCGCGCAGGTAGCGGAGATCGGGGAACTTGGGGTCCGCGGGTTCGTTCATGCAGGCTCCGAGGTTGCGGCGGGAGCAGAGTCGACAGTGCCGCTGGGCGTGGGGTGACTGAGGCCGTGGCGCGCCGGGTCGGACGCACCACCGACGAGCGCCACGACGTGGCGCAGCGCGAGCAGGTAGGAATCGGCGCCGAGGCCCATGACGACACCGCGACACGCGGCGCCGGTGACCGAGACGTGCCGCATGGGCTCGCGCGCGTACAGATTCGACAGGTGCACCTCGACCGCCGGGATCGCGAGCGCGCGCAGGGCATCGTGGATCGCGACCGAGGTGTGGGTGTAGCCGCCGGGATTCACGACGACCCCGGCGCAGCGCAGCCGTGCGGCGTGCAGCAGCTCGATGAAGGCGCCCTCGCCGTTGGTCTGGTGCGCTTCGACGTCGACCCCGAGCGCATCGGCGAGCGCGTGCAGGCGTGCGTCGAGCTCCGCGAGCGTGATCGCGCCATACACCGCGGGCTCGCGCTCACCCAGCAGATCGAGGTTGGGCCCGTGCAGGACCATCACGCGGGGCCGCGGCCCCAGACCCGTGGCTGCGCCCTTGGAAACGCCCGCGCGTGCGGGCTCCGTGGCTGTCTGCGGGGCCATGGCCGGGGCCGTATTGTGGGGCCGATGGGGCCGCGAGCGCCAGGGGGTATCGGCGTCGGCACGAACGGGCGTGCAAGCGCCTGCACGCCCGCGGCACCACCCGCACCGCGTCGCTCGCGGGCGCGTGGGATCACAGGTCGGCGAGCAGGACCGCCGCGGACTGGCGCAGCAGGAAGCGACCCTTGCCGAGGAAGCCCGAGTCGGTGAGCAGCACCGCGACGAAGTACTCGTCCGACAGCACGCGGCACACCAGCGTCTGGCGGTCGCCCTTGACCGTGATGTCTTGGACCTCGCCCATGTCCAGCGACTGCGCCGCACGGCGCAGTTCCATGAAGCGGAACGAGAACTCCATCGCCGTCGACTCGAGATCGATCTGGCCCTGGGCCGCGTCCGCCACATGCTGCATCACGGCGATGCCGTCGAAGCCCATGAGGATCGCACCGGCCGCGCCGGGCGTGTTTTCCACGATGGACTTGAGCTGATCGCCGAGCATGCGTGGTTGTCGCTGGCGCAAGAGTCGCGCGAGTCGGGGCCTGCGGTCAAGCTCCTGCTCGCGCGGGCACGGTCGCTGTGCCGCGGGGCCCGCGGTCGCCGCGGGGCTGGGGCTCGGTGGATGGACCCGTGCCCGGCAGCGTCGGTGACGGGACCCCTGGGCGCGCGGTCGCTTCGCGGCGAGAGCCCGTCGCGCGCGACAAGGGCGGCTTCAGTTCATCTCTTCGCAGCCCGCGGGGATCAGGGGGAGATCCTGCGCGTTGCCGCAGACGCCACCGTTGAAGGAGGTCGTCTGCGCGGGGCACATCTGGTTGGGGCAGGTCGAACAGTCGATCAGACAACCCGCGCACAGCGAGACCGGGAAGCTGAACTCGCGGGCATCGATCTCGCCGACGCGGCCCACGGTGTTGCCGGTGCGGGTGGCGTGGAACTGGATGTCGGCCTTGAGCGTGACGCGCGCGGCGGCGCCGAACTTGTCGGTCACCGCGGTCGCGAGCGCGACGGCGGTCTGCTGCGGGATGATCTCCACCAGCACGCCCGCGGTCGACTGCGGCGGGATCGAGTTGGTCGACAGCGGCACGTCGAAGTGCACCAGCGCGTCGTCCTGCGCGCGCAGCTGGCTGATGATCTCCGGCGCCTGCGGCATCTTGAGCGACACCGTCGCGTCGATGATCTGCAGCTCGTTGCTCATCGTGCCGGTGTTCTTCTTGGCGGCGTTCTGCTTGAGCGTCTGGTTGTAGAGCAGCGCCGGCATGATGTACGGCGTGCCGAACGACAGGTCGAGCGTGCCCTGCAGCATCGCGTCGGTCGCATCGGTCACGCTGCAGTCGCCGTCGTCGTTCCACAGCGGTGCCATCAGCACGATGAGCGACTCCTGATTGTCCGCGCAGCCCGTCAGGGCCGACAGCGCCAACGACGAGACGACGGCGAGAGTGAGTCTGGACATGGCGGATCGCTCGCTCGCACACGGCGAGGGCCGGCGCGTTCTCAACGCTAGCACCCGCCCTGCGCGCGCAGCAAGAATGCCACCGGCGATCACGGTCGCCCGGTGGCGGCCGCGCCGGCGACGATGGCGTCGATGGTCAGCGCGCACACGCGCGGCTCGCCCACGTCGGCCAGCGCGATGTAGGTGATCGTGCCGCCGTCGCCGCGCTTCTTGTCGTGGGCGATCGCAGCCGCGAGCGCGTCCGCGTGTTCGCCCTGCAGCCACGCGTCGGGTGCGGTCGGCAGACCCACGCGCTGCAGCACGTCGACCACGGTGCGCTCGAGCGCCGCGTCGGCGAGCCCCTGCGCCCGCGAGACCCGGGCGGCCGCGACCAGGCCCAGGGCCACGGCCTCGCCGTGCGCGACCGCGAAGCCCGAGACCTGCTCGATCGCGTGGCCGACGGTGTGGCCGAGGTTGAGCAGCACGCGCCCGGCCGGCTCGGTCTCGAACGGATCCGCGGCCACGCACGCGGCTTTGAGCGCGATCGAGGCGCCCACCAGCGGCGCGAGCGCGGCGGCCTCGGCCCCGCGCGTCGCGGCAGCCGCGATGGCGTCGAGCTGCGGCCGTGAGAACAGCAGCGCGTGCTTGATCATCTCCGCCGCGCCGCAGGCGAGCTCGCGCGCGGGCAGTGTCGCGAGCCAGCGCGGATCGACCAGCACCGCGTGGGGAAAGTGGAACGCGCCCAGCAGGTTCTTCGCCGCCGGGCGATCGATCGCGACCTTGCCACCGACCGACGCATCGACCTGCGCCAGCAGGCTGGTGGGCACGCCGACCCAGGGCACGCCGCGCATGTACAGGTGCGCCGCGAGGCCGGCGAGGTCACCGACCACGCCGCCACCGAACGCGACCACCGCATCGTGCCGCCCGAGCCCGGCGGTGGCCCAGCCGTCGACACAGCCGAGCACGACCTCGATCGACTTGCTGGCCTCGCCGGGCGTGACCACCTGCGGCAGCACCTGCAGGCCCGCGTGCTCGAGCGCCGCGCGAACGCGCTGCCCGTGCAGCGCCCAGACGTTGTCGTCGGAGACCACGCCGACCGCACGGGCCCGCGGCGCGGCCTCGCGCACGCTCGCGCCCACGCCCGCGGCGACGGCCGCGCCCACGCGCACGGCGTAGCCACGCCGCTGCGACGGCGGCGGCGGCAGCTGCAGCGTGAGCACGTCGTTCATGCGTGCGCCTCCACGGCCGCGCGCACGCGCGCGACGACCTCGTCGACGCTGCCGCCCGCGTCGACCGTGACGTCGGCCTCGCGGTACAGCGGCTCGCGTGCGGTCCACAGCGCGTCCAAGCGCGCCGCCGCACCACCGTCGGCGTCGCCGTGCAGCAACGGCCGCTGCGCGAGCGCGTCGGGGTCGCGCGCGAGCCGGGCAGCGAGCGCGGCCGGGGCCAGCGCGAGCAACACCACCACGCCGACGCGGCGCATGTCGGCGCGGTTGTCGGCATCGAGCACGGTGCCGCCGCCGCACGCGACCACCAGCGCCCGCGCGGCGATGCCGGGCTCGGCCAGCAGCGATCGCAGCGCCGCGCGCTCGCACCGGCGCAACGCGGCCTCGCCCTCGCCCAGCAGCGCCGCGGGCGTGCGCCCGAACAACAGCGCGATGCGCTCGTCGAGGTCGCAGAAGGCGGCGCCGGTCCGCGCGGCCAGGGCCGCGCCGACCGTGCTCTTGCCGGCGCCCATCATCCCCACCAGGAACACCGGGCGGCGCACGGCGGGCTCAGCCGCCGATGCTGCTGGCGCGGTTGACGATCTTCGGCGTCAAGAAGATGAGCACCTCGGACCGCTGGTCGGCCTCGGCCTTCTGCTTGAAGAACCACCCGATGATCGGCACATCCGCGATCCAGGGGATCTTGTCGAAGTTCACGGCCTTGCTGCGGGTGTAGATGCCGCCGATGACCGCGGTGTCGTTGTCGTTGATCAGCATGCGGCTCTGCGCCTGCTTGGTGAGGATCGTCGGGTCGCCGCGAGCACCGGTGTTGACGAAGTCGGCCTCGTTCTTCTCGACCACGACGTCGAGCAAGACCGCGCCCTCGTTGGTGACGTGCGGCGTGACCCGCAGGCCCAGCGTCGCACGGACGAAGCGGGTGTTGACGCCCTGCGCGCTGACCTGCGAGATCGGGATCTGCACGCCCTGCTCGATCTGCGCCTCGCTGTTGTCGAGCGTGACGATCTTGGGCGCGCTGATGATGCGGATCTCGCCGGTGCTCTCCGACGCCGACAGACGCAGGTTGGTGTTGAGGTTGCCGCTGATGCTGCCGAACGAGAAGCCGATCGCACCACCGGTACCGGTGCCGACCGGCACCGGCAGGTCGACCGCGTAGTTGGGGCTGGCGGCCGCGCCGGGCAGGATCAGACCGCGAGCGTCCGGCGGACGGCCGGTCGCGCCACCGCCGACGCCGATCGAGTTGGGGAACAGCAGGCCGGTGGGATTGCCGGTGCCGGGGCTGGCGATGTAGTCGAAGCCCCACTGCACGCCGAGCTGGCGCGCGAAGGTGGTGCGCGCCTCGACGATGCGCGCCTCGATCAACACCTGCGGCGTCTGGGTGTCGAGCTGCCCGACCAGGTTCTCGGCCAGGGCGATGTTCTCGGCCACGTCCATGATGATGAGCGTGTTGGTGCGGCTGTCGGGCGTGACGGTGCCGCGGGGCGACAGCACGCTCTGCACCTTGGGCACCATCTCGTCGACGGTCGCGTAGGACACCGGCACGAGCTTGGTCTCGAGCGGCTTCTGCTGCACGCGGGCAGCGGCGCGCTCGATCGCGGCGCGGCGCTCGTTCTCGAGATCCTCGACCGTGGCCACGCGGATGACGTTGCCGTCGCGGGTCGAGCCGAGGTTCTGCGAGCGCAAGATGATGTCGAGCGCCTGATCCCATGGCACCGACTTCAGGCTGAGCGTGACGTTGCCCTCGACACCCTTGCCCGCGATGATGTTGACGTGGCCGATGTCCGAGAACAGCAGCAGCACGTCCTTCATCGGCGCGTCCTGCAGCTCGATGGTGATGCGTTCGCCCCGCCAGCGGCCGCGGCCGCGGGTGGGTCGGCTGTCCATCACCACGTCGTCGTCGGAGAACTGCGGCCCGGCACCACCGCCGCTGGGCGCCGCCGGCGGTGCCATCGCGGCTGCGGGCACACGCGCGCTGCCCAGCGCGGCCGTGGTCGCGGCACCCGGCACGGCGGCGTGGGCCGCGACCTTGGTGCCCGCGAGGCTGACCGCGTCGCTGGGCTTGCCCTTGCGCGCGCGCGGGAAGTGCCACACCAACGCGCCGGGCTTCTCCTCGAGCCGCGGCTTGCTGGCCTTGCCGGTCGACACCACGATCTTGGCGTCCTCGCCCTCGGCGAAGGAGGTCACGAGCTTGATCGGACCGTCGTAGGCGGTCGCATCGAGGCTGCGCTCGAGCGCCGCGGGCATGCGCGCGTGCTCGAGCTGCAGCACCTGGATCGTCGGCGTGAGCGAGTTGCCGGCGTACGCGATGGGACCGTCGAACGCGATCACCACGCGTGACTCGTCGCGATCGTCCTCGAAGCGGACGTCCTTGACCTTGGTCGCGACCGCGGGCCGTGCGGGCTTGCGCGCGGCCTCGGGCTCGGCCGCGGCGGCCTCGGCCGGTGCCGACTTGGGCGTGGCCGGGCGCTTGAGCGCGACCGCCTCGACGCGTGCGTCGAGCTCGGCCTGCGCGCGACGGACCTCCTGCTCCACACCCTCGAGCCGCGCACGCTCGCTGCCCAGCGCCTTGCGCACGTCGGCGAGCTTGGCCTCGGCACGGGCGAGCTCGGACTTGGCCGCGTCGTTGCGACTGCGCAGATCCTCGCCCTGGCTCTCGAGCTGGGTGCGCTGGGCCTGCAGCGACTCGAGCTCGGCCTTGCGATCCGACAGCTCGCGCTGCACGTCGCCCAGACGGCCGTCCATGCGCGCGAGCTCCTGCTTGGCGCTGGCGGCCTCGCGCTTGGCGGCCTCGGCCTCGCCGCGCGCGGCCTCGAGCTTCTTGCGACGGGCGCCCTGCTCCTCGAGCTCGCGCACGCGCTGCTCGGCTGCGGTCGCACGCGTACGCGCGTCGTCGGCCTCGCCGCGCAGCCGCGAGACCTGCTTCTCCAGCGCGATCGCGGTGGCTTGGACCTTGCGGGTCTCGCCCTGCGCCGACGCGAGCACCTCGGGGCTGACGTGCTTGCCCAGCGCGTCGAGCTCGGCGCGCGCGCGCTCGACCTGCGCCATGGCGGCCTCGAGCTCGCGCTCGCGCTTCGACATGGTCGCGGCCATGGCCTCGGACGCGCGCTTCTCCGCCGCGAGCTTGCTCGCGAGCGTCTCGCGATCGCGTGCGAGCTTGGCCAGATCTTGTTCGGCGGCCTTCTGCTGCGCGCGCGCGGCGTCGCGGGCCTGCTCGGCCTGCGCCACGCGCTGCGACATCGCCTCGGTCAGCGCACCGCGCTTGCGCGCGCGCGAGGCCTCGGCCTTGGCCGCGACGAGCTCGCGGTCGGCGGCCTTGCGCTCGTCGATCGCGGCCTGCTTCTGCTTGGTCGCGTCGGCGATCGCGGCGCGGGCGTTGCCCAGCGCGGCCTCGGCCTGCTCGCGCATCGCCAGCGCCTCGGCCTTGGCCTCGCGGGCCTGCGCCCGATCCTGCGCGACCGCGTCGCGCTCGGCCTTGGCCGCGGCGAGGGTCTCGTCGGCGGCCGCGAGCTTGCGCGCCGCGTCGCGCTCGATCTGACCGGCGCGCGCCTTGGCGCCGTCGAGCTGCTTGTTGGCCTCGGCTTCGGCCTTGCGCCGCGCCTGCGCGAGGCTGACCTTGGCCTCGGCCTCGGCCTTCTCGCGCGCCTGCGACACCGCGGTGGCGGTCTGCGCGGCAGCCTGCTCGCGCAGCGCCGCGAGCTCGCGCTCGGCGGTGGCGACCGCTTGCTTGCGCGCGGCCGCGACCTCGGCGTCCGCGCGACGCTTCGCTTCCTTGCGCGCGGCGGCGAGCTTGCGCTCGGCCTCGGCCTCGGCCTCGGCGAGCTCGCGCTCGGCGGCCTTGCGGGCCTTGCCCTCGGCCGCGGCGACCTTGGCCGCGGCCTCGGCCTCGGCGCTCTTCATGCGCTCGGCGATGAGCGCATCGGACTTGCGTCGCGCGGCGCTCAGCACCGCCTCGGCATCGCGCGCGGCGCTGTCGAGCTTGGCCTGCGCGGCCTGGGCGGCCTTGCGCTCGGCCGCGGCGACGGTCGCATCCGCGGTGCGCTCGGCGGCGTCGAGCCGCGCCTGCGCGGCGGTCTTGGCGTCCGCGAGCACGCGATCGGCCTCGGCCTTGGTGCGATCGGCCTCGGCCTTGGTGCGCAACGCGTCCTTGCGCGCCTGCTCGGCGTCGGCACGGCTGCGCTCGGCCTCGGACTTCGCACGGCCCGCGGTCGCGAGCTCGCGATCGGCCGCGGCCTTGGCCCGATCGGCCTCGGCGCGCGCCTGGGCGGCGGCTTCCTGATCGCGGCGGGCCTGCGTGCGCGCGGCCTCGGCATCGGCGAGCTTGGCCGCGGCGGTGCGCTCGGCCGCTTCGACGCGGGCCTGCGCGCCGGCGGATCGCTCCTGCGCCGCGGCGAGCTCGCGCTGCGCCGCATCGAGCTTCGCCTGCGCGTCGCCCAGGGTGTCCTCGGCCAGCGCGAGCTTCTTGCGCGCGCTCGCGTCGGCCGCGGTGGCCTTGCTGCGCAGGGCCTCGGCATCGCTGCGCGCCGCTGCGGCCGCGCGCTCGGCTGCGTCGAGCTTCTCGCGCGCGGCGACCTCGGCCTTGGCGGCCTCGCCCTTGCTGCGCTTGGCGTCGTCGAGCTTGCGGCGCGCCGCCTGCTCGGTGGCCTCGGCCTGCTTGACCGCGTCCGCGAGCTTGCGCTCGGCCTCGCCCGCGACGGCCTTGGCGCGCGCGTCGGCCTTGGCCAGGCGCTGCTGCGCCGTGACCTCGGCGTGCTCGAGCGTGCGATCGGCAGCGGCCTCCTTGTGCTCGGCACGGCGACGCGCCGCGACGGCCTCGGCGCGCTCGCGCTCGGTGTCCTGACGCAGCTTGGCCAGCGCGCGGTCGGCCTTGCGCGCCGACTGCTCGGCGCGCTCGCGCACGTCGCGGGCGCGCTCGAGCTCGTGCTCGGCCTGGCGCAGCGCACGACGGGCCTTGCGGCGGTTGCCGCCGTCCTGGGCGACACCGCGCTGGGCCTGGGCCTGGGCCGCGGCCGCGCGGGCCTCGGCCTGCTTGGCACGCGACTCGGCGTCGCGCGCGGCCTCGAGCCGACGCTCGGCATCGGCGACGTCGCGCGCGGCGAGCTTGGACTTGCTGTCGGCGTCGGCCGACTTGCGCGCGGCGTCGTCGCGCAGGCGTGCGGCGGCCTTCTCGGCGGCCTCGATCTCGGCGCGGCGGGCCGACGCGCTCTTGTGCGCGAAGTAGGCCTCCGGCGGCACCTGCCGCGGCGTGATGGTCACGACCAGGGTGTCGTCGTCGGGCGTGACGATGTAGCTGGCGTCACGCTTGAGCTCGACCACCAGCCGCACCAGCCGCGCGTCCTGCTCCTCGACGTCGTCGATCGCGAGGCGCCCGCAGGCCCAGTTGTCCAGCGGCAGGTGCGGCACGACCTTGCCGCGCTCGCTGGCTGCGATGTCGACCACGAGCCGGTCGGGGTCGGACATGCGATAGACGTTGAAGGTCGGCTTGGCCGAACCCTGCAGCCGCAGCGTGGTGGTGCCGTCGTCCTGCTCGTCGACGGTCAAGCCGTCGATGCGGTTGGTCGGCGCGACCCACAGCTCGGGGGTGAGCGGCAGGCCGGACCAGGCGGCGAGGGCCGGGCTCGCGAGGGCGTCGACACTGGCGGCGTGGGCGGCCGGGGGCTGCAGCGCGAGCAGCAGCGCCGCGGCCGAGGTCAGGGTGCCCAGGGGCGTCGCGCGACGCACTCCGGTACGGGGTGCAGAACCGAAGCGCATCATGGGAGGGTCGCTCCGAGGTCACTCGTTGCGCAAATAAATGGCGCGGCGTTCGCCCCGCTGGAGATTGAGACTGCTGGCCAGGTCATCGTCCACGACCTCGATCTCCACATAGTCTCGATTCACCGCGGCCAGCAAGACTTCGGCGCTGCTGAAGTACTCGCCCTGCTCGATGGGCCGGCTGAAGCCGTCGCTCGCGACGAACAGCGCCCGCGGCCGCATGTTGCGGCCCGCGTTCACGATCGCGACGAGCTTGAGATCCTCGAAGGCGTACTGCCGCATCTCGACGTCACGCCGCTTCACGCGGGGACGGTCGGGCTCGGGCACGACCACGTCGTTGGCGACGAAGCTGACGAAGGGGTCGCGGCGCAGCTGGAACGACTTGGCGTCGAGCGCGATGGGCGGACGCGCGGGCAGCTCGGCCGGCACCTCCTCCTCTTCACCGCCGCCGCCGGCGGCCGGCCGCGGCTTGCTCGCGCCGGGCTTGGCCTTGGCACCGGAGCCCTTGGCCTCGGTCTTGCCGCCCTTGAGATCGGGAGCGCCGCGGGCCTTGGACACCTCGGCACCGCCGTCGTCGACACAGGCGGGCAGCGGCGACAGCAACGCGAGCGCGAGGATGGGTCGTGCGAGTCTCACTTCTTGCGCCTACCCTTCTTCGCCGCGGGCTTCTCCGCCACCGCGGTGCGCTCGTCGTCGGTGAGGAAGCGGTACGTCGCGGCCTCGAACTCGACCTCCAGCGGCGGGCGATCGCCGGGCTCCGCGCCCTTGCGCGAGGTCTCGTTGGCCTTGAGCGACAGGCGGTCGACGCTGACGATGCGCTTGAGCTCGGACACGCGGCGGAAGAACTCGCCGACCTGCGACCAGGTCCCGCTGGCGCGGACCTTGATGGGCATGCGCGCGTAGAAGTCCTCGATCTGCTCGGGCTCGTTGTTCCAGCTCTCGACCGTCATGCCGACCAGGCGCGACTGCTGCTGGAACGTCTGCATGAGGTTGTCGACGGTCGACGCCGTCAACGGCAGCACCTCGCGCTGCTCGGTCAGGCGCTTCTCGGCCTCCTCGACCTTCTTGCGCTCGGCATCGAAGTTGTCGCGCTTGGCCTTGACCTCGGCGAGCTCGCTCTGCGCGGTGGTCAGGGCCACGTCCGCAGCCTTCCGCGCGTCGACGGCGTCGAGGTAGAAGAAGTAGTACCAACCGCCCACGACGGCGCCGGCGCCGAGCAGGAAGATCAGCAGCTTCTGCCAGATCGGGAGTCGTCCGAATCCTTCCATCGTCGGCTCCTCAGTTCCAGCGCTTGACCTCGACGTCGAGCTTCCACGTCAGGTGACGCGCGCCTTCGTCGTCGTCGCGCGTCTGCGTCACGCGCTCGTAGTCGGGGTGGGTGATCTCGCCGAACCACACGCTCGCGCGCAGACGACGGGTGAACTCGGACAGGTCGGCGGCATCGCGGGCCGCACCTTCGATGGTGAGCTTGCCGCCGGTCTCTTCGACGCTGGTCAGCCACAGGCCCGCGGGATCCCAGCTGGGGTTGATCTCGCTCTGGGGATCGTCGGCCTTGTTCTTCTTGTACTTCTCTTCGTCGATGGTCACGCTGCCGCCGCGCTGGGCGTCGGTGAGCATCGAGGCGAGCTCGTACATCACGAACACCGGCGTGCGCTGCTTGGCCTTGAGCTTGGTGATCGCGATCTCCTGGCGCTTGACGTCCTCTTCGCGCTGCTTGAGCCCGGCCTCGTCGATCGCGCCCTTGATCTCGTTGACTTCCTTGCCCACGGCGGCGGCCTGGCCGCGCACGGCCAACGCGGCCTCGTCCTCGATGGTCAGCAGGTACCAACCGGCGCCGCCGAGCGCGGCCCAGCCGATCACCATGAGCAGCAGCGCGAGGCCGCCGGAGCCGCCCTTGGTCGCGACCGCGGTGGTGGTCGCGCGCGCGGCCGGGGCCGCGGCGGCACCGGGACGCTTGCGCTTGGTCGGTGCGAGGTTGATGCGGATCATTCGGAGTCCCCTGGGCGGCGCGCCGCGAGGCCGAACGCTACGGTCGCAACCGGCGCGTTGACACGCAAGTACTCGACGTCGAAGCGGCGGGTGTCGACGATGACCCGCGCGAACGGGTTGATGATCTCGACCGGGATGCGCGAGCGGTCTTGGATGGCCTTGGGCAGCTGCGGCACCAACGACGAGCCGCCGCTGAGGTAGATGCGGCTGAGCCGGGCGTCGATCGCGTCGTTCATGTAGAAGTCCAGCGAGCGCTGGAACTCCTCCGCGACCTGCTCGGAGACCTGCCACAGGATGCGGTGGACCTCCTGCGGCACCACGTCCGCGGCCGCGCCGGCGGCTGCGAACGCTCCGCCGACCTTGTAGGCCTCGGCACCGTCCAGGCTCACGCCCAGCGTGCGCTGGATGGCCTCGGTGTAGGTGTTGCCGCCGGTGCCGAGGTCGCGGTTGAACGACGGCCGCCCGCTCGAGACGATCGACAGCGTCGAGTAGGTCGCGCCGACGTTGACGATCGCGACGGTGTCACCGGGCGCGAAGCCGATGCCGAGCTCGACCGCGTTTTGCAGCGCGAGCGCGGCCGCGTCGACGATCATGGGCTGGAAGCCCGCGTCGCGCACGACCTGCTGGTACTGCGCCACGATTTCGCGCTTGGCCGCGACCAGCAACACTTCCATCTGTCCGGTCGGCGTCTGCTTGACCAGGACCTCGTAGTCCACGAGCACGTCGTCGCGCGAGAACGGGATGTTCTGCCGAACCTCCCACTCCATCTGCTCGTCGAGCGCCGGGCCTTCCATCGCCGGGATGGTCAGCCGCTTGATGATGACGCTGTTGCCCGAGACCGCGAGCGCGATCTGCTTGCCCTTGAGGTGGATCCGCCGGGTCAGGCTCTTGATCGCGTCGACGACCGCGCCGTGGTTGAGAATGACGCCGTCGACGATGGTCTGCGGCGGAACCGGCTCGATGCCGAAGTTCTGCAGGCTCATCGAGCGACCCGACGGCTTGAGCTGCACGAGCTTGATCGCGCTCGAGCCGATATCCAGACCGATGCACTGCTTCGCCACGTCGGCCTATCCCAGCGTCAGCGTGCCACGGCCGCACGCGGCATGAAAATTGTGGTCGCCGACGCGGGTCAGCCGAGGTCTTCGTCCGGGAAGACTTCCTTGGCGGCGGAGGGCTGCAGGCCCAGCGCCTCGAGGATCTTGCGCTTGGTGTCCATGCGGCAGGGACAGCCGGCCTCGACGCGATCGATGGTCAGCGGGCTGACCCCCGCGCGGCGGGCGAGCTCGGCCTTGCTCATCATGGCGGCCTGGCGCAGCCGCTTGACGTTGTTGGGGACCAGCCCCTCGTTCTCGCGCGGAACAGGCGCCTTCGCGCGGCGACGCTTCGCCGGTGGGCCAGACTCGCCGGCACCAGGATCCCGCGTGGCCGCGGGCTCGCGACCGGAGTCCTTGCGCGCGTGCACCTCCGCCGAGCGCTGCGGCTCGTCGGGCTCGTGCGACGTCGATGCGTGGCCCGCGGACGGGGACGCCTTCGCGCCTTGCGTGGATTCCGGATCCATCCTGGTGAAGCCCGTACATCATCGGTCCCGATCGGTGATCCGTCAACGCGTTGTTGGCCCTTCAGTGATATGTAGTTGAATGACACTGATAGGCCATTGATAGGTCATTGTAGTGATCTGGCCGCGCGGACCCCGCCCGTGCGAGGCGGTCGTCGAGGACCAAGTCCCCGAGATCCTTGGCGAAGAGAGGTCGGCCATGGCGAGCGGGGGCGGAGGCGCCCCGCGCGAGCATTCCACGGCCGGCGCCCGGGCCCAAGAAAGCCTCGAACGCACGCGGCCCGCCCCTGCCCGTCCGCTCTGCCCGGCCGGCCGCGCTGATGGCGCAGCGGGCGGACAAGAGAAGGATCGCCGCGGCGGCCTCGACCCGGGGGCCGGCCCGCAGCGCGGGCGCGCCTCAGGCGAGTCCGAACTCCTTGATCTTGTACAGCAGCGCGCGGTGGCTGAGCTCGAGCAGCTTCGCGGCGTGGGTGCGGTTGCCGTCGGTCAGCGCCAGCGCGCGCAAGATGAACTCTCGCTCGAGCGCGCGCTGGGCTCGCTTCACCGACAGATCGCCCTCGGGGATCGCCAGCGTCACGCCGCCACCGGACTTCGCCGTGCGGAGCACGCGCTCGGGCAAGTCCGCCAGCTGCAGCACGCCGCCCTCGGCCATCACCGCCGCGTGCTCGACGGTGTTCTCGAGCTCGCGCACGTTGCCGGGCCAGTGGTACGCGAGCAGGCGCGCGAGCGCGTCGTCGGCGACCGACTGCACCTTGGTGCCCAGCCGGCGGTTGATCGCGACGATGAAGTGCTCGAGCAAGGGCGCGATGTCCTCGCGGCGCTCCCGCAGCGGCGGCACCTCGATCGGCATGACGTGCAGGCGGTAGTAGAGGTCCTGGCGGAAGCTGCCGTCCTCGACCATCTGCGCCAGCTCGCGCGAGGTCGCCGCGAGCACGCGCGCGTCGATCTTGATCGCGCGGGTGTCCCCGACGCGGCGGATCTCCTCTTCCTGCAGCGCGCGCAGCAGCTTCACCTGCAGCGCCAGCGGCAGCTCGCCGATCTCGTCGAGGAACAGCGTGCCGCCCTTGGCCTCCTCGAACAGGCCGCGCTTGTCGGCGGTCGCGTCGGTGAACGCGCCGCGCACGTGCCCGAACAGCTCCGACTCGAGCAGCGCCTCCGGGATCGCGCCGCAGTTGACCGCGACGAAGGGCCCGTCGGCGCGCGGACTCAGGCGGTGGATCGCGCGGCTGACCAGCTCCTTGCCCACGCCCGACTCGCCCAGCACCAAGACCGTGGTCTTGAACGGCGCGACCTTGCGCACGGTGCGGGCGACCGCGTGCATTCCGGCGCTGCGGATGAGCATGTCGCCGAGCCAGTCGCTGGTCGCGGCCGCATCGCGCAGCTGCTCGCGCAGGGCCCGGTTCTCGCGCCGCAGCCGCTCGCGCTCCTCGGCCTTGCGCAGCGTCAGCACCACCTCGTCCTGCTTGAAGGGCTTGGCGATGTAGTCGTAGGCGCCCGCGTGCATCGCCTCGAGCGCGAGCTCGATGGTGCCGAAGGCACTCATCACGATCGCGGTGGTACCGGGCCGCTCGGCGTGCAGCCAACGCACCAGCTCGAGCCCGCCCATGCCGGGCATGCGCACGTCGGTCAGCACCACGTCGACGTCCTCGCGCCCCAGCAGCTCGATCGCCGCCTCACCGCTGTCGGCGTGCACCACCTGGTACTGCTCGCGCCGCAGCAGCAGCTCGAGCATGTGTCGCAGCGGCGCCTCGTCGTCGACCACGAGCACGCGCGTGAACCCAAGCGGCTCACCGGGCTTCGCTGCGGGCACCTCGGCGCTCGGCGTCATGGTCGTCTGCCGGCTCGGCGCGACCACGATAGCACCCCGGCGCGGCCGGCCGCGCGCGGCCGCGTCGCGCCGGCCCGCGTCCATGCCGCGCAGTCTGCTACGGTGGCGCGGACCGGCCGGGGGACCCCGGCGCGCGCCCACGACCATGAGCAGCCACGACCTCGTCCTCGCCATCGATCAGGGCACCACCGGCAGCACCGCGCTCGTCGTCGACGGCGAGGCCCGCGTGCGCGCCAAGCACAACGTCGAGTTCCCGCAGCACTTCCCGCAGCCGGGCTGGGTCGAGCACGACCCCCAGGAGCTGTGGCGCTCGGTGCTCGATGCGATCGCCGGTGCGCTGGCGCAGCCGGGCATCGACGCGGGCCGCATCGCCGCGATCGGCATCACCAACCAGCGCGAGACCTCGCTGCTGTGGCGCCGCGCGGACGGCACGCCGCTGCACCGCGCGATCGTGTGGCAGGACCGGCGCACCGCCGACCGCTGTGCCGAGCTGCGGCAGGGCGGGCACGCGCCGCGCATCGCCGAGCTGACCGGCCTCGTGCCCGACCCGTACTTCAGCGGCACCAAGCTGGCGTGGACGCTCGATCACGTCGATGGTGCGCGCGCGGCCGCGGCCCGCGGCGAGCTCGCGGCCGGCACCATCGACACCTACCTGCTGTGGCGCATGACCGGCGGCCGCAGCCACGCGACCGAGCCCTCGAACGCCTCGCGCACGATGCTGTGGCCGCTGCGCGGCGGCGGTTGGAGCGAGGAGCTGTGCGCGCTGCTGCGCGTGCCCGCGTCGGTGCTGCCCACCGTGTTGCCGTGCACCGCCGTGTTCGGCACGACCGCGGGCGTGCCGGGGCTGCGCGACGGCATCCCGATCCACGGCATCGCCGGCGATCAGCAGGCCGCGCTGTTCGGCCAGACCTGCTTCCGCGAGGCCCAGGCCAAGTGCACCTACGGCACCGGCGCGTTCATGGTGCTCAACACCGGCGAGCGCATCGTGCCCTCGCACCACGGCCTGCTGACCTCGGTCGCGTGGCAGATCGGCGAGCGCACGACCTGGTGTCTCGAGGGCTCGGCGTTCATGGCCGGCGCGGTGGTGCAGTGGCTGCGCGACGGCCTGGGCCTGATCGCGCGCGCGGCCGACATCGAACCGCTCGCGCGCAGCGTGCCGGATTCGGGCGGCGTGGTGCTGGTGCCCGGCCACGCGGGCCTGGGCGCGCCGCACTGGCGGCCCGAGGCGCGCGGACTCATCCGCGGCATCACGCGCGGCACGACCAAGGCGCACCTGTGTCGCGCCGCGCTCGAGGGCATCGCGCTGCAGATCGCCGAGCTCGCGGATGCCATGGCCGCGGATCTGGGCCGCGGCCTCGACGTGCTGCGCGTCGACGGTGGCGCGGCGGCCAACGACCTGCTCATGCAGATCCAGTGCGATCTGCTCGGCGTCGCGCTCGACCGCCCGCACGTCCTCGAGGCCACCGGCCTGGGCGCGGCCGCGCTCGCGGGCCTGGGCGTGGGCCTGTGGCCCGATCTCGACGCGTTGTCGCGCAGCTGGCAGCGCGAGCGGCGGTTCGAGCCCGGCGGCGACGCGACCGCGATCGCAGCGCTGCGCCAGGCGTTCCGCGACGCGATCAACTGCGCGTGAGCGTCGCGAGCGTGACCAGCATCGGCGTCGGCGACTCGCACACCCACTGCTGCGGCGCGTGCAGCCCCAGGCTCAGCACCGTGCCCAGCCGCGCCGCGACGGCGCGGCGCGCCGGCTCGCGACGCCAGCCCCACAGCCGCACGCGCGCGCCCCACGAGGACACCCACGCGAGGTCGACGACCAGCTCGAGCGTGGCGAGCTGCTCGCGCAGCGCCGCGCCGGCGGGCCCGACCAACGGCGAGGGCCGGTGCAGCGGCGCGGCCACCACCGCGGCGCTGG
>JAIBBS010000209.1 GCA_019694555.1 Nannocystaceae bacterium
TCGCGCGCCCCGCCGGGCTGGTACCTTGGGCGACGTGGCGGACGACGGACGTGACGTGCAGTGGACGCGGGCCCAGTACGGCGGGACGCTCGCGGGGCAGGGACCGTTCGCGCTCTCGGCCGACGGCGTCGATCTGGTCGCGGTGCGCACGAGCACGGGTCTGCGCGTGTTCGAGGGCCGCTGTCCGCATCAGGGTGCGCTGCTCGGCGAGGGCGAGCTCGACGGCGGTACGCTGGTGTGTCGCAACCATCGCTGGCGCTTCGACGCCAGCAGCGGGCGGCGCGACGTCGGTCCGCAGTGCCTGCGCGCCTGTCCCTCGCAACAGCGCGCGGATGGACTCTTCGTCGACACGTGCGCGCTGCAGGCCGATCCGCAGACCAAGGCCAAGCGCCAGATCTCCGCGCTGCCCGGACCCAAGGGCTGGCCCATCCTCGGCATGGCGCTCGATCTGCCGGTCGACGCGCTGCACCTGACGCTCGAGCGGTGGGCGCGGGAGTACGGCCCGCTGTTTCGCTTCCGCGCGGGCCTGCGGACCTTCGTGGTCGCGTCGGACCCCGAGATCGCGCACCAGGCCCTGCGTGCGCGACCGGAGGTCTTCCGTCGCGACAAGCGGGTCGAGCCGGTGTTCGCGGAGCTCGGTGTCGCCGGTGTCTTCAGCGTCGAGGGTGCGGCATGGCGGCCGCAGCGACGCCTCGCGATGGACGCGCTGTCGCAGCGACACCTGCGCGACTTCTACGCCACCTTGGCCAAGGTCGCCGCGCGGCTGCACGCGCGCTGGCGCGCGGCCGCGGCCAGCGGCGAGATCGTCGATCTTCCCGACGACCTGATGCGCTTCACCGTCGACGTGACCACGTCGCTGGCGTTCGGCTGCGACCTCAACACCCTCGAAGGTGGCGAGGACGTCATCCAGCGCGAGCTCAGCCTGGTGTTCCCGACCTTCGCGCGTCGGCTCAACGCGATGCTGCCGTACTGGCGCCTGTTCCGGCTCGCGCCCGACCGTCGCGTCGACAAGGCCATCGCGACGCTGCGGGTGTGGATCGCGGAGCTGGTCGCGCAGGCGCGCGCCAAGCACGAGGCCGAGCCGACCCGGCAGCCCGAGAACTTCCTCGAGGCGATGGTCGCGGGGCGCGACGAGGACGGCAAGCCCTTCACCGACGAGGTGCTGTTCGGCAACGCGATGACGATGCTGCTCGCCGGCGAGGACACCACCGCCAACAGCGTCGCGTGGGCGGTGCACCTGCTGTGCGATCACCCCGACGAGGTCGCGGCCCTGCGGGCGCAGCTCGATGACCGGATGGGTGACACGTCGGTGCCGGCGGATCTCGAGGTCGCCAACCACATCGATCGCGGCACTGCGATCGCCAACGAGGCCATGCGCCTGCGACCGGTCGCGCCGCTCAACTTCGTGCAGGCCAACTGCGACACGGTGCTGGGCGACCTCCACATCCCCGCGGGCACGCCGGTGGTGATCCTCGCGCGCATCGCCGCGACCGACGCGGCGCACTTCGGCGAGCCCGAGCGCTTCTTGCCCGCGCGCTGGCTCGAGAAGAGCGAGCGCGCGCACGATCCCGGCGCATCGATGCCGTTCGGATCGGGGCCGCGGATCTGCCCCGGCCGCTCGCTCGCGCTGCTGGAGATGCGGGTGCTGCTCGCGACGCTGTACAAGAGCTTCGACGTCGAGCGCGTGACGCCGGCCGACCAGGTGCGCGAGGTCTACTCGTTCACCGTCATGCCCTCGGCGCTCGAGGTCCGCCTGCGCGCGCGCTCGGTCGCACCCGACGCGGGCGGCTGATCGCGCCCGGATCAGCGCGCCGCCTCGAGCGGCTCGGTGTCGGCGTCGACCGCTCGGGTCCTGCAGATCCGATCCCACAGCACCATCGCCTCGCCGAAGTTCACCTTCACGTGGGAGTGGTGCACGTTGTGGAACGCCGAGGTGTTGAGCAGCACGCGCGGCAGCGTGGCCTCGATCCAGCGCCAGGTGACGCCGCAGTGGAGGTAGAAGTTGAGACCGATGAAGCCCAGCACCAGCCCGAAGTACAGCGGGGCCCAGTGCGTGGCCGCGGGCGCGCACAGGATGAGGATCGGCCAGAACGTCAGCAGCGCCTCGACCGGTGCGACCGCGAAGCCTGCGAAGGGCGTGGGATCGCGGAACGCATGGTGGGCGCGGTGGAAACCGAAGAGCCAGCGCGTGTGCAGCAGGCGGTGCTTGAGGTACAGCCAACCGTCGATCACCAGCACCCCGGCGACCGTCTGCAGCACCACCGCCCACCATGCGTGATCGCCGAGGTCCCACACCATGCCGGTGGGATGCCCCAGTTGCCACTGCGCCATCGGCCAGGCCGCGAGGCAAGCCGCGACGAACATTGCGCGGCCGCTCTCGAACGCCTCCGCGCCGAGCTTGGGCGGTCGCTCGCGCGGGCCCTGGATCCGCGTGCCCACGCGGCCCGCGATGGCGTACATCACCGCCGCGCCGCCGAGCACGACGGTGGCGAGGCACGCGAACGCGACGCCCAGGCACGCGTAGTACGTCGCCGGACTCTCGGGGTGCAGCAGGCCCGTCGCGGCGAGCACCATCGGCAGCGCGGCGTCGATCCAGCGCGGGAGCTCGTTGCCCATCACCGGCGACGAGCATACGCCGCGGCGGCGCGCGCGAGCGCGCACGCGCGAGCGCGGCGCCCCTTGGTGACGAGGCTACGCACCGCGCCCGCGGTCAGCGACGTCGGCGCACGCCGAACCACAGCAGCAACCCGAGCCAACCCCACGTGGGCGGTGTGCCGCCGTTGCAGCCGCAGCCGCGCTCGGACCCGCCGCCGTCGGCGCCCGCGCTGCCGGCGGTGTCCGTGCCCGAGCCACCGCTGTCGGCCCCGCCGGCCGAGTCGAGACCGCCGCCCGAGGTGCCGTCGCACGCGGTCTGCGGTGGCGGCTGCAGGTTCATCGAGTTCCACTGGCCCACGAGCATCTCGATGGTCGCGGTGTTGTCGACCAGCACCATCGGCGCGCCCACCGGCGGTACCGTCTCGATGCGCGTCGCCCACGGCATCTGATCGGGAAAGATGTCGGGCCACTCGCTCACGCTCGGGGTCGACACCGCCGGCGTGATGCCGATGCCCTGCATCTCGGTCTGGCCGCCGCAGTCGGCGTAGAAGGTCGCCACGCGCGCGGTGTTGTCGACCAGCGGCACCTCCGCGTTGACGTGGAACAGCGGGTCCTCGGTCATCTCGTGGGGCGAGAGCGTGGTGTACAGCCGCGTCAGCATCGGGTGTGCGTCGAGCAGCTCGATCGCGTGCGCACCGGGGGCGACGATGCGCTCTTGCAGCGCGGTCGCGAACGCGGCCGCGTCCCACACCGCGAGGTCGATCGCGTCGGCGTTGCCCACCAGGTCGCCCCAGAACTCGCCTTCCTGCAGGCCGTCGGGTGGCGGCAACCATGCCAGCAGCAGCCCGCGGACCAGCGGATGGTCGAACGTGCAGGTCGCGGCCATGCAGTCGCCGACCAGGCCCTGGGCCTGCAGCGTCGTCACCACCGCGGTGGGATCGATGCCGGCGAAGGCGCTCGCGTCCCACGCGTCCGAGAACAAGCCCTCGCGCGCCACCACGGCCGAGTCGCCCGCGAACTCGGTGATGAAGGCGTGGCCGTCGGCCATGGGCGAGTCGACCGCGAGCGTCACGACCTCCTCGTAGTTGGCCCCGAGGGCGACCCAGTCGAGCTTCACCGGGTTGATCTCGACGTGGCGGTAGTTGGTCGGCACCACGCGCGCGTCGCCGAGGAAGAACGCGCGGATGTCCATGTCCTCCTCGGCTGCGATCGCGGTCAGACGGATGGGGATGCACGGCTCGTCGCCGGCATAGCGGATCACGACCGGGTGGATCTCGCCGACGTCGGCGCCCTGGGTGAGCCGGAACGCCGCGAACTGGGCGCCCTCGTCGATGTACTGCTGCAGGATCGGCGCGGCGTTGGGATCGGCGTAGTAGCCGTTGTCGCCCAGCCACGTCAGCAGCTCGTCCGACGAGGTGCTCTGCAGCACCACCGCCGTGAAGGCGCCGACGGTGTCCTCGAGCACGACCTCGGTGCCGCCGCCGGTGGTGCCGCCGTCGGTGCCACCGCCACCGGTGTCACCGCCGGCCTCGCCGTAGCCGGTGGCATCGCACGAGTCGAAGTCGCCGCCGCCATCGTCGCCCGGGAAGCAGTCCGGCGCGTCCTGCCCGACCCAGCCGTAGCTCGGCACCGTGGCGTTGGCGAGGTTGATGAACATCTGCTGCGAGCCGACCTCGAACGACGGTGTGGCGAGCACTGGCACGATCCACGCGAACTGCGAGGCCTCGGTCGCGGGGTCGTATTGGATCTGGATGTGGGCCTCGACCTCGCCGTCGGCGACCACGAAGAAGATGGTCTCGCCGGTCTGGTTGACCGGCATCTCCATCGGGTTGCCCGCGGCGTCGCAGAAGGTCCCGCCGCACGCCTCGGCCTCCCGCGGGTGGAGTGCGAGCGCAACAGCGATGATTGCCAACCCAGACGACGCGACGATCTTCGAGCCACGGACGAACATGACGAACCACCCATCTCGGCGGCCCATCCAACAGCCACCGCGCGACGATGGTAGCCGGACTGCCCGGGCCGACGCAAGCGGTCCCGGGCCGACGCAAGCGGTCCCGGGCCGGCGCGTGCGGCCCGGGCCGGCACGTGCGGCCCGGGTGCTCGGGGCCCGACGGCTCAGAACACGATGTCTTGGCCGCGTTCGATCAGCCGCATGCTCGCGGCCTCGCGCCCTTCGACGATGTCGACGTCCTTGAGCGGGTCGTGCTGCGAGAGCTTGCCGAAGTCGAGCCCGGTGAGGTTCTCGATGTGGGCGATCGGGACCTGGTAGGTGCGGTGCTCGCCGTAGACGAACTCGTCGCTGGTGTCGGCGACCTCGTCGACCTGCGACAGCAGGTAGCCGGTGGCGGACAGCTTGCCGGTGTCCTCGTCGACCAGCACCGCGATCTTCCAGAAGCGCTGCGGCAGCCGGATGTTGCGGTACTCCGGATCGTCGTCGGCGAAGACCGGGCCGTTGAAGACGCTGACGCGCAGGCCGTAGGCGGCGGCGTTCTCGAGCACGTAGTCCTCGAGCGACAGCCAGGTCTCTTGGTTCATCGACTCGTGCTGCGGTGCCGCGTTGGTGTAGTGGAAGGTGTCGCCGTTGGCGACGGTCGCGGTCGCGCGGCCGCCCCACAGCGGATCCTGGCGGCGGACCATGTGGCCGCGATCGAACGCGTTGTTGCTGTAGGCCTCGTTGCCGGTCTGGAACTTCAGCGGCACGCGCGGGTCGAAGTACCAGCGGTCGGCCTTGCGCACGATGGTGACGAGGTCGTTGCCGTCGATGTTGACCGCCGCGAACAGCGGCAGCTTGCGCGGGCGGCACAGCACCACCGAGAAGTGCGTGTACGGGATCACGTGCGCGTTGGCGCCGCGGGCCCCGATGCGCTTGACGACCTTGCTCGACCACTTGCGCCCGAGCTTGGGCAGCGGCACGCGGTGCGCGGCGGTCTTGCCCAGGAACTTGGGGTCGTAGCCCTCGCGACCGTCGGCGAACCACTCGGCCTCGCGCGGCTTGTCCTTGACCGCCTCCTCCTCGGCCTTGGGCGCCTTGCCCTTGCCGGTGAGCTTGGCCTTGCTCATCACGCGCTTGAGCGTGTCGGCCTTCACGGCGTAGTTCTCCTCGTGGAACTTGCCGCCGAAGTGCACGCCCAGCGCCAGGCCGGTCTCGAGGTCGAGCACGACCGAGCCCGAGTTGCCGCCCAGGGTCGAGGCGTCGTGGCCGAACCAGAAGCCCTTCGACACCGAGGTGATCATGCCCGGCGCGAAGCGCTTGACGCCGTAGATGTCGCCGAAGATCTCCGACATCAGATCGGAGTCGTTGCGGCTGTCGCGGGCGGGGTAGCCGACCACGCCGACGTACGAGCCCTTCTTGGGCTTGCTGGCGCACAGCGCGATGGGGTCGGGCAGGTGGGCCGAGTGGGACAGCCACAGCAGCGCGAGATCGGGCTGCTTGTTGTTGTCCTCGGTGATCCACAACACCTTCTCGACGCCGACCTCGGCGACCTTGCGCGTGCGGTGTTCCTCGCGGAAGTCGACGCGCGCGCCGATGGTCTTGCCGCGCGCGTTGGTGGTGAAGGCGAAGCCGCGGCCCTTCTTGCGCGCGAACTGCAGCGCGACGTGGCGGTTGGTCACGATGGCGCGATCACCCACGCACCAGCCGGTGCCGATCCAGTCGAGCGAGTCGTGGTGCAGCAGCTCGATGCGGCCGACCGACGACACGCTCTGCTCGAGCTCGAAGCTGTGCGGCCGCAGTCGGTCGCGCCACAGCGCCGAGGTCGGCATCGAGATGCGGCCGTTGCGGACCAGCAACGACGGCCGCGCGTGGTCGAGCACGATGGCTTCTGCGATGAAGCCACCGGGCGGCTCGACGCCCTCGTCGGTCCGCGCGCCCGGTCGCGGCGTCGCGAGCACGAGTGCGCGGGCGGTGGCCGGGGTCACGCCGAAGCCCTCGCCGCCGGGCAGCGACGGCAGCTCTGCGAGCGCCTTGGCCATCTCCTTGTCGGTCGCGAGCATGATCCGCAGGCGCGAGTTGACCGCGGGGCGCGGCGCAGCCGCGATGCGCAAGCTCCGGGCTTCGGTCGGGACGATCGGTCTCATGGGGATGCTCCTGCACTCCCGCAGCGATTCGGTGCGGGTCCGAGCGCGGCACGTCGCGCGCGCACGATGGTAGCCCGCCGTCGCGAGACGCCCCGCGCAAACCCGGGTGCGCGCGGGCGCGTCGGCACGCGGTGGCCACATTGCCGAATCCTCCGCGCTGCGGCGCCAAACGGCTGTTCGTGTCGCGACCGCAGGATTCTCCAAGCCGCGAGCCGGCGGCACACGGCTATGCTGGGCGCCGCGATGACGGAGATCGGTCCTTCGCTGCTCGACACGCCCGTGCCGGATCTCGCCCGCGTCTGTCGTCACCTGCGGCAGGCCGACCCGCGCCTGTCGGCGCTGATCGAGCTGGTGGGTCCGTGCCGCCTGGAGGTCGCGGCCGAGCGCGACACCTTCGCGGCGCTGAGCAAGGCCATCGTCTACCAGCAGCTCACCGGCAAGGCCGCCGCGACGATCTACGGTCGACTCTGTGCCGCCGCCGCGGGCCGCAGCGATCGTGCGTTCGCCCCGGCCCAGCTGGCCGCGCTCGACGACGCGAGCCTGCGCGCCGCGGGCCTGTCGCGCAGCAAGCTGCTGGCGCTGCGCGATCTGGCCGCGCGCACGAGCGCGGGCGAGGTGCCGAGCCTCGCGCGGCTGCGACGCATGCCCGACGAGGCCATCATCGACGTGCTCACGCGCGTGCGCGGCATCGGTCGCTGGAGCGCGCAGATGCTGCTCATCTTCCGACTGGGTCGACTCGACGTGCTGCCGGTCGACGACTACGGCGTGCGCAAGGGCTTCGCGCGGCTGCTCGGTCGTCGTCAGCTGCCGTTGCCGGCGCAGCTCGAGCGCCGCGCCGAACGCTGGCGGCCGTATCGCTCGATCGCGAGCTGGTACATGTGGCGCGCGACCGAGCTGCCGGCGGACGTGCGCGTGAAGCCGGCCTGAGCGCCGCGCTCACGCGGCGCCGCGCGAGGCGACCGCGAGCACGCCGGTCAGGGGGCAGCGCCCTGCTCGACCCACGCGCGCACCAGCTCGGTCTCCTGCATGTCGACCCAGCCCAGCGAGTCGCGCAGGCGCTGCTCGTAGAACACCACGAAGCAGCTCTGATCGGGCTCGCCCGGCACCACGCGCACGAGATCGGCGCACAGCGTCGAGCTGCCCGGCGTGTCGAGCAGGTTCGCGTACGCCGTCGCGACGTCGGGCGTGGCGAGCCCACCCGAGCCGCCGGCATGACAGCCGTTGCAGCTGTCGGTCTCACCCGACAGCGGTGGGTCGCGCACCAACACCAGCAGCGGCCACACGTCGAGCTCGAACGACAACGCGGCGCCGCCGGAGCTCGCGTCGGTGCTCGCGCCGCCGGTGCTCGAGCCCGAGCTGTCGCCGCCGTCGCTGCTCGAGTCCATCGCCGCGGTGGTGCCGGCGCTGGTCGCCGTGCTCGACGCGGTCGTGGCCGTGGTGCCGCTGCTGCCCGTGTCGGTACCGCTGCCGTCGACGCCACCGGAGCCGCCGGTGTCGCCGTCGCGGTCGGGATCGCTGCACGCCAACGTGGCGAGCAGCGCCGCGAGCCCACCGCACCCACGCATCGTTCGCATCGGCCACATCGCACGACGATAGCGCCGCGGCCCGGCGTCGTGCGTGGTCACGCGCGTGCGCAGCGGCGGGGTCGTGCGACCCCCCGCTGCGCACGCGCGGCCCCCAGCTCACACCGACGCGCTGGTGTGTCCGCCCGCGCCGACCGGTGGCGCGCTGCCGACCGGCTCGAGCGCGGCCTGCAGCACCTCGAGCATGTCGTCGGCGAACAGGATCTCCAGCGCGTCGCGGACGGCGGGCGGGATGTCGTCGACGTCGCGCTGGTTCTTGCTCGGCAGGATCACGCGCTTGATGCCGGCGCGGTGGGCCGCGATCACCTTCTCCTTGATGCCGCCGACCGGCAGCACACGGCCGCGCAGCGTCACCTCGCCGGTCATCGCAGTGTCGGGCCGCACGCGGCGCCCGGTGAACAGCGACGTGAGCGCGGTGAACATCGTGACGCCGGCCGAAGGACCGTCCTTGGGCACCGCGCCCGCGGGCACGTGGATGTGCACGTCGTGGCGCTCGATCACCGCCGGATCCACCGCGAGCACGTCGGCGTTGCTGCGCACGAACGTGAGCGCGGCCTTGGCCGACTCCTGCATCACCTCGCCCAGCTGGCCGGTGATCTGCAGTCCGCCCTTGCCCGGCATCTTCGAGGTCTCGATGAACAGGATGTCACCGCCGACCGGGGTCCACGCCAGGCCCGTGGCCACACCCGCGACCGCGGTGCGCTCGGCGACCTCGTTGAAGAAGCGCGGCTTGCCCAGGTACTTGGCCACGTCTGAAGCGTCGACGACCAGCTGCGGGGTCTTGCCCGCGGTGCCACGCACGCTCTGCAGCGCCAGCGCGCGGCACAGCTTGGTGATCTCGCGGGTCAGCTGGCGCACGCCGGCCTCGCGGGTGTACTCGCGCACGATGGTCTCGAGCGCCGCGTCGGTCAGGCGCAGCGACTCCTCGTCGAGCGCGTGCTCGGCGAGCTTGCGCGGCACCAGGTGGTTGCGTGCGATGTGGCGCTTCTCCTCGCTGGTGTAGCCCGACAGCTCGATGATCTCGAGGCGGTCGCGCAGCGGTGCCGACAGCGGCTCGAGGCTGTTGGCGGTGGCGATGAACATGACCTCGGACATGTCGAACGGCAGCTCGAGGTAGTGGTCGGTGAAGCTCTTGTTCTGCTCGGGGTCGAGCAGCTCGAGCAGCGCGGCCTCGGGCGAGCCCATCCACCCCTGGGTGAGCTTGTCGACCTCGTCGAGCAAGATGATGGGGTTCTTGACCTTGACCTTGCGCAGCGCGCTGATGAGTCGGCCCGGCAGCGCGCCGACGTAGGTGCGGCGATGGCCGCGGATCTCGGCCTCGTCGCGCACGCCACCGAGGGCCACGCGCACGAACGGGCGCCCGGTCGCGTCGGCGATCGACTGGCCCAGCGAGGTCTTGCCCACGCCGGGCGGGCCCGCGAGGCAGAGGATCGTGCCGCGGGTGTTGCCCGACAGCTTGAGCACGGCGAGGTGCTCGAGGATGCGCTGCTTCACCTTCTCGAGGCCGTGGTGATCGGCGTCGAGCTTGGCCGCGACCGCGTCGATGTCGAGCGTGGTCTCGGCGCGCTTGTCCCACGGCAGATCCGCGATCCACTCGAGGTAGTTGCGCGTGACCTGGGCATCGGGCGCGGCGGGGTTGAGCGACTCGAGCCGCCGCAGCTCGCGGTCGACCAGCTTCTGCGCCTCCTCGGGCAGGTGCGCGTCCTCGAGCTTCTTGCGCAGCACGTCGTTGTCGCTGCTGCCGTCGTCCTTGTCGCCCAGCTCCTTCTGGATCGCGCGCAGCTGCTGCCGCAGCATCGCCTCGCGCTGCTCCTTGCCCAGCTCGCGACGGACCTCGTCGCCGATCTTCTGCTTGAGCTCGAAGCGCGCGCGCGCCTCGGCGATCAGCGTCGCGCACAGCCGCAGGCGCGCGGCCACGTCGACGCTGTGCAGCGCCTCGACCTCGCGGGCGCGGTCGACGTCGAGACCGGCGACCACGCGGTCGGCCAGCAGCCCCGGCTCCTTGGCGGCGTCGAGCGCCTCGGCCAGCTGCGGGTTCGCGGCCGCGGCCAGCTCCTTGATGTGCACGCGCAGCTCGTCGGCCAGCAGCGCCGCCTCGGTCGCGTCGGCGACCACGTCGGGCTGCGAGGTGACCCGCGCGAGCAGAAACGGGTTGGCGTGCTGCAGGCCGTCGATGCGGAAGCGGCCCAGGCCCTCGAGCAACACGCGGTAGGTGTTGCCCTCGCGCACCCGCTGGACCCGCACGACGCGGGCGAACACGCCCATGTCGTAGAGATCGACGAGGCCGGGGTCGTCGACGTCGGGGTCGCGCTGGACCGCGACGCCGAGGATCGCACCGGGTTCGAGCCGCTCGATGACTGCGATGGATCGCTGTCGACCCACCGGCATGCTCATCGAGGAGCCGGGCAACAACACGCCGCTGCGCAGGGGGATGAGCGGCACTTCGGAGGGGAAACGGGGGTTGGTCATGGTCTTGTCTCGCTTCGTCTCTGGGCCTCAGGCCGCTTGGGTGGCTTCCACGTCGATGCGGACCGTCTCGGTGCCGCGGATCACACTCAGGGTCACGCGACGTCCCGCGCGATCCTCCAACGCCGCACGCAGGTCGTTCGGTGACATCACCGCCTCGTCGTCGACCGCGATGACGATGTCGCCGATGCGCACGCCGGCCTGCAGCGCCGGGCCGTTGTCTTGCAGCGCGACCACCACGACCGCGCCACGTCGTTGCAGGCGCAGCGCGTGCTCGGCCGGCAGGCGCGCGGGGTACACGCCCACGCCGATGTAGCCGCGCGGCAGGTGACCGTGGGTCTCGAGCAGCGGCACGACCCGCTGCAGCGTGGTCGTGCCCACGACCACCGACGCACCGCGGACGACGCCGCGCATCGCCAGGCCCAGCGCGCGACCGGCGAGATCGAGCACGAGGCCGCCGGAGAAGCCGCGCGGCAGATCGCGGTCGAGCTCGAGGTAGCGATCGAGCGAGCCGCCGTGACCCAGGCGCACCGGACCGCCGACCACGCCCAACACCGCCAGCGCCGCGCGCACGCTCTCGCCGGGACGCGCGACCGTCAGCACCGGCTCGGCCACGCGCAGGGTGTCACCGAGCCGCCAGCCCCGCGTCGAGGGCGGCGCGTCGGACTCGAGCCGCAACAGCGCGAGGTCCAGCGCGGGATCGCGGCCGACCAGATCGGCCCGGGACGTCACGCCCGCAGCGCTTGTTACGTCGACGGCGTCCTCGCGTTCGAGGCCGTGCAGTGCGGTCACGACCAGATCGCTGCGGCCGGGCCAGCGCACGCCGGTGGTGCCGCGGTGGCGGTGGCCCTGCACGCGCACCAGATCGCTGGCGGCCTCGCTGGCGAGCGCCGGCAGCGTGCCGGCGAGCGCGTCGATGGGGTTGGATGGGGTCTGGGCTTCGCTCATCGTGGATCTCCAGGCTCGCGTCGGGTGGACGGTCCGAGGCGCGCGCTGGCGTCTCGGCGGTTGTCTGCAAGGTTGCGACGCATCGCAGGCGCGCCAATCGCCCGAACGGACGGATGCGAGCCCGGGTGATCGGTCAGCGGACCGGCGGCCGATTCCGGCGCAGTGGCCCCGCCCGGGTTGACGGGCTGCGCGGTGGCCTCAAGCTTGTGCGGTCGGGGCCGCCCGCGGCCCTGCCTCGTCCCACCATGAACCGTCTCGACACCACCATCGATGTGCTCGCCGTCGACTCCGCCCGTGCCCTCGTGGTCGCCGAGGATCCGCTCGTGCGCGCGGGCCTGGCGATGCGGCTGGGCCTGCAGTCCGCCGGTGAACCCCAGCCCACCGAGGACCTCGCCGAGGCGGTGCTGCGCGTGGGTGCCAACGTGGTGCTGTGGGATCTCGGCCCGGCCGGGGACGCCGAGCGCGACGTGACCGCGGCGGTCTCGCGATTGCCGGTGCCGATCGTCGCGCTCGCGCCGACCTCGGTGCGCCGTCGCGATCTGTTGGGTGCGGGCGTCGCGGGCGTGGTCGGGCGCGAGACGCCGGCGGCGGCGTTGGGCAGCGCGCTGGGCAGCGTGCTGCACGGCCTGCGCGTCAGCGACGGCGCCCTCGCCGACGAGCTCGACGTCGAAGCCGCACCCGATCGCACGCCACCGCTACCGGGCCGCGATCACGATCACCTCACCGCGCGCGAGCAGGAGGTGGTGCAGCTGATGGCCGAGGGCCTGTCGAACAAGCAGATCGGCGACCGCCTCGGCATCAGCGCCCACACCGCGAAGTTCCACGTCAACGCGGTGCTGGGCAAGCTCGACGCGAGCACGCGCACCGAGGCGGTCGTGCGCGCGCTGCAGCGCGGCTTCGTCATGCTGTGATCGACCGCGCTCGGCTCAGGGCGCGACCACGCGGCCGGGCGCCTGGTTGGTGCCGCCTTGCGTGTGGCAGGCATTGCACGCGCCGCTCGGTGCCGCGCCCGACATCAGCCGCTCGCGGCCCTGCCACTGCACCGAGACCGAGAACGGTGCGGTGAAGCCGGCGGGGGCCTGGCTGCGACGCAAGCCGAAGTTGCCCGCGCCCGCGAGTGCGAGCGAGACCTCGGCGCCGCTGTCCATGCTGCGCACGATCACGCGCAGGTCGGGGGCCTCGAGTCCGTTGCACGCGTCGGGCTCGTGGCCGGTGGGATAGATCGTGCCCGCGACGATGTAGTCGGGCGCCTCTTCCTCGCCGCTGCTCGCGTGACACGCGATGCAGTCGCGGCCCGGGGCCATGCGCGGACCCTCGGCGCCGGACCACATCGTGCCGCTGGTGCACACCGGATCGACCGCGAACGGATCGTGGGTGTCGCAGCTGCCGACCGGCATGCCGGCGTCGATCCAGCTGCTCAGCGCCGCGATCTCGTCGGCGGTCGCGGGCGCGGCCGGCAGCGGTGGCATCGGCAGCGCGGGGTCCATCATGCGCTCGAGCGAGCGCTGCGCGACCGAGACCTGGGGATTGCTCGGCGTGCCGGCGATCAGATCGTCGTGCCCGAGCATCGGCATCGGTGCGCCGGCGAGCGGATCGCCGTGGCAGTTCAGACAGCGCTTGACCAGCAGGTCCTCGATCTCGCACGGCAGATCCGAAGGCACGCCGGTGCCGCCATCGCTGCCGCCGCTGGTGCCGCCATCGCTGCCGCAATCGAGCGCCGGCGCGCCGCCGACCCACGCGAGGATCGTGGCCATGTCCGCGCGGCGGTCGGCGTCGATGGTGCCCGCGGGCATGCGCGCGCCGAGGATCGGCTCGGGCGGGTTCTCCATGAGCTTGAGCGCGAGGTAGCTCTGCGCGCTGTCGCCGATCACGACCAGCGGCATCGCGACCTGCGTGGCGTCGCGGTCGAGCACCGAGGCGCTGGCGCTGGCGTCGAGGCGCAGGCCCGCGGCCGCGGTCGCATCGTGGCAGCCGCCGGTGGCACAGCTGCGATCGAACGCGGCCTGCACGCTGGCGGGGATGCACGCCGCGTCGCCGGTGCCCAGCGGGAACACCTGCGTACAGCCGCCTGCGCCCAAGGCGGGCAGCGAGGCCAGCGCGAGTCGAGCCACGGTGCGTCGATCCACGATTCCCTTGATGAGGCCGGATCGGCGCCGCAGCAACGCGGGCCGCGGCGCGATCCCTGCCGCGGTGCCGCCGCGCC
>JAIBBS010000210.1 GCA_019694555.1 Nannocystaceae bacterium
GGCAACGCGTCGGGCTCAGCCCGCGGGCGCCATGCCGTTCTTGATGTCGCAGATGTTCCGGTATCCGGTCGCCGGATCCGTGGGACACGTCTGTCCGGGACCGAGCGCCATGCAGAAGCCGCGCTGGTTGGCGACGGTCAGGTGCGTGATGCACTCCTGGAACGCGGCGCTGCCGGCATCGCCACCGGCGGCCTGCAGGCACACCGTGCCGTTGGGATCCTGGTGCGTGTCGTGGGCGACGTTGTTCCAGTTGGTCGCGGGCACCGTCGGGCACGGGTTGTTCGCGGTGGGCGTGCAGATGTCCTCGCCGGACACCGGACGCCACTTGCCGCTGGACACCTCTTGCACGCAGTCCTTCTCGCCCAGCTCCACCGTCTGGCAGCACACGCGCCCGCTGCCGCAGATCTCGCTGACCTGGCTGTCGCTCCACGTCGGGTTGCACGGGATCGGGCAGTTGAGCGCCGCGGGATCCAGCAGGCCCGAGCCCGCCGGGATGTCCTTGCGGTTGACGCACATGCCCGAGGTGCCCAGCGCGTTCGCGGTGTCGGCATACAGCGGCGTCGATTCGCCGCCGGTCTTGCCGTTGTACTTCGGCAGCTCGCCATCGGCCGTGGCCGGGTCGTCGGAGCAGCAGAAGTGCGTGTCGGGACAGTTGTCGCCCTGCCGCGGGTTGCAGCGGAACGCGACCGTCGGGTAGTTGACCTTGATGCACGAGGTCGCGACCACGGCGCCCAGGCCGACCGCAATCGCGTTGATGACGAAGAAGCGCAGGACGTGTTCCGACCGCATCGTGACCCCAGGACGGTTGCACGGCAGACCGCCGTTGTAAAGTTCCCGGATTCCGCGAGATGCCGCGGGTTTGCGGCCACTCGAGTCACTTCGACCCCCGCGCCGCGCGACCGTCCGAACCCCCTTCATGGACAGCCGGTGCCGCTGGCTTCGACCGGCCCGAAACGCCTCGCGCACACCCCACCGCCGCCGGCGCGCAACCGACCGCGCCGCGCCGCTCGCCATCGAGCCCGAAATCCCGCCCGACTTTGGCGCGTCGAGGCCCGCAACGCTACGATCGAAGACCGACCGTCAGCGAGGGTCGATCCATGTCCAGGCCGCAGACACGAGGCGCGAAGCTGCTCTTTGGCGTGATGCGCACGGCGATCGCAATCGCCCTGGCCGCCTGCTCGCAGACCACCAAGGTCGGCGAAGACCCCGAGGCCGCCACCTCGGGCGACGGCGCGTCCGGCTCCCCGGGCGGCTCCGGTTCGGGCGCGACAGCCAAGCGCGAGGTCCCACCGCTGACCAAGAGCAGCCTGCGCGAAAAGGCCGGCACCAAGGCCTTCGTGGTCCAAGGCGGCACGCTCGAGCCCATCGATCCCGGGCAGGCCGAGGCCCAGGGGTACACGCTGGTGGATCTCTCCGATGACTGGACCCCGTACATCTTCACGGAGAAGACCCCGGGCCAAGACGACACCAAGCCCAACGCGTACCGCGAGCGCTACCTCGGGCTCGCCGCCGATGCAGTCGATCAGTGGGGCGAACCGCTCGACGCGCACGAGCAGAACTACCTCGAGCTGTACGGCATCCCGCCCACGCTGTCGGTGATCTGGCGCGAGTGGCAGGCGCTCGCGACCGAGGTCGAGCCGTGCCTGGCCAAGCACGGCTACGACGGCAGCGCGTTCGGCCGCTTCCGCGGCGACATCTCGTACTCCAAGGCCAGCGCGTCCAAGCGCGTGCGCACCGCGGCGTGGATGAAGGCCGAGCTGTTCAAGAAGGCGCGCAAGGCCAAGCTCGATCCGACCACGCCGGAGGGCCTGCAGGCCGCGGCGAGCCATCCCAAGACCAAGGCGCTCTACAAGCAGTGGCGCAACGTCCAGGACGAAGTCGACGTCATCGCCAACGCGCAGAAGCGCTTCGTGTGCGAGGGCATGTTCCGCAGCAACGAGGGCAAGGGCAGCGTCGAGCCCGGCGAGTTCGGCATGTTCGACGCCGAGACCACCCACGCGCTCGCGTCGTTCGAGCGCAAGCACGACATCATGGGTTGGGGTCACTTCAAGGACGACAACCTCGCGATGCTGGCCAAGCCGCCGGTCGAGGCCGTGCACGCGCGACTGCTGCGGATGATCGAGGAGCGCGTGACCTCGTCCGCCGGCATCGTCGAGGACGGCTCGGCGGCGCAGTGGAAGAAGGACTTCCGCTGGAAGGACAAGTCGGGCAAGGAGCAGCCGCTGCGCGATCTGGTGTCCGAGTTCACGCAGGCCGCCATCGAGCAGCTCGACGTCGCCACGCCGCAGGCCGCCGCGAAGGCGATCGAGCGCTTCGCCGCCGCCACCGGCGGCGCGGGCAAGAACCCGGGTGACCCGGGCTTCGTCGGGCTGGTGGTCGCGCTGAAGCTGCCGCCGCTGCCCGAGTACTACGCCGCCGACATGGCGTTCGAGACCCTCATCGATCGCGGCGACGTCTGGTACGACTTCCCGTACGACGACGCCGGCAACAAGAAGGCCCAACCGCGGCAGCGCTACCCCCACCTGACGCTGTCCGTGAAGTACGAGGGCCAGAGCATCCCGCTGGTGCACTGGCGCACGACCATCGGCTCGTGGCGCAACGAGTTCGAGGACGGCGAGGTCGTGCTCAAGTACAAGAACTCCGACGTCGGCGCGCGGGTGTGGAAGGACATCATGGCCGCGCCGGTGTGGATCCCGCCCGCGACCACGCCGCCCGAGGAGCTGGTCAAGGGCTATTGGCGCAAGGGCAAGTTCCGTCGCGACGTGAACTACCCCGAGATCGGCCCCGGCTATCGCAGCGCCTACGGCCTGGTCGCGGCCTATCACATCCGCCAGAACAAGGACGAGGCCGGCAACGTGAAGTCCGAGTTCGACAACTCGATCCGGACCCACGGCAGCGTCGACTACATGTCGATCCTGCGCCGCTTCTCCCACGGCTGCCATCGCCTCTACAACATGGATGCGGTGCGGATGTTCTCGTTCATCCTGCAGCACCGCGCATACACCCGCGTGGGACCGCAGCCGGTCGGCGTGCGCCGCAACCTCGAGGTCGACGAGCGCACGTTCGTGCTGCGCGTCGACTCGCGCGGCTACAAGTACGAGCTGGTCGAGCCCGTGCCGGTCATGGTGACCGAGGGCCGCATCCGCGGCCGACGTCAGAGTCCGATCACCGCCGCGATGCACAAGCCCGGCAGCGAGCCCGCCGCCGGCGAGGACGACGGCTTGGTCGTGGTCGAGCCGTGAGGCCCGCGCGGCCTCCGTCTGTGGAGAGCAAGCCGGTCACCTGACCCCTGTGCTCCCGGTCGCTCTCGCGACGAGAGCCCGTCGGCATTCGCTGCCGGGCTGTCAGGCGCAGGTGCCCTCGCCGCAGGCGGCCTCGGCCTTGTCGCCCTTCTTGGCCGCGCGCTTGGCCGGCTTCTTCTTGGGCTTCGCCTTCGCGACCGGTGCCGGCGCGGGCTCGGGCGCGGCCGCGACGGCGGGCGCGGGCGCGGGTTGATCGGGCGCGCTCGCGGTGGCCGCGGGCGCGTCGGCGGGCGGCGCGGCCGCGGCACCGTCGGCATCGTCGGCGTCGTCGGCGTCGTCGGCATCGTCGGCGTCGTCGTCGTCGTCCGCGTCGTCGTCCGTGGCGGCGACGGCCGGTGCGACCTCGGTGGCCTGCGGCGCGGCGGCCTTGTGGCTGGCGCAGCCGGCGAACGCGAGGCTGCCGAGCGCGGCGAGGGTCGTGAGGAACGCGGGACGAGACGAGGTGCGCTGCATGACGGCTCCGGGGTGTGTTCGGTGACGGCTCACTGGGGCGCGGCCGCGCAGCGGAACCCGATGCCGTGGGTGTGCGCGTCGGCGGCCTGGGGGAAGCGCAGCGCCGGATCGGCGAACTGCGGCTGGAAGCTGTTGAACGCGCCGCCTCGGATCACGCGGCGATCGCTGGTGTCGCTGCTCGCGGGCGCGTCGGCGCCGGGGTACGGCGCGTAGGCGTCGGCGGTCCACTCGAAGACGTTGCCGGCGAGATCGAACAGGCCCTGCTGCGACGCGCCCTCGGTGGCGCTGCCGACCGGCGCGGTGCCGATCCACGGATCGGCCTCGTCGTAGAGCACCGCGTGCGGCGGCAGGCCCTTGTCCTGTCGCCACGCCACGTACTCGGGCCCGGCGCCGTTCATGTGCGTGCGCGAGGGCTTCGCGTCACCCCACGAGTACACGCGTCCATCGGAGCCGCGCGCGGCGAACTCCCACTGCGCCTCGGTCGGCAGCGTCGCGCCGCGCCACTGACAGAAGTGCTGCGCCTGCGCCCAGTCGACGCAGTTGATCGGGTGCGTACCGCGATCGTCGCGGCTCTCGTTGCACAGCTCCGAGTGCGCATCCATCTGCGCGCGCCACTGCGTCTGGTCGGTGTTGCCCTGCGGCCACCGCGACTCGCGGAACGCTCGCTTGCACTCGCCCTTGGTCGAGCACGCGCGGTAGCCGTCGACGGTGACCTCGTGGATGTCGATGCAAAACGGCGGCACCTCCACCGGGTGGGCCGGCCGCGCCGCCGCGAGCACGGGATCGTCGGCGTCGGTGCCCATGTAGAACTTGCCGCCCGCGATGAACTGCATGCCTGCGGGACACCGCGGCGTCGCGGCCGGCGCGACCGCATCGGGTGTCGCAGGCTTCGCAGCGCCCTCGGAGGGACCCACGCCGACGGTGTCGCTCGAGACCACCGCGGGCGCGTTGGCGGGCGCGCTGGCGGTGGCGCGCGTGTCCGCGCCGCGGAGGTTCCACCACGCGATCACGCCCACCAGCACGACGCCGCCCGCGATCGCGCCGAGCGCAGCGCCGCGCAGCGCACCGCCGCGCGCACCGGGTGCCGGCGGCGCCGGCAACACCGTGCCGAACGCGGGCGGTGCGGGCACCGAGCCGTCGGGCCGCATCGTGGTGCCGTCGGCCCAGCCCATCGGCAGCGGCTCACCCAGGGTCGGCGACGAAGGCGAGCGCGCCGACTGGGGCTTGTACGGTTGGGTCTCCATCGAATCGATCCGCGGCTCGGTCCAACGCGCGCGCGTCCGGATACCGTCGCAGCCAGGGTACGCTGCGATCGACACGACAGGATCGTCAACCGATGAAGTTCGGTGGGAGCTTCGGTGAAGGTGTGCGCCTTCGCGGCACAGCGAGGACGGCCCCGCCTCCACCGAGTACGGCGCGGCGCCAGTCCCGGCTCGACGCGCCGTGGCGGTGCCCCACGCGATCAGCGGGGGTCGTGGCGACGGTGCCAGCGGTTGACCTCGCCGACCGCGAGCGTCACCGCGAGCACGGCGAACGAGCCCCACTTGAGCGGGGTCGCGATCGCGGCCACCGTCGCCAGCGTCGGGTCGAGCTCGGGATAGCGGCGCAGCAACAAGAGCACCGACGAGGTCTCGATCGCGTCGAACAGCGAGGGCACCAGCGCCACGATCGCCGGCAGGCGCTTGGGCAGACCGTCGCGCACCTTGAGGAAGCGCAGCCACGTGACCAGCAGCCAGCCGTACACCGCGAGGAAGCCCAGGTCGATCGCGGCGACCAGGCGGTACTCGTTGCGGCCGTGCTCGCCCATGGCGTCGAGCACCTCGCCGACCACCTGGGGGCCATAGACGATGCGCTCGTCGAGCGTGGCCAGCTCGCGCGTCATCAGCACCAGCACGGTGCCGTACAGCAGCACCAGCAGCGCGCGCCAGACCACCTCGCGCCGCCGCGGCCGCAGCCACTTGCTCGGCATGTGGCCGAGCAGGGTGCGGCGCGGCTGGGTCGGATTCACCATCGCGAGGGCGCGCGCGTCAGTACGTCGCCGGCACCGCGGTGAAGTCGATGTGGAACCACCAACCGGTGTCGCCGTCGTCCTTGGCGTCGTCGTGCAGCAGCGCCGAGACCGGCATGCCGTCGAACGGCGTGCCCGTGCCCATGAGGATCGCGCTGTCGGCCGCGGCCTGCGACACGAAGCCGATGATCGAGCCCTCGACCAGGTTGCCCGCGGGATCGCCGACGTAGCGCGCGGCCACGGTCGCGTTCTCCATCGGCAGCGCGAACGACGAGGTCGCGATGCTCACCGAGGTACCGGCGGTGACGAAGCACGGGCCGGTGGTCGACTGCGGCGTGGGATCGTAGCCGGGCCCGAGGTAGTCGGGGTTGGGCGCCTGGCAGGTGCCGTCGGCCTGGCTGGTGTAGGTCGTGGGGTACTCCTGCGTCATCGGACGCAGGGTGCACATGGTCGGATCCGCGGCGTCGTTGCACTGCACGTTCGCGAACGTGACCGCGCCGGTGCCACCGTCGGACTGGTCGAGCGGATCGAACGCGAGGATGAAGCCCAGGTCGAACAGGCCGTCGCCGTCGCCGTCGGCGTTGAGCGCCATGTTGAGCGGCATGTTGACGCTGCCCTCGGTGACGTCACCGACGATCGGCGCGAAGAAGTGCGGGTCGCGGACGGCCACGGAGTTGAAGCGGAAGGCCGCGGCTGCCGGCGTGCCGCCGCTGCTCGAGTCGGCCTCGGTCGGGTCGGTCGTCATCGTGGTCTGGCCACCCGACGACGAGGTGTCGGCTTCGGTCGTGGTCATGGTCGCCGACTCGCTCGTCGACATGGTCGTGGACTGCGTCGCCGAGCCCGAGTCACCGCTGCTCGAGCCTGCGGTCACCGTCGCGGTGCCTTCGGCCCCGCCGCCGTCGTCACCACCGCACGCGCCGAGCGCTGCGAGGCCGCCGAGAAAGCCACCAGTCAGGATCAGGTTCAGGGTCTTGCCGCCGGTCATTCGCAGGACTCTACCGCACCCTGCCGGCCCCTGTTAGGGTCGCGCCACATGGCCGCCTCCGCCTCGCTCGTCGTCGCGATGCTCAGCCTCGCGCCCGCGCCCGCCGGTGCGGACGCGACGCAATCACCGCGGCGGCCCTACGACGGTGCGATCGAGGTCAAGCCGCAGGGCGAGGCCGAGATCGAGGTCGTCGGTCGCGCCGGCGACGCTGCCGTCGACGACGCCGACGACGTGGGCGCGCCGACGGACACGACCGTCGCGCCCGATCCCACGGTCGTGACACCCGATGTGCACACCGGCCCGATGCCGTCGCCGGCGCCGCACCCGGTGCCGCGGATCCTGACCACGATGAACGGCTGGTACCCCGGCGAGCAGGCCCGGGTCAGCAACGACAAGGGCACCGTCACGTTCATCCCCGACGTGCAGGCCCGCGCCGTGACCGGCGCCGTCAGCGAGTTCTCGCTCGACGACGGCGGCGCCAGCTACTCCGAGGGCGCGATGCTCTACGGTCGCGTCCGCTGGCGGCCGCAGCTGGTGCTGGGCAAGAAGCAGAACGTCACCATCGTCGGCATGCTCGATCTGGCCAACGGCCGCTGGGCGCCGACGCGCAGCGGCAACCCGGTGATCCAGGACCTGCTCGATCACGGCACGCCGCCGCAGAGCTACGGCATGTACATCGCGGACCCGCGCGAGCTCTACGTGCAGTGGACCAGCAAGTACGGCCAGCTGCGCGTGGGCCAGATGGCGTTCAACTGGGGGCAGGGCCTGGTCGCCAACGACGGCAACAACATGGATCGCTTCGGCGACATGAAGTTCGGCGACGACGGCATCGGCTCGATCCAGGAGCGCATCCTGTTCGGCACGCGGCCGCTCGCGCGCAGCGGCGGACCCGGCAAGGCGTTGCTGGTGGCGGTCGCCGCCGATCTCGTCTACCGCGATCCGCAGGCCAACCTGGTCCAGGGCGACGTCGCGGGCCAGGGCATCCTGGTCGTGCGCTGGGAGCCCGAGGACCGACCCGGCAATTGGATCGGGGTCTACGGCGCGTACCGCCACCAGATGAGCAAGCCCGACGGCGATCGCACCGGCGGCGACAACAAGCTCGAGGTCGGCGTGTTCGACTTCGCGGGCCAGGGCTTCCGCGTGCTGCGCGACGACTTCACGGTGCTGGGCGCGTTCGAGCTCGCCGCGATCGCGGGCCGCACCACCTTCGCGAAGGGCAAGTTCGATCACCACCAGGTGTTGCAGGCGGCCACCGCTTTGCGCGGCTACCTCGGCAATCCCGCGCGGTGGCTGCTCGGCGCCGACGCGGGCCTCGCCAGCGGCGACGCCGATCCCGACGACGATCAGATCAACGACTTCGAGGCCGCGCCGGGCTACACCGCGGGGCTGCTGCTGTTCCAGTACTACCGCGGCTGGCAGAGCGCGCGCACGGAGATCCGCGCGGAAGATCCCGCGCTGTCGGGCGTGCCGGCCAACGGCACGCAGTACCTGCCGACCCGCGGCACCGTCACCAACGCGATCTTCATCCAGCCCAAGTTCCGCTACGCGCTGCGCGAGATCTTCGAGCTGTGGGGCGGCCCGCTGGTCGCGACCGCGGCGGTGCCGCTGGTCGATCCCTACACGACCAAGCTGCGCGGCGGCTCGCCGCACAACAGCCTCGGCGGCGACAGCTCGCACCGCTACCTCGGCACCGAGCTCGACCTGGGCCTGCGCGCGCGCTACGGCCTGCGCAACGCGTGGTTGCAGGCGGGGCTGCAGGGCGCCGTGCTGTTTCCCGGCCGCGCGTTCGTGAAGGCGGGCGGCGATCGCGACCGGCCCATGCTCGGCGGCTTCTTCCGCGCCGAGATCCGCTACTGACGGCGCGCCGCGCAGGCGGCCATCGCCGCCAGGCGGGCCACGCTGCAGCGTTTTGCGTACGCGCGCCGCCGCAGGGGAACCTTCCACCCTCGAAGGTCAACTCCCCTTGCGAGACGGTCGTGTTCGGGCGAACCGCCCCGTCCGCCCCGCCTGCCGCCCCACCCTTTGGGGGGCGCCGGGTCTGTCCGCCCGACACGACCGCTCGAATTGTCGACTGTGGTACCGTGCGCGCCGAGCCAACCGGCGCGGCGCGATGCAGTCGCCCTACTTCGACGACCTCAGCGCGGACATCCGCGGCTTCGATCTGGGTGACGACGCCGAGCTCCGCGCGGACCTCGAGACCCGCGCCGCGCTCGATCCCGCGGCGATGACCGCCGACGGCTGGCAGCTGCTCGCGGTGCTGCGTCACCGCGCCGGCGACCACCATGGCGCGCTCGCGGCCATCGAGTCGGCGCTCGCCGGCGGCACGCCCCGCAGCGTGGGCGAGTTCCTGCGCACGCACCTGCTCGCGGCGCTGGGCCGACTCGACGACGCGGGTGCCTCGCTGACCGCGGCCGAAGGTGCGGCCGCGGGCGACGAGGCCATCGCGCGCGCCGATCTCCTGCACGCCCGCGGTGCGCTGGCGTTGGCCCGCGGCGACGGCGACAGCGCCATCGCGCACATGCGGGCCGGGCTCGACGACGATCCCCACGACGGCGCGCGATGGTTGCAGCTGGGCCGTGTGCTGTCCGACCGCGGCCGCGCCGAGGAGGCCGAGCGCGCGCTGCGACGTGCGCTCGAAGAGGACGACGAGCTCGCCGCTGCGCGCTACGAGCTGGCGACGCTGTGGCTGTCGTGCGATCGACCGCAAGACGCGACCGCGGCGCTGGCCGAGCTGCTGCAATCGCATCCGGAGCTGGCCGAGCAGGCGCGCATGGATCCGCGCTGGCGCCGGGCACGGCACGCGCAGGCGGTCATGGCCGTGCTCGCGCCCTCGCCGATCGTGCCGAGCTGGCTGCCGCAGGCGCCGGCGTGGCTGCTGGCGCTCGCGCGCGATCCCCAGCTGGGCAGCCTCGGCGTGCAGATGCTGTCGGCCGAGGCCTCGCGCGCGCGCAGCGAGTCGCTGCAGCAGGCGTACGAGCGCGGGCCCGCCGGCACGATGCACACGCCTGCGACGCTGGCGTACGCGCGGGAGATCCTCGCGGCGACCGTGCCGATCGCCAGCGGGCCCAGCGTGATGACCCGCGATCGCACGCGCGTCACCATGCTGTGGGCCTACGAGCCCCACGGCGATCAGCTGTTGCTGGCGCTGTCGGAGGCGCACCCGCCGTTTCTGTGGCTGCCGGCCGGCCGCGACGTCGCGTCGATGCGCGACGCACTGGCGGACTTCGTGCCGCGCCCGGATCTACCGCGGGTCGAGCTGCCGGCGCAGGTGCGCGGCTTCATCGGCTACCGCCTGCAGTTCGGCGTGCCGAGCCCGTACACCGGCGAGCTCGAGCCGGCCAACGCCGCCGAGCTCGATCGCCACTTCGCGCTCAATCCCTTCGTCGAGGCCGGCGCGTGGGGCAGCAGCGTGCGCGACGATCCATGGCCGGTGGAGCTGCCCGAGCAGCCGCGGCTGCAGCTGGGCTTGTCGGCGCGCGAGCAGCAGGTCACGCGGCAGCTGCAGGGCCGGGTGTGGTCGATCTCGCGGCGCACGCGGCACTCGCGATCCATCCTCACCATCGAGCTGCACCACCGCGACGTCTTCGTCGCCGAGGTCCGCTTCCGGCCCAGTCGCCACGGCGCGGTGGTCGACCGCCTCAACGCGCGCTTCGGCAGCGAGTACCCCCGCGAGCTGCCGCTCGACGTGGTCGCGGCGCTGTTGGGCTTCCGCTTCGAGAGCGCCGGCGATCTGCAGGCGCAGCTCGAGCGCGAGCGCGATCCCGACGTGATCGCGGGCCTGCTGCAGGTCATCTCGGCGCTGCGTCACAGCGATCCCAGCGTCACGACGCTGTACCGCACGCTGCTGCCGCACCCCGACGCGAGCGTGCGCTCGATGCTCTACAACATCCTCTTGGCCCACAACCACGAGTCGCTGCTCGAGGAGGCCACCGTGACCGAGCCCGACGAGGCGCTGCGGGCCCAGATCGAGGGTGTGCTCGACGAAGGCATCGCCGCGGTGCAGTGGGATCCGTACAGCGACTACGAGATCGACCACGACGAGGACGACGCCGACGGCATGCCCGTCAGGAGCGGCCGCTGACATGAGCGCCCAGGTGCTGGTGCTGGCGAACCGCGACGACGTGCGCGGCGTCGCGACGTGGCTGCGCAGCCACGGCCGCGCGATCGAGGACGTCGATCGCAGCCACGACGAGCTCGCGTGCGTCCGCGTGCGCACTGCGGACGGCACCGAGCTCGCGGTGCTCGGCGACCACGTCGGTGACGTCGTCTACCTCACCGTCGCCGGCCCCGAGGCCACGCTGTGGACCGCCGAGCTCGCGCGCGCGTTCGCCTGCGTCGGCGTGGCCGAGGTGCTCGCGGGCCTGCACGAGGGCGCGTCGCCGCAGGCGTGGATCGCCGGGCTGTCGCGGCTGGCGGTGCTGCGCGGCGGCGAAGCTGGCCACGGCCGCGCGGTGCTCGAGGCGTGGACGCGCGCGCTGGGCCATCCGCACCGCGCGGTGCGACGCGCCGCCATTCGCACCGGTTGGGGCGCGCTGGCGCCCGAGACCGCGGCCGCCGATCGCAGCGCGATGCTGGCGGCCGTGCGCGAGCGGGTCGCGGTCGAGGCCGAGCTGAGCAAGCCGCTGCGGCTGCTGCTCGATCAGCTCGAGCGCGTCACGACTTGAGCTGACCGTCGGGCGTCAGCGTCATGTAGAAGCGCGGCACCCAGCCGGCCGGGAGCTCCTTCTCCTTGGCCCACGCCTCGAACCGCGCGGCGTCGGTGCCGCAGTGGCGCGTCAGCACGAAGTGCAGCACCTCGGCGGGGTTCTGCAGCGCCTTGAGGAACTGCTCCCAGCTGCCGCCGAAGTGGCGATCCACCTCGGCCTGCATCGCGTCGTAGGACTCGACCTCGGTGTCCTGGCGGTCTTCGGGCGTGTCGGTCACGAGGGCTCCTCCACCGTCACGCTAGCAGGACCGCCGCGATTGCGGAAGCCGACGCGCAGGGCCGGCCTCGGCTCGCTGCGCGGGTGGGCCTGCACGTGTGCGCGGCGCGTTCGCTGCGGGGCCGCGCGGTGATCCGCGCGCGGTCGCGGGGCGCCCCGGCGTGGGCGCGGTGGCTCGCGGGCGCGCGCGGCATCGAGGGTCGTCTGCGCGCTCGCACGCAGTCGCGCGGTGCGTGCTCGCGTGGGATCGCCATGCGAGTTGCCCAGGCGAGTTGCACGACACCGCCGCGCGTGCTGGGCACTTCGCACAATCGTACGCGAGCACGTCGCGATCGTCGTGCACGTGCTTGACGCTCGCGAGCGCAACGCGAAACAGTGCCAGCGCGATGACGACGTTGGGCTCGATCGATTGGCGACGGATCGCGCGCGTGCGCGTGGCGATGATCTCGATGCTCGCGTTCGCGGGCTGCAGCGACGACGCGACCGACGATCCCGCGCAGTGGCGGCGCTTCGGCTTCGGCAGCGCCGACGTGGTCGAGGGTCGACTGCAATCGCTGATCGCACGGCGCGACGACGGCACCAGCGAGCTCATCCACCGCGTGGTCGCGGGCGAGCAGCGCATCGTGCTGCAGCTGGGCGACGCGAGCCCACCGCCGCCGCGATCGTGGGTGCGCGTGTGGGGCCACCTGGGCGACGCCGAAGCGCTGTTGCCCGGCGAGGTGCTCGAGGTCGAGTCGCTCGAGTCGCTCGCACCGCCGCCGGTGCCGCTGCTCGACCCCGAGCCGCTGCCCCCGCGATCGCTCGCGCTGGCGCTGGTGCACTGGGGCGAGCCGGCACTCGACGCCGACGAGGCGCAGTCACGCATGTGGGGCGACGCCGAGTCGAGCCAGGCGTACTGGTCCGAGATCTCGTACGGCAAGGAGACCATCACCGGCGACGTGCTCGGCCCCTACGAGATCCCGTGGCCTGGCGGCTGCGATCCCGACGCCATCGCGGCCTACGCCGAGGAGGCCATCGCGGGCGAGGGCCGAAACCCCGGCGACTGGCAGCAGCTGATGGTGCACTTTCCCAGCATCGGCTGCGGCTGGGGTGGACTCGCGATGCTGGGCTCGCCGCAGCAGCCCGAGCGCAACAGCTGGTACAACGGCGAGTTCGACTGCGTCGTGCGCAACCAGGAGGTCGCGCACAACTACGGCATGATGCACACGCACTTCTACTACGACTGCGGCAGCGGCCCCTTCGGCAGCAACTGCAACGTCGAGGAGTACGGCAGCCCCTACGAACCGATGGGCTACGGCTGCGGCCACGTCGCCGCGCACCAGAAGGAGTACATGGGCTGGCTCGAGGGCTGCAACTCGGTGGCCGCGAGCGCGAGCGGCACGTTCAACCTCGTGCCGACCGAGACGCCGTGCGACGGCATCCAGGCGCTGCGGCTGCCGACCTTCGACGGCCGCGAGTACTACCTCGAGTATCGCCAGCCCACCGGCTTCGACGCCGCCGATGGGCTCGCGGGCGTGCTCGTGCACGTCTCGAGCACGGTCGACGCGTGGGGTCCCGATGGCTACCTCATCGATCTCGGCGAGGGCGCGTTCCTGGCCGAGGGCGAAGCCTATGCCGATCCCGCGGGCACCGTCAGCTTCACCGTGCGGGCGCAGGACGCCGCGCACGCCGAGATCGAGGTCGCGTTCCCCGGCGGCAGCGGCGAGCCGCGCTGCCTCGACGGCACCACGCCGCAGCAGCAAGATGGCGCGTGGGGTCCGATCGCGTGTGCCGGCGGACCGGTGCATCCCGACGGCGCAGCGCCGACGGTCGCGATCACCTCACCGTCCGACGGCGCAGGCTTCGAACCCGGTGACTCGCTCGCGGTCACGGTCGACGCGCAGGACGACGTCGGCGTCACCGAGGTCGAGCTGTACGTCGCCGATCAGCTGCAAGGCACGCTCACGCAGCCGCCGTGGCAGTGGCACTTCCCCGAGTTGCTCGAGGGACAGTACGAGCTGGTCGCGGTCGCGCGCGACGGCATCCACGAGACCAGCAGCGCCGCGGTGCACATCGTGGTCGCGGCCGGGGCCGGCGACGCGGGCGACGGCGATGGCGGTGGCGACGACGCTGCGGGCGACGGCGGCGGCGACGGCGGTGACGCGGCCGGCGACGGCAGC
>JAIBBS010000027.1 GCA_019694555.1 Nannocystaceae bacterium
GCGGCGCGAACCCGCTGACGGTGCTGCAGTTCGTCGCGTTGCCACCGTTGCTGGGCTTGGTGCTGCTGCGGATGGGGCTGGGCGAAGAGACGCGCGGGCAGACGATCGACTAGCCGCAGGTGCGGCGCGCCGCCGCGAACGGCAGCGGCGTCGAGAGCTTGGGGTAGAACACCGCGATCACGCACTCGTCGTCGAGCGCGAGGACGTCGAGCTTCGACGACAGCTGCGTGTCGCCGCCGTAGTAGCAGTCCATCGGCGAGGTGCCATGGTGCTCGATGTCGACGCGGTGCACGTCGACGTACTGCACACCCATGACCAGCGGCTCGTCCAGCGTGATGTCGAAGAGCGTCATGGCGCAGCTCTTACACTCGGTCTGCCAGCCCAGGATCTGCTCGTCGGTCACGCACAGCCACCGTCGGGGTTCGCGTCTGCACACGCGCACAGGACCACCACCACACTGCATGTCCATCTCGCCATCATGTCATCCACCTACGCTCGCAGCGTGCCACAACCCGTGGAGTGGTTGCATCGGAAGCGACGCTGCTACCATCGCGACGTGCGGCGGCCCCTGCGATGCGTTCCCTTGACCTTCCTGCTCTGCGCGTGTCGTGCACACCCCGCGGTCCCGACGCAGCCGCCGCAGACCGCCGCGAGCCCCACGCCCGCGAGCCCCACGCCCACGCGCCCGGTCGCCACGAGTCCCACCGTCATGAGCCCGAGCCCGATCTCCACGCCCGAGCCGCTGCAACCGGGCACGACCACGACCGACTGTGACGGACCGTCGTGCATGCCGGCCCGCGTCGAGTTCGTGATCGCGCCCGCGCTCGGGACCACCGCGCCGACGGTCACGGTCACGGTCCACAACCTCGACAGCAAGCCGCTGCCGATGGTCGACTTCGACGACGCGGCCTGCTTCTCGCAGGCCTGGCTCGCGGTGCGCATCACCGATGCGCGCGGCAAGGCGCTGGCGCCCAAGGTCTGCAAGACACCGCGTGCCCGTGGGCACGCCACGCCGATCGCGGCCGGCGCGACGCTGCGCCGGGAGCTCCCGCTCGCGTCGCTGTACCCGACGTGGAAGCGCGGCGTGTACCGAATCGAGATCACCTGGGACCCCAGGGGCATTCGCGCCAGCCACGGTGCGGACGCAGGCTTCGGCACCCGCTCCACGTCGCAGAACCTGCTCGAGTTCACCGTTGCGGAGTCGCTGAAGGAGTTCACGATCCGCCGCGACGAAACCGCTGCGCTGCCCGGCGGCGCAAAGCTCCACTTCCTGGGCCACAGCCACAAGAGCACCGAGGAGGGCCAAGACTCGCCGCTGCTCGTCAACGGCACGTTCTCGGCACCAGGCAAGCCGGCCGAGTCGTTCTACGCGTCGCTGCTCCCGGGTCGTCACGTCACGTTCGAGGTCGCGCCCGGCCACGCGTTCGAGCTGCTCGACTGGGACTACGACGTCTCGATGCGCCTGCGATACCTGCGCTACTGAGCGCGCGCGGCCGTCGTCGCCGCGGGCAGCGTCGCGACAAACTGCTCCACCCGCGTCGCGTCGGCGGCGAAGCCCGGCGCCTTGCGGTACATCGCGAGCGCGACCTCGGCGGCCTCGCGCGCAGCGGGATCATCGGCACGGATCGTGGCGCGCACCTGTGCCAGCGCGAACGCGGTGGGCCCGGCCCAACCGATGTCGGAGATGACGCCGTGTTCGAAGTCGGCCATCGCCGACTCGAGATCGTCGCGCGCGCCCGTCAGGTCCCCGCGCAGCGCACGGATCCGCCCGCGCTGCGCGGTGAAGACGTGGTCGTAGAAGCCGCCCTCCGCGACGGCGCCATCGACGATCTCGCTCGCGGCCGCCACGTCACCGCGATCGATGAGCGCGTCGACCAATGCGACCTGCGCGTAGCGTCGGGGCTGCGCCACCGCGGCGGGAAGGTCTGCGAGCACGCGTCGCAGCCGGTCCGCCGCCAGCCCCGGCAGCCCGTGGCGGCGCCAGAGATCCGCGAGATCGGCGGCGCTCAACAAGCGGCGGTCGAGGTCGCGTTCGTCGATCTCCGCCCGCTGGTACATCAGCATCGCCGCCACGTCGTTGCCCGCGAGCACCCACGCCGAGGCGAGCCCTCGCCACGAGGCCGCCGCGGTGCGGTGACCGCCGAAACGCGCCGCCGAGCGCCCGACCTGCGCGTAGCACTGTGCGGCGCCGTCGAAATCCCCGGTGTCGCGTCGCGCGGGGCACAGGTTGAACATCGCGGTCACGACCGCACGAGAGTCGGGGGCGTATCGCTGCAGCAGCGACGCGACGATCTGCTCGAGCAACGCGCGGCCGCGTTCGAACTCACCGACGCGCACGAGCACGACAGCGCTGGTGCGATCCGCCAGCCCCGCGAGCGGATAGTGGTTGCCGTGCAGGAATCGTTGCAACGCCGCCGCCTCCGCGCCGGCGTGCCAGGCCTCGCGCATCTGCTGCTGGTTGAATGCGAGCACGGCGCGCCCTTGCGCGAGCATGGCCGCGTCGACGGCTCGCTCCGGATCCGCGGCCGCGCTCGCACGCGCCAGTGCTCGCTCGGCCGCGTCGTAGTCCAGCTCGAACGTCGACAACGAGACATCGGCCAACGCGAGCTCGAGCTCGAGCCCGGAAATGGTGCCCTGGCCCTGCCGCAAGGCGTCGGCGAGCTCGAGCAGGCCCCGCGCGGTCTCGTCGCGCCGCCCGCCGGTGCCGGAGTTGCGCTCGACCGAGAGCAGGATCGCGGCCGCGACCGCGCGTAGGCCGGTAACGAGATCACCTCGGCGCAGCGCCTCGAGCATCGCGGCCCTCACCTCGGCGTTGGCGCGATCGAGATCCTCGAGCGGCGTCAGATCGCGTCCGAGCATCAACCCGAAACGCGGCAGCACCAGCGGGAGGTCGGCATAGGCCTCGCGCGCGGCCTCGACGCGACGCATCGCCTCCTGGCTGTAGCCCGCGCGGGCCTCGCCCTTCGCCCACGACAGCTCGAGCAGTGCATCGGCGATGCGCACCGCACCGGCGTCACCGGCGGGCGTGACGAGCAGCGGATCACTGGCGTCGGTGCAATCGGTGTCGCGCAGCGCGTTCTCGCTGACGCCGATCGCCAGCCCCAGGTGTACACCGTCGGCGCGCTGCAGCGCATCGACCAGCCGCGTGAGCGTGGCGACGCGCACGTCGAGGCAGCGGCGACGCTCGACCAGTCGCGGGGGCCGCTCGTCGGGGGGCTTGTGCTCCGCAGCGCAGACCTCGTCGAGCTGGTCGCGCGTGCGTTCGACCGCGCGATCGAGACGTGTCTCGATCGCGGGCGTCATGTGCGTGAGGTCGGGATCGTCGGCAGCGTCGATGTGCTGGCGCAGGCGTTCGCGCGCGGCGTCGTCGAACACCGCGGCGACCGCCGCACCGGCGTCGGCACACGGATCGGGCACGAAGCTGCTCGCACGCAGCATCACGATCGCCGTGACCGCCGCACTGCCGACCGCGATCAGCCCGGTGCGGGCGCGCGGAGGCTGCAACGCCGCGAGGACCGCGGCGAGCGTCGGCGGCCGCACAGCCGGGTCGCGCGCGAGGCCGGCGCGGATGATCCTGCGGATCCGCGCGGGCACGCGACGTGGCAGTGGCGCGGGCTCGGCGTGCAAGATGGCATAGGCCAGCTCCGCCGCGGTGGTGCCCCCGAAGGGCCGCGTACCGGCGTAGGCCTCGTGCAGCGCCACGCAGAACGCGAACACGTCCGACGCGACGCTGGTCGGCGCGCCGGAGAACAACTCCGGTGCCATGTACGCCGGCGTGCCGGCGACGCGCGACGCCGCAGTGGTCTCGTCGGCCCCGCCTTGCATCGTCGCGAGGCCGAAGTCGAGCACGCGCGCGCGTCCGTCGGCGCCGATCATGACGTTGGCGGGCTTGAAGTCGCCGTGCACGATGCCGAGCTGATGCGCCGCTTGCAGCCCACGGCCAGCGTCGATGAACGCGCGCAGGATCTCGGCATCACCCGCGCGCGCGCCCGCGAGCAGGTCCCGCAGCGTGCGACCCGCGACGAACTCCATCGCCAGGAACACGCTGCCGCCGATCTCGCCGACGTCGTGGATGGTGACCACGTTGGGATGCGACAGGCGACCCAGCGCCCGGGCCTCGCGCAGGCGCTCGTCGGTCTCGCCTCGCGCGAGCGCCATCAGCTTGAGCGCGACGCGACGATCGAGCTGCGGATCGTAGGCGGCATAGACGACCCCGTACGCGCCCGCACCGGCGCGCTCGAGCACGACATAGCGCCCGACCGTCTGCCCCGGCGCAAGCAGGGTGCTCGACGTCGGCTCGCCCGGCGTCCGCGTCACCGCGCCCACCGTGGCCTGGGTCGCGGTCGCACCGCCGAGCGTCATCTGCGGATCGTCGGACGTCACGGGCATCGTCCTGCGCGCGGCGCCGTCGCGACGCGCGGGCCCGGCACGCGGGCGATCGCGACGGCTCGTGCGAGCAGGGGACGCACCGATCCATCATCCGCGTTGCGTGCGGTCGCGACAAGGGCCGCCGAGCGCGGCGCGCAACCCCGTCACTCGGGTTCGATCGCGCGACCGATCTCGAAGGCCCACGCCTGCAGGTCGTCGGGCGCGTTGGGGTCCTCGGGCTGCTCGCGCGGCGCCGCCTGGCTGCCCGCATCGGCCATCGCGACGGCGACCAGCTCGCGCGCGCGCCGGAGCCGAGTCTTCGCCGTACCCAACGGGATCTCCAGAGTGTCTGCGATCTCCTGCACGCTCATGCGCTCCCAGTAGTGCAGTTCGAGCGCGGCTTGCAGCTCGATGGGAATCCGCCGCAGCGCGTCGAGCAGCACCTGATGCACGCGCTGGCGCGCGACGACCGAGACCGGCGAGCTGCCCAGATCCACCAGCGACATCGACGTGAAGTCGATGCGCTCGCGGCGAGCCGATCGCAGCTGCTCGCGCAGCACGTTGTAGGCCATGCCGAGGATCCACGACTTGAAGCGCGCGGCGTCCTGCAGACCCGCGATGCGCTGGAAGCCGGTGAGCAACGTCCGCTGCGCCAGGTCGGCCGCCTCCGCCGGCGCCTTGTTGCGAAAGAAGCGGGCCACGGCCGCGTAGTGACGGTGGAACAAGGCCTCGCAGGCGGCGCGATCGCCGGCCCGCCAGCGCTGCACCAGCTCGGCATCGGTGGCTTGCGTCGCGTGCGTCATCGCAGCTGCTGCGGGCCGTCGGTCGTCGGCGGTTGCATCGGTACCGCGCGATCCACCGCCCAGCCGAGCCAGGTGATCCTGCACCGCTCGAGCACGCAAGGGAACGTGAAACGCACCGTGGTGGGATGCCCGGCCTCGTCGCCCGCCACGACCTCGGCGACGAAGTCGGGTGTCTGCACCACCGTGCCGACCGCCATCGGCGCGTCGCGGAAGACCTGGCTCATCGGACACGCGAACCAGCCGCGCGTGTGCAGCTCGAGGCTGGTGGGCCCCGATCGCACGACGTCCACGGGCAGCGGTCCGGTGTACAGCGTGTGGAACCGTTCGGGGTGCGGGCGTCCGCGGACCTTCGCGAGCGCACGCGTGTACATGATGTGCAGATCCGACGGCGCAGCCAGCAGCACCACCGGCGGAGCGACCTCGGCGGGCAACGCGGCCGCGGTGAGTTCGGTGAAGTCACGCATCACCGCCGGCGTCCACGCGCGCAGCGGCACGAGCAGCGGCCCCAGCACCGCGTGCAGCAGCAACCATGCCCACGCGACGACGCGCAGCGCCGACGAACGCAGCCAGCCCTCGGCCAGCGCGACCACCACGCGCGACACCAGCCCGAACCCCGCCAGACCCAACAGCAGCGTGTGTCGGTCCTGCGGCACGGTCGTGGCCAGCGGAACTGCGGACAGCAGCAGCGCCGTCGCGAAGAAGCGGGCCACGGCGTCGTTGCGCAGCGGTGCGAGCACGAGCGCCAACCCCAGCAGCGCGATCACGGCCACGACGCCCGCGAGCTGCTGGCCCCCGGGGAAGAACGCCAGGGGATCGAGCAGCAGCGGCACGCCCAGCACGGACGAGAGCAGCAACGCGACGCGCGGTCCCACCACCGCGAGGAATCCCAGCGGGTCCGACCACGGCTCCACATACAACCCGGTGCCGCCGGTGCCGCAGCCGATCGTCGCGCGCAGCAGCAACCACGCCACCGCCACCGCGAAGAACGGCGCCAGCGCCCACAACCGGCGACGCGGGCCGGAGTCGACGAACAGCGCATAGGCCACGAGGTAGCCCAGCTCGGCGAGCGCGACCTCGCTCGACGCCAGCGCCAGCGCGAAGCACGAGATCGCACCGAGCGACGTGACGCCTCGCCGTCGCGCGCGGATGTACAGCAGCATCGCAGCGGTGCCGAAGACCCCCGCGAGCACGGTGCCGCGCGCGGCGACCCAGGCGACCGTCGGCGCGTGGGCGTCATCGAGCGCGAACATCCACAACGCGAGCCCGGCCGCCCAGCGCGGGCCCCCGAGCTCGCGGAGCACCGCCGCGGTCACGAGCACGAGCGCCGCATACCAGGCGATCGAGACCACGTGCATGAGCGCGGGCACCTGCGGCCACAGCACGGCGTCGACGCGATGGCTCCACACCGTCACCGGGCGCAGGAAGCGGGCGTGCCAGGTCGGATCGGTCCACCACGGGTGCGTGATGTCGACGCGCTCGGCATCGAAGATGTCCGACGGCGAGCTCGCAGGATCGGCGAGGATCGCAGCCTGCAGGAAGTCGTCCGCCGCGAGCCCACTGAACACCGCCGGCAAGCACGCCAAGACCGCCACGGCGACGATGACCCACCGCGCCGACGCGGACGCCAGCATCGCGCGCACGCGCGAGGACACGAGACTCGGGGCTCCCGGCATGGCGACCACTCGGAACTTGGTGGCCCGCCGCGCCGCGTTGGATTGCGCCCCCGCGTGCGCGCTGGTGCCGGGCCGCTCTGGTACGATCCGAGCCACTCGTGTCGGAGCGATCCGAGGACCGCGAGCCACTGGCCTCGCAGCGCGCGGCCGCGGCGCGTGTCGACCGTCGGCTGTGCTGGTCGAGGCTGGCGGAGTCGCTGTTCGGCGAGCCACCGGTGCCGGTCGAGCTCGGCCCGTACCGGATCTCGCGCGAGCTCGGACGCGGCGCCGGCGGCACCGTGTACCTGGCCCGCGATCCTCTGCTGCAACGCGACGTCGCGCTCAAGGTCCTGCATCCCGGCCCCGAGTCGACGGATGCGGTCGTGCGCGAGGCCAGGGCACTCGCGCGACTGTCGGCGCCCCACGTGGTCGCGGTGTACGGCGTCGGCGAGCACGAGGGTCTGGTGTACATCGCGATGGAGCTGGCGTCGGGACCGACGTTGCGGCAGTGGCAGGCGCAGCCGGATCGCTCGCACGACGACGTGCTCGAGGCCTATCACCAGGCGGGCCTCGGCCTGCACGCCGCACACGAGCGCGGCATCGTGCACCGCGACTTCAAGCCCGACAACGTGCGCGTGGCACCCGACGGGCGCGTGCTCGTGTTCGACTTCGGCGTCGCGGTCGAGGTCGAGCGTGCCGGGCCCGCGCGCGCCGGCACGCTTGCATACATGGCACCGGAGCAGCTGGCCGGCGGCACGCTCGACGCCCGGGCCGATCAGTTCGCGTTCTGTGTGGCGCTGTTCGAGGCGTTGTATCGCCAAGCGCCCTTCGTCGGCACCACGCCAGCGGAGCGGCTCGACGAGATCCGCGCCGGCCGGGTCGTGCCGCCGCCCAGCGATCGCGCCACGGCGCACGCGCTGTTCGAGGTGCTGCGACGCGGACTGAGCAGTGAGCCCGAGGCCCGCTTCGCGTCGATGCGAGCGCTGCTCGACGCACTCGCGGTCGCCAGTGCCACGAGCTTCGAGCAACGCGCGCGGCGTGTGTTGCTCTCGCGCATCGAGAGCTTCTGGATCGATGGCGTCCTGAGCGCGTCGCTGCACGGCGACGAACCCTTGCCGCTCGCATTGGTGGCACGACCCGATCTGTCGCACGGGCCCTGGCGCGACGCACCGCCGCGCGACCGCCCGGCGACGCCGGACGGCGACGCGACCACGCTCGCACAGGCGCTCGAACGGCACCCGCGCTGCTTGGCGCTGCTGGGCCCCGCGGGTGCGGGCAAGACCACGTTGCTGTTGCAGCTCGCGCGCACGCTGCTACGCCGCGCACGGGTCGAGCGCGACGCACCGCTGCCGGTGATGCTCAACCTCTCGACCTGGGGTACGCACGCGTCGCTCTCGGACTGGCTCACGCAGGAACTGCACGCGCGCTACGGCATCCCGCCCGCGCGCACGCGCCCGTGGATCGATCAGGACCAACTCGTCGTGCTGCTCGACGGGATCGACGAGGTCGACGAGTCGCGCAGGCCCACGTGCGTCGCCGCGATCGAAGCGTGGTGCGCTCGCTCGCTGCGCACGGTGGTGCTGACGGCGCGCGCGAGGACAGAACCGGCGTCCTGGCCGGCGTGTGCGGCGGTGTTGGCGGTCCAGCCGCTCGCCGCCGGCGAGATCGAACGCGTCATCACGGCGCAACCGCGGCTGCACGGCCTGCGCGAAGCGCTGCGCCACGACCCGGAGCTGGCGCAGCTCGCACGCAATCCCCTGATGCTGTCGCTGCTGTGCCAGACCCAGGGCGAGGGCGTGGTCGCATCGACCGCACCGCCGGCGCGCGAACGCCTGTGGCAGCTGTACTTGCGGCGGATGCTCGACACGGGTGTGGGTGAAGTCGAGCGCGGCGCCGCGGGCCTCGAGCGAACGCTGCGCTTCGTCGCTCGACGCATGTGCGACGAACGACGGGCGACGCTGTGGATCGAGGAGCTCCAGCCCGCGTGGCTCGAGTCACCGCGACTCCGCCTGCTGCACGGTGCGCTGAGTCTGGGCGTCGGCGCGCTCGGCAGCGCGATGCTGACCGGGACGTTCATGGCGGCGACGGTCGGCCTGCGCGCCGGACTGTGGTCGGCGGCGCTGACGTTCGCGATCGCAGCGTCGTTCGTCGCGGCGGTCGCCGGTGTCACGACGATCCGCCCGGTGTACCGGCTGGTGTGGTCGTGGGCACACTGGCGCGCGGGCCTGCGCGGCGCGGCGGTGCGCGCTGGCAGCGGTGCCGTCGCGGTGGCTGCGGTCGCGTCGATCGTGTGGGGTGCCGCGGCGGGATGGAGCTTCGGCCTCGCCGTCTTCGGCGTGCAGCTGGGCCTGTGGCTGCTGCTGTTGGGCTTGGTGTTCGGCACGCTCGCAGGACTCCACGCCGACGATCTCGGCGATCGTGTGCGCCCCAACCTCGGCACCTACCGTTCGTGCGAGAACTTCACGCGCGTGTCCGTGCTGCTGGTGATCGTCGTCGGTGGGGTCCAGGCGCTGTTGACCATGCTGGCGCCGGTGGGCCCCGATCCCACCACCGACGCACTGTTGACGAACGCGGCCCGCGACGCGCCCGCGCTCGCCGCGATGACGCAGCTGTGGCGCGACGATCCGGTCCGCTTCCAGTGGATCGGCGTCGTCGGCTCGACTGCATCCGTCGCCTACCTCGCGGGCATCCTCGCGGGGGGCTACGCGGCGGTGCAGCACGCGAGCCTGCGCATGCTGCTGTGGGCCAGCGACCGCCTGCCGCTGCGCCTGGTCACCGCGCTCGACGACGCGGTACGCCGCGGACTGCTGCGCCGAATCGGCGGGGGCTACCTGTTCGTGCACCGCACGCTGCAAGACGAACTGGCGCGCGGGGTCCCGTGAACGGCTTGGCCGACCCGCCCCGTCGTCACGCCAGCGGCGCGAAGCGAGCCGTGAAGTGCCGCATCGCCGGCGGCTCCCACGTGATGCGGTAGCCCGGCAGCGCGTCCTTGTGCGCGGCGATCTCCGCGAAGGTCTCCACCACGTAGTCGGCGTGCGACTGCGTGTAGACGCGGCGCGGCATCGCCAGGCGCACGAGGTCCATCGCGGCGGGCGTCTCGCTGCCGTCGGGGTGGCGGCCGAACATCACCGTGCCGATCTCGCACGCGCGGATGCCCCCGCGCAGGTACAGCGCGCAGACCAGCGACTGGCCGGGGTAGGCCAGCGGTGGGATGTGCGGGAGCCAGGCCCGTGCGTCGACGAAGACCGCGTGCCCGCCGGTCGGCCGCACGATCGGGATCCCCAGCGCCAGCAGCTTCTCGCCGATGTACTCGTTGGTGCGGATGCGGTACGCGAGATAGTCCTCGTCGACGATCTCCGCCAGGCCCTGCGCGATGGCGTCGAGGTCGCGGCCGGCGAGGCCGCCGTAGGTCGGGAAGCCCTCGGTCTGGATCAGTCGGGTGCGGGCACGCGCGGCGAGCTCGTCGTCGTCGAGCGCGAGCCATCCGCCGATGTTGGCGAAGGCGTCCTTCTTGGCGCTCATGGTCATGCCGTCTGCGACCGCGAACATGTCGCGCACGATCTCGACGACGCTGCGGTCGTGCTGGCCGGGCTCGCGCTGCTTGATGAACCACGCGTTCTCGGCGAAGCGGCAACCGTCGATGAAGAACGGCTTGCCGTGACGGTGCGCCAGCTCGGCGACGGCGCGGATGTTTGCGAGACTCACCGGCTGGCCGCCGCCGGCGTTGTTGGTGACCGTGAGCATCACGCACGGCACCGCGTCGCCGCGCTCGGCCAGCAGCGCCGCGAGCCGATCGAGATCCATGTTGCCCTTGAACGGATGGAGCCGCGCAGGGTCGCGCCCCTCGGCGATCACGAGGTCCACCGCCTCGGCGCCGGTCGCCTCGATGTTGCCGCGCGTGGTGTCGAAGTGCGTGTTCGAGGGCACGATGCGCCCGGGCCCGCCGAGCAGGTGGAAGAGGATGGCCTCGGCCGCGCGGCCCTGGTGGGTCGGGATGACGTGGGAAAACGGCATCAGGTTCCGCACCGCCGCTTCGAAGCGCGCGAACGAAGGCGAGCCGGCGTAGCTCTCGTCGCCCTGCATGATTGCGGCCCACTGCTTCGCGCTCATCGCCGCGGTGCCCGAGTCGGTGAGCAGATCGATCACGACGTCGTCCGCGTGCAAGAAGAACGGGTTGTGGTGCGCGAGCTCGAGCAGACGCGCCCGCTGCTGCGGCGTGGTCATGCGGATCGGCTCGACCGACTTGATGCGAAACGGCTCGATGATGGTCTTCATGGGGCGGGCTGGACCGCGCGCACATCTTGGCCAGATGCGCGGCCACGCGCTGCGCAACGACTGCGCGCGAGCCGTCCGCGCGCCGACGGCACCCACCACGCTGGCCGCCCGCGAGCGCGGGCTCCGCTTCACGGCGCGAGCGCGTCCGCGATCGACTCGATCGTGTCCGCGTCCGCGTCGTCGAGCCCGTCGACCGGGGTCTCGAGGATCGCCGCGTCCGCGCCGGTGAGCGCGCGGAAGAACACGCAGCTCGCGAGGTACGTGCCCGCGCGCGAGGGGTGACTGCCGTCGCTGGCGAACAGCCCGATCTGCGGCGCATCCGCGAGCGCGAGCGCCCACGTCTGTCCGACCGGCGCCACCGCGCCCATGGTCGCCGCGGCCGCGTCGGCGTAGCCGGCGGTCAACGCCGCCTGCATCTGCTCCGCGGTCATGCCGAGATCGTCGAGCAGTGGATCGCCCGCGCGGCGGGCCCAGGTCTCGTACAGCAGCAACGCGGCCGCGGGATTCGTGCTCGAGACCATCGCCGACAGCTCGACCGCCGCCTGCACGAAGCCATCGTGATCCACGACCGGCTCCACGCTCTGGCCCTGGATCACCACGACGTCCCAACCCTGATCGAGCGCGTCGGCGACGTCGGGATTGACGACGTGGTCGGAGAGCCTGGCACCGCCGACCGCCACCATCGCGGTGTCCAGCGGCTGCCCGGCGCCCTCGGCGACGCCCTCGATCATCCCGGGCAGGTCGTTGACGAAGGTGTAGCTGTTGCCGATGAAGAGCACGCGCGTGGGCTCGGGCTCGGGCGCGCCGCTCGTCGACGTCTGCGCCGCGCCCGTGGCATCGCCGGTGCTCGTGACGGGATCGACGCCGGTCGACGACGCGTCGGTCGTCGCGGACGTGCCCGAGCTGGTCGAGCCCGGCGTCGTCGCGGGCGCGTCGGGGGTCCCGTCGCCGCCGCAGCCGACGCTCGCGAAGCACAGCAACACCGCGAGCAACTCAGCGCGCATGGCTCGGTAGTATGGCTGCGTCGCGCGCGGTCGCAACCGAGAACGCCGCGAATCCGTCCCGAAGCCGGCGAGGTTCATCGCGGCAGCGGCAGCGACGCGAGGGCGACGACGGCTCGGCGCGACGAAAGCACATCGCGAGCGTCGATCACGAGCGATCACGCCACCGGCAGGTCCTCGAGCGTCGGCGTCCGCGTCGACGCGACCGGCGTCGACACGTTCGCGCGCGCTCGCGCGCGCAGCGTGAGCGCCACGAGGTAGAGCACGAGGCCGGCGACCACCGCGGCGTCGAACGCTTCGATGTGCGCGGACGCCAGCGCCGAGAGCGGATGCACCGCGACGAAGAAGCCGAGCAACGCGAGCACGGCCGTGCGCGAGGGATGGCGCCGCCACAACCACCACGACAGCGCCAGGCACGGTGCGGCCCCGGCCGCGAGTGCACCCCACAGCCCCAGCGCGTCCGCGGCGGCCGACATGATCACGAACATCAGCGAGTAGCACGCGCACGTCAGCGCGACGTCGAGCAACGCGACCGCGTCGCGGCCCGTGCGCCCCATCGAGTCGATCAGCAGCGTCAGGCACACGGCGCCGACCAGCAGCATCAGCGCGTAGGGACTGCGCGAGAGCACCGCGCCGACCGCCGCGCCGGGCTGCTCGGGCCGCGGCAGCGCCACGCCCATGCCGGCGGTGGTCAGCGAGCGATCGAGCTCCCACCGCAGCAACAGATCGTCACCATCGCTGTCGATCGACGACGGCGTCAGGCAGCCCTCGGGGTAGTTCACGTCGGCGCGCGGCAGGCCCACGACGCGCATCGCCAGCGCGAAGTCGCGGATCTCTCGCGGCTCGGGGATCTGGTAGTAGAAGTGCTCGACGCCACGGGTCGCATAGCCGATCGCGACGGTGATGCGCTCACCCGGCGCCATCGCACGCTCCCAACGCAGCGCGTCGGCGTCCACGCGCAGCTCCGGGCCCAGCTCCGCACCGTCGACGGTGACGCGCAATTCGTCGTAGAGCACCTGTCCCGACAGCGGCAGCTCGAGCTCGGTGCGGGTCGCGTGCGGCGAGGGATTCACGACCTCGTACTCGACCGCGAACGTGGCCTCGAAGCCGCTGTAGACCCCGCTGCCCTTCTTGCGCAGGTTGGGCACGACGACGACGTCGCCGTGCGCCCGCGTGATCGCGTCCTGATCGACGATCTCCTCGCTCTCGACGTCGCGGAACACCGGCGGCAAGGTCGGATCGTCGCGGAACTGCTCCTCGCGCGTGACCACCTTGCGGTAGTGGCGGACCACGAGCTCGCGCTGCACGTGCGGCGCGCCCCAGATGGTCTGCAGGCTGTGGAAGTTCGCCTCCGACACGCGGCCGTGTTCGGCATGGAACGCCACCGCGTTGCCACCGAGCACCGCACGAAACGCCCACAGCAATCCCATCAGCAGCGTCGCCAGCGTGCCGGCCTCGACGACGCGACGCAGCCACGCCCACGGCCCCGGACCGGGCCCGCCGTCGCGGCGATACAGCGCCGCGAACGTCACCACTGCCGCGACGGCCATCATGAGCCCGACGACCGGCTCCGAGTCCATCCACGCCATCACGCGCCCGATCACGTAGTCGATCATGGTGTGAGCCCGGGCCCGCGGACGCCTGGGCGCGGGCGGCTATTCCCCGCGAACGCGTCGTGACTGCAATTCAGATCCGCGTCAGCCCCTCGCGCACCGTCAGCGCCGCGGCCCGCCGCGCGGGCAGGGCCGCCGCCGTGATCGCGCCGACCACCACCAGCACCAGCCAGCCGAGCCACGACAGCGGTGAGAGCGTGAACGGCAACGGCGCCAAGAATCCCAGTCGACCCACGAGATCCTCGATCCACGCCGTCGCCGGCAGCGACAGCAACACCGCGAGCGGCCAGCTCGCGAGCGCGAGCGCGACCGCCTCGCTCACGATCATGCGCGCGATCCTCCTGCGGGTGGCACCGACGGCTTTCATGACCGCGATCTCCGAGGTCCGCTCGACCACCGCGGTCCCCAGCGCCGCGGCCAAGCCGACCAAGCCCACGAACGCGAGGATCGCCGCGGCGATGACCAGCAGGATCACGAACACGATCACGTGCTCGGTCACGGCATTGCGGAGCTCGGCCATCGGCAGCACCTGCTCGACCGCGGCGCCCGACCGCACCAGCGCGCGATCGATCGCGCGCAGGATGTCGGCGCGCGCCTGCGCGGACACCGTCTCGGTGACCACACGCAGCAGCTGTGCCGGCGCGGTGCCGGTCACGCGCTGGTAGGCCGGCGGCGTCACGTAGGCGACGCCCGAGGCGCCGACCTCCTCGACGATCCCGACCACGGTCCACACGGTTTCGCGCCCCGCCAGCGACAGCGTGACCTGCCCGCCCACGGCTGCCCGGGCCATCGCCGCCGCAGCGTGGTTGAGCACGACCGCGTCGTCGTCCTGATCGCGCAGCCGACGACCCGCGAGCAGCGGCAGATCGATCATCGTCGAGTCGACCGGCGGAGCCATCATCGCGAAGCTGCCGTGACCGCCGTCGGGATACGTGCGGACCACGTCGATGCCATCGACCCGTTCGAGCGCGGCGGATCGGTGACCCCAGACCTCGAGCGCGCGCACACCCGGCAGCGCACGCACTGCCGCCAGCGGCTCGCGCTCGATCGCTCGCGTGAGGCGGGCCTCGATGTCGTAGTGACGCGCGGTGCGGATCTTGGCTGCGTTCGCGCGCCACGCCTCGGCCAGCGCCAGCGACGTCGCGAACATCGCCCCCGCGGTCGCGAGCATGCCCAGGACGAACGCCGCACGGCTGCGCCGCCGCATCGCGTTGCGCAGCGCCACGGGCCACCACGCCCGCATCGGCCGCGGCGCACGCGAAGCCCCATGGCTGTCGAGCGCGACGCGCACGGGCGTTCGCGCGGCGGCCAACACCGGCACCAGGCCCGCCGTCGTCGGCACCACGAGCGCCGCGGCTGCGAGCACCGCGAACACCCACGGTGCGACCGCGTCGGCGATCTCGAGGTTGAGCAGCTGCGCGACGCGGGCGGAGACGGCGTGGGATCCGGCGACCGCGATCGGCACCGCCACGAGATACGCGATCGCACCGAGGCCGACGACGAGCGCGAGGTACAGCGCGACGAGCTGGCGACGGCGGGCACCGAGGGTCTTGAGCACGCCGATCTCACGGATCTGCCGCGCGAGCATCGTCGCCAGCGAGGTCGCGACGACGACCGACGCGAGCACGAACGTGAAGCCCGCGAGCGCGAGCAGCAACAACAACACGATCGCCATCTGCCGCTGGTGCGGATGCTGGCGCGGCGGCGGGATGCGGATCTCGTGCACCGCGTGGCCTTCGGCCGCGAGCGCGGCGCCGAGCTCACCCGCGGCGCGCGTGATGGCGCGGATGTCCGGATCACCGACGAAGTCGACCGCGAGTGCGTGCAGCCCCTGGTGCAGGCCCGCGGTCGCACGCGTGGCATAGGCGTAGACGGTCCGCTCCTGCCACGCCGGCGCGAGCGCGGGATCGTGCACGGCGCCGGCAATCGGGAACTGCCGCTGCGCGCCATCGAGCTCGACCTCCAGGCTGTCGCCCAGCTCGACGCCGGCGAACGCGAAGGCGCTGCGCTCGAGCAGCACCGAGCCCGGCGGGGGCGGCCACGCGCCGCGCTCGGGCGCGAACGTTGCCAGCTGCATGCGCGTGACGTCCTCGACCACGAACAGCAGCAGCGGTCGCCAGTCCTCGCCGATGCGGACGCGCGCTTCGACGATCGCGCGCGCCTCGGCGGCCGCGACGTCGGGCCGCGCGCGCACCCGCGCGAGCGTGTCGGGCTCGATGTCGGCCTCGAGCTCGAGCACCGCCTCGGCCGGACGCGTGCCGAGGTAGTTCGTCGCGATCGCACGCGTGAGCACGGTCCACGCCCCCAGCACGGTGCCCAGGGCTGCGAGCGCCACGGCCACCGCGAGCGTCAGCGCCGCGAGCCGGCCCCGCTCCGCCCGCACGTCGGCGAGCAGCTTGCGCCACCGCGGGCGCATCACCGCTGCCCTCGCACGAGCTCGATGAGCCGACCATCGGCCAGTCGCACCGCGAGCTCCGCCCGCGCCGCGACCTCCGGATCGTGGGTCACGATCACGACCGTGCGACCGTCGCGGGTCAGCGCCGCGAGCTGGTCGACCACGCGCGCTGCGGTCGCGGCGTCGAGGTTTCCGGTCGGCTCGTCGGCCACCACCAACGCGGGATCGTTGGCGAGCGCGCGGGCGATCGCGACGCGTTGCTGCTGGCCACCCGAGAGCGTGGCCGGCAGCTTGTCCGCCTGATCGCCCACGCCCATGCGCTCGAGCAACGACATCGCACGCGCGCGCGCGGCCGGCCCGCTCAGCGTGCCGCACAGGTCCATCGGCAGCTCCACGTTCTCGAGCACGGTCAGCGTCGGCAGCAGCTGGAACGACTGGAACACGACCCCGACGTTGCGACCGCGCCACGCCGCGAGCGCGTCCTCGTCGAGCGCATCAATGCGGGTGCCCAGCACCGCCACCGATCCCGCGGTCGCGCGGTCGATGCCGGCGATCAGGTTCATCAACGTCGATTTCCCGCTGCCCGAACGACCCACGACGGCGGCGAACACACCGCGCGGGATCGCCAGCTCGACATCGTCGAGCGCGCGCGTGACCGCGCCATCGGGCCGCGCGTAGTGGCGCGATGCGTGGGTCATCGTGATGGCGTCGTCGACTTGCGGCTCACCGTGCACGTGTCTATACCTGCCATGCTCGTCGCGTCGCGGCGCGACGCGAGCGGAGATCGTCGGCGATGCTGGACGATCGAAAGCGACTGTCCAGGAACGCATGACCCAAGGACCCCCCATCGCCCCTGCCGATCGCCGTGTGCGGCGGACCCGCGAACGGTTGCGCGACGCCCTGGTCTCGCTCGTGCTCGAGCGCGGGTGGGAGGCGGTGAGCGTGCGCGAGGTCTGCGAGCGCGCGGACATCGGCCGCTCCACCTTCTATGTGCACTTCGCCGACAAGGAAGAGCTGCTGCTCAGCGGCTTCGACGAGCTGCACCGCCAGCTCGACGCGCAGCGCAGCGAGGTCCAGCGCTTCGCCTTCATGGCGAGCCTGGTGACCCATGCGCGAGAGAACCTGCCGTTGTTCCGCGCGTTGCTGGGCAAGCGCAGCGGTCAGGCGGTGCAGCGGCGTTTTCGCGACGTCGTCAACCACCTCGTCGAGGCCGATCTCGAGAGCCTCGGGCTCGACGCGCGCACGCGCAGCTGGTTGGCGCGCTACGTCGGCGGCGGATTCCTCGAGATGCTGCTGCACTGGCTCGAGAAGCCGCGCGCGCTGGACGTGGGCGCCTTCGTCGAGCTGTGCCATCGCATCTCCGCCGGTGCGCTGGCGCGCGCCCGCGTCGGGTCTCATCCGAGCGAGGCCTGACACGCAGCGCAGTGATCACCGCTGCCGGCCGCGATCGCGGCGTTCAGACACTCGCCGAACGCACCGGCGGCGGCCGTGCCGTCGCCGGTGATGCCGCCGGCGGCGTCGACCTCGGCCATGCACGTGTCGGGTTGGTAGCACGTCGCGTGGAAGCAACCGGTCTCGAGCGCGCAGCGGACCAGCGGCAGACAGCCGTCGAGCGGTGCGCCGGCGTCGTCGAAGCCGGTCTGCGCGCAGCAGCTCGCGAAGGGTTCGGCGCACTGCTCGGCCCCGCACGCCAGGCACGGGTCGTCGGCCGAGCTCGTCGCGCAACCATCGGGTGCGGAGGTCGTGCTCGTCTCGGCGGTGGTGTCGCCGCTCGCGGTGGCCGCGGTGCTGCTCGACGTGCCGGCGGTCGCTTCGGCGTGGGTGGTCTGCGCGGTGGAGGAGCCGGCGTCGTTCGTGCTGCCGCCCGGCGAGGACGGCTCCGCGGCGCAGCCCAGCACGAGGGCAGAGATCAGGATGATGGCAGTGGATCGTGGCATCGGGGTTCAGTGCTCGGGTCGGTCGTTCGCGCTCACGTAGAACATCACGCCGCACATCTCGCGGCCGGCGTCGTGACCGGGGAACACCGGCGACGTCCGCTCCGAGGTGTCGTAGTGGCACGTCACCTGCAGCCGTGTGTCGCGGCTGTCGATGACGATCGGCTCCTCGTAGAAGTAGGCGTCCTGCCAGTCGTAGTCCCAGTTCTCGATCTCGAGTCCGCAGCTGGACGCGCCCGACGGCGAGAGCACGCGCAGCTCCAGCGCGGTGCCCAGCGTGTGCATGTGCGGGCCGACGCCGACCAGGTGCAGCCGATCGACGCTCGCGCCCTCTTGCGCCTCGAGCTCGGCCCACAGCACCTCGGCTGGCAGCTCCCACGACCAGGTGGCATCGGCCAACCCGGCGTCGAGCTTCGCGTCGGCGATCGGCACTCCGGCCTCGCTCGCGAACGTCAGCGGATCCTGGAACACCGCGGTGATGCGCTGGGCGGCATCGTCGGCGAGCGCGACACGCAGCTGCGTGCGATCGCCCGCCGTGGCGGTCTCGGGTCCCACGCGGTAGTGGATCTGCAGCACCCAGAGCTCGCCGGGGAACAGCGTCATGCCGCTGTCCGCCGGCAACGCGACCACTGGCGAGCCACCGACCCACCCGCTCAGCTGCGAGCGCGGGCGAAGCGCTCCCACGCCGCCGAAACAGCTCCAGCCCGGCGCGGGATCGTCGGCCTCCATGATCGCGATCGCCTCCGCGTTGGTGAACGGTCCGAGATCGAGGCTCGGGTCGACCGCGTAGAGCGCCGCGTGGTGCACGATCGACGGGTCGCCCGGGATGTACTCCGTGGCGCGCAGCACCGACGGCGCTGCGATGCCGGGATCGATTGCGAAGCAACGGTACTCGTCGGCGGGATCCTGCGTCGGCGCGGGCACGTAGCGGCTCGGCATCGCGACCGTGAGCGCATCGCTCGGCAGATGCGGCGTCGGCGGCAACGCACCCACGTCGTGCACGCCCGCTGACGGCGGCGCACCGGCCTCGGCCCAGCCGACCAGCGTCTCGATCTCCTCCTCCGACAACCACTGGGCGTTGCGAAATCCCCGACACGAGCCGTCCGCGACCGCCGGGATCGGCGGCATCGTCCGCGCGCGCACGGCCGCCGCGATCGCCGGCGCCCACGCGCGCACGTCTTCGTACTCGACCAACGACAGCGGCGAGAGACCGCCGGGCTGATGGCAGCCCACGCAGTGGCTCCGCAACACCGGCGCGACCTCGGCGAACCCGACCGTGGTTGCGGGCGCGTCGGCCTCACACGCGCTCGCGATCACCACCAGTGCGCTCGAGCCGCGCAGACGACGGGACCAAGACCTTGCTCGCAACGACATTCGCAGCTGGACTATGTTCGACGCTGCGATGCGGGCAACCGCGAGTTGGCGCGCGTTTGTCCGGTTTCAGACGATCGCGCGCGAGTGTCCAGTCGCGAACGCGCGGATCCACGTCGAAGCGCGCGACGAGGTCCCGGCGGCGCGGCGACGCGATCGTCGGGCGCATCGATCGCGGCGAACCTCCGCGCTCGCTCCACACGCCTGCGCGTCGACGCGTGCCCCCGCGCGCTCGACCACGCGCGACTCGGGGCCGCCCCGACGCAGGCGATCCTCCGCCACAGCAGGCGGCCCGAAACGAGTCGGGTTGCCGGGCCCGAACCGTGGTCCGTCGCACAGGCCGAGTCCCGCGACGCCAGGTTTTCCTGCCCGGCTCGCGCGGCGGTACCATGACGCTGCCTCGTTGGCGGCCTCGTGACCGAGTCGGTCCAAGTCATCGGAATCGGCGCTTCCGCCGGCGGCCTCGACGCCCTGGTCAAGTTCTTCTCTGCCGCGCCCTCGCGCACCGGTGCGGCGTACGTCGTCGTGCAGCACCTCTCGGCGGAGCATCGCAGCCTGATGCCGGAGCTGCTGGCACGTCACACGACGATGCCGGTGCTGCGTGCGACCGACGACATGCCGCTCGCGCCCGACACGGTCTTCCTGATGCCGCCGCAGCAGGACATGTCGATCGTCGACGGTCGCCTGCGCATGCAGCCGCGGCAAGAAGGCGGCGTCCACCACCCGATCGACTTCTTTTTCACCTCGTTGGCCGCGTCGCTCGGACCGCGTGCAGCGGGTGTGGTCCTCTCCGGTACGGGTCGCGACGGCACCAACGGCGCGATGTCTCTGCACGAGTCCGGAGCGATCGTCGCCGCGCAGGATCCGACCACCGCGTCGTTCGACGGCATGCCCAGCAGCGTGGTCAACAGCGGCATCGCCGACTTCGTGCTCCCGCCCGAACGACTGCCCGAAGCCATCGTCCAAGCGTTGCAGGGCAACGGGATCCCGGATTCGGGGCCCGAGGCCGACGCGCACGCGCTCAACCGCATCGTCAGCGTGTTGTCGCGGGACACACGGATCGACTTCACCGAGTACAAGAGCGGCACGCTCGCCCGCCGGGTCCATCGGCGGCAGCACGAGCTCGGCCTCGCCGACGTCTCGGCGTACCGCGACTACCTCCTGGACCACCCCGCCGAGCTGCAGCGACTGGGCTGCGAGGTCCTGATCGGTGTCTCGAGCTTCTTTCGCGACCCCGGGGTGTTCGAGAAGCTCGCCAGCGATGCCATCCCACAGATCCTGGGCCAGGACCGCTTCGACGGCACCGTTCGCGCCTGGGTCCCGGGTTGCTCGAGCGGACAGGAGGCGTACTCGGTCGCGATGCTGCTGCTCGAGGCGATCGAACAGCTCGACACCGGGATCCGCGTCAAGGTGTTTGCGACCGATGTGGACGCGTCTGCGGTCGAGCGTGGCGCCAACGGCATCTTCTCCTTCGACGTCGCGGAGCAGATATCCCCGGCCCGACTGACGCGCTTCTTCCAGCGCACCCATGATGGCTGGCGAGTGGTTCGCTCGTTGCGACAGTCGGTCGTGTTCAGCGTGCACAATGCGCTCCGCGATCCGCCGTTCTCCCGACTCGACCTGATCACGTGTCGCAATCTGCTCATCTATCTGCAGGCCAGCGCGCAGCGCAACCTCATGGCACGCTGCGCGATGTCGCTGAAGCTCGGCGGCTTCCTGGCGCTGGGTCCCAGCGAGGCGCTGGGCGAGATCTCCAGCTTGTTCGATGTGGTCGATGCGCGCGCGAAGCTGTTCCGTCGCCGCGCCGGCAGCCTGCCCGCCGGCGTCATCGCGCCCGCGACCGGATGGTCGCCGACGCGGTCCTCCGCGCCCACGGAGTTGTCCGAGCAACTCCGCGCGGTCGACGAGGCCTATCGCGAGCTCGCGCGACTCGACAGCCCGGTCTCGCTCGTGCTCGATCCCGCGGGGCAGATCGTCCACGCCACCGGTGACACGCGCGAGTTCTTCTCGCTGCCCGTGGGCCGTGTGTCGCTGGACGCGGTCAAGCTCGCACGCGGGGGGCTCTCGACGTTGTTGTCCGCCGCGCTCGCGCGGGTGCAGCGGGAGCGCAAGGCAGTCGAGTACGGCGACATCGACGTGCGACTCGAGCAGGGCACCGCGCGCCTGGGCATCCGCGTGGTGCCGCTGACCGAAGCGTCGTTCTCCGGCTACGTCGTCGTGAGTGTCCGTCGTGCGCCGACCAACGACCGCATCGCGGACCGCGACGCAGCGGGCCAACCATCCTTCGAGCACCTCGACGTGCTCCAGCAGGAGCTCACCACCACCCGCGAGAACCTCCAGGCGGCGATCGAGGAGCTCGAAACCGCCAACGAGGAGCTGCAGGCCGCCAACGAGGAGCTGCTGGCTTCGAACGAGGAGCTGCAGGCGACCAACGAGGAGCTGCAGGCGACCAACGAGGAGCTGTTCACCGCCAACGCCGAGAGTGAGCGGAGGATTGCGGACCTCGTCGAGCTCAACGCCGACATCGACAATCTGCTGCGCAGCACCGACATCGGGACGTTGTTCCTCGACTCGCAGCTCGACATCCGAAAGTTCACGCCCGCGCTGACCGACTTCATCCCCGTGCTCGAGCGCGACATCGGTCGCCCGATCGCCCATGTGAACCACCGCCTCGCAGACGTCGACCTGGTGGACCTGGGCCGCCGCGTCATCGCCACCGAGAACCGCGAGGACCTGCCGGCGCGCGCGGGCGACCGGCGGCTGCTCCTGCGCGCCGTGCCGTACCGCATCAGTGGCAAGACCGCCGGCGTGGTCATCAGCTTCGTCGACGTGACCGATCTGGCACTCGCGCGCGAGACCCTGGCGGGCGTCATGGACGCTCTACCCGAGCAGATTGCCGTGCTCGACGGAGACGGACGGATCTCGCACCTGAACCACTCCTGGCTCGCGTTCGGGCGAGACAACGGCGCCGATCCAGCGGCCGCCCACCTCGGGGTCGAGTACGCCGAGATCATTCGTGCGGGCCTCGCCGATGATCCGACGTTGGTCGAGCTGCAGCGCGGTCTGCAACGTGTGCTGCGCGGCGACGACGGCCACTTCGCGATGCCGTATCGCTGCGACTCGCCGACCGAAGAGCGCCACTTCATGGTGCACGTCAGCAGGTTGGGCAACGCGGGTGGAGCCGTGGTGTCGCACGTCGACGTCACGCCGGTCGCACGAACCGCAGCCGCAGTTGCGAGGTCCGCCGAGTTCTACCGCCGATTGTTCGAGATCAGCGAGACCCCGATCCTGCTGGTCGCGCCCGATACCCTGCAGGTGATCGAGTGCAACGAGCACGGGCGCGCGTTGATCAGCGGCGCCGAGGACGGGACCACCGGCCGGTCCCTGGATGAGTTCCTCGACTGCGGTTCCCGCGGGTGGCCGGCGGTGATGCGCGCGACCCGGGAAGCCGGGTCGAGTCCGACGATCACCGCGACCACCGGCTCGGGGACGTCGCTGCGGACGGTCGAACTCAGCCTGCACATGGTCTCGCGCGAGGGCGAGGAGCTGTGTTTGGTGCGGCTCCGCGAGCCCTTGACCGCGACGCTGTTGGGCGAGCGCGAAGGACTTCGCTCGCGCATCAACCAATCGCAGAAGATGGAGTCACTGGGCGTGCTCGCAGGCGGTGTCGCCCACGAGCTCAACAACGTCCTGACCGCGATCGTCGGCATCACCGCCGCGCGCCGCGAGGGGCTCGGCTCGGGCGATCCGTTCGCCGCGGATCTCGACGCGGTGCTCTCGGCGTGTGCCCGGGGCGCCGATCTCACGCGCAACCTGCTGGGCTTCGCGCGACGCGGCAGCGTCGCGCGCGAGCACTTCGGCCTCGGCGACGTGCTCAACGAGGTCATCGGGCTGTTGCGCAGCTCGGTGCGGCCGGGCGTGAAGCTCGTCGCGCACGTCCTTGCACCGGCCGCGATCTCGGGTGACCGCAGCCAGGTCGCACAGTCGCTCATGAACCTGTGCATGAACGCGCTCGACGCGGTGGCCGAACACGGCGAGGTCGAGGTCAGCCTCGACGTGGCCAGGCCACCTGGCGGCGGCGCGAACGAGCAGATGGCGCTGCTGCGCGTCTCCGACAACGGGGTCGGCATGGACGAGGCGACGCGCGAGCAGGCCTTCGATCCGTTCTTCACGACCAAGCCTCGCGGCACCGGCACCGGCCTGGGCCTCTCGATGGTCTACGGTGTGGTCAAGAGCCACGGCGGCTGCATCGACATCGCGAGCTCGCCCGGGCGCGGCACCACGGTGACGCTCGGCTTCCCGCTCGCTCGCGAGCTCGTCCCAGCGGTGAGGGTCGACGCGCCGCGCGGGGCCGGCCGACGCGTCCTCGTGGTGGACGACGACGATCTGGTTCGGCGCTCGATGCGTCGCTTGCTCGAGTCCCAGGGTTTCACCGTGGAAGACGTCGACAGTGGCGCGGCCGCGATCGAACGCGTGGGCAACGTCGGCAGCCCGGAAATCGAGGTCGTGCTGCTCGACGTCGTAATGCCCAAGCTCGATGGCCTGGCGACGCTGGAGTCGCTCCGCACGACGCACCCGCGACTGGGCGTGCTGCTCTACTCCGGCTATCCCGACCGCGCGCCGCACCAGACGCTCGAGGTGGATCCGTTCACGGCGTTCTGCACCAAGCCGATCGAACGCGTGAAGCTGCTGCAGACGCTCGATGCTCTGATGCACGCCGGAATCGCGACCGCCGCCCCGAGCGCTTGAGCTCGCCGACGCGAGGCGTGCGGCTCACGACCCTGCGTCGCGCTCCGCCCGCGGCACGTGCCGCTCGCCCGAGCCCTGGCCGGGCTGCCAGCCCTGCGCGAGCGCAGCCCGAGCCGCGCGCGCGACCTCGGCGGGCGTCACCGCGCCGTGGCCCGCGGGCACCGCGAACACCACGATCGCACCGTTGCGCGACGCATCCGCGATCACGACGTGGGGCCAGTCCTGCGGGCAGTCGGCACAGCGACAGTACGGCAGGCGATACCACCACCGCAGCGCGTGGCCGTCGACCTCGATCGCTCGGCTGCGGCGGCGCGGCACCGTCATGCGGCGAGGATGCGCCCACACGCGGGCGCACCGCAAGCCGTGATGTCCCGGCACGCCACCGCAACGACCCTAGCATCCCGACTGGAAGATCCCGACGCCGCGGTCGCTGAGATCGCCGCGCAGCTCGGCGACTTCGCCGACGGCGGCGTGCTGTTCTTCTGCTCCTCCTCGTACGACCGACAGCGACGGGCGCTCGCGCTGTCACGAAGGTTCCGGCCCAATCGCGGGATGCACTGGTGCAGCACAGATCGGACCCACTGGCCATCAACCCGATGGAATCGTCGCACTGGGATTCGCAGCCGACACGACCAGCGGCGCGAACGACGAAGCGCAGGGACCCGCCGCCGACGAGCAGGATTCCGGCTGCGCGTGCCGGAGCACCGAGGTGCGCGGGATCGGTGCGTGGTGGCTCGTCATGCTCGCGGCGGTGCGCCGCCGCGGGCAACGCCGCTCGCAGGCGGCGTTGCGGTGGGCGGGCACGGTGCACGTTGAATCGACGTCGCCGCCGTGCGAACGTTTGCGCGAAAGAAGCGCGAGGTGGAGCCGTGCGGGTGAGCCACACATACCGGCAGACGTGGATGTCTCGATCCGTCGTCGCACTGCTCCTGCTCGCTTGCGGGCCGAAGCCGACCTCGTCTCCCGCGATTGCGACGCCGCCGCCGCGCGAGACCCAGCGCGCCGAGCCGCCACCCGCAGAGGCGCCGCGAGACGACCGCGCGCGACTCGGAGCCCTCGTCGCCGATCCGGCGAGCGACGCCGACGGCTCCAAGCGTGCAGCCCTGTGCGCCGCCCTCGGGCGATCGAAGGATCCGGGCGCGATCGAGCTGTTGCTGTACGTGCTCGAGCAAGCGCCGGAGCGCCAACCGGCGATCGTCTACCGCGAGGCCATCACCGCGCTCGGCATGCTCGGCGCGTCGGAGGCGACGGACGCGATCCTCGCGACGATCTTCCGCGTGCCCGAAGTTGCGTCGACGCAAAACGTCCTGGAACGGGCCCGCCTCGCCCTCGCGCAGATCGGTCCCGACGCTGCCGCCCCGCTCGCAGCGATGCTCGCAGGCAAGCATCCACGCGTGGCCGAGCTCGCGGAGGCCGCAGGCATCGAGCACGCGATCGTGGAGACGGTCGCGATGTCGTTCCTGGCGCTGGTCATCGACGGCGAGCACGCGGCGGTCCAGGACATCCGGGACGTACTCACGAGCGCAAGGTGCGGGCGCGACCCGGAGCAGTCGGGCCGCTTCGCGTTCGCAGCCCAGGCGCTCGGCCGACTCGGCGACGCGAAGTCGGTCGCGCCGATCTGCGCTTGCCTGAGCGGCGTGCTCACCCCGGAGCCCGGGTACACCTCCGCAGAGGCGCTCGCGTTCATCGGCGGCCCCGAAGCGACGCGGTGCCTGACGAACCTGATCGGCACGGCGAGCTACGACCGCGAGTCGGTAGAGCCCGGCTTCGAGCACGAGCTGCGCTGGGAGGCGGTCCGCTTGGCGGCGCTCGCTGGCGGGCCGAAGAGCGTGCCAGGCATTCGCGCCGCGCTCCGCAAGAGCAAGTCCCGCGAGGTGAAAAAGCGCGCGCACGAGTTCGCGGCGATGCTCGACGCGCTCGAGCGCTGCACGGACGAGGCCTGCGCCGCCGAGCTCGTCGCCCACGGCACCGACGCCTTCGCACGCGAAGCGGCGGCGTTCGAGCTCGCGCGTCGGCAGCCGCGGTCGCCCGATGCCGCGCTCGCGATCGCCAACGCCTTCGCCGTGCCGAACTTCGACACGCGGGTCTCGCTGGCGATGCTCACACGCCGCCTCGCTGGCCGCGGCGGATGCCCCCCCTGCGCCGACGCGCTCGCCACCGTGCTAGGCGCGGAGCGCGGCAAGATGGACGCACGCATGCAGGCGGCGGTGCTCGAAGCCAGGGCCACCATCGCGGTCGTGTCCGCGTCCGGCACGGACGCGCGGACGAAGTAGCGGCGCTCCAACGCGCCTACGACGATGCGCTCGGGCGTGAGCGCGACGCATCCGCGATCACGACGTGGGGCCGGTCCTGCGGGCAGTCGGCACAGCGACAGTACGGCAGGCGATACCACCACCGCAGCGCGTGGCCGTCTGGAGACCGGCGGCGGGACCAGTGCCTCCGACACGACCAGCGGCTCGAACGACGAAGCGCAGGGCCCCGCCGCCGACGAGCAGGATTCCCGCTGCGCGTGCCGGCGCCCCCTCTGTCAGGATAGCCCGCACTCCGCCGCGATCAGCTCCGCCTCGACAGCTTTGCTTGCTGCCGAACTGAGCGAACACCCCTGCGCTCGCCGGGCCGCCGATCCGTCGGAGTGCTCCGGCTGCATCACCGAGTGCGACGATTTCGGCTGCTACCAGTGCTGCTGGTCGTGCAACGGCAGCAGCTGCGAGCAATCGTGCAACTTCTGACCGTCGGATGAACGCCATGCCCGCGCTGTGCACGGGATCGGGAACCAACGGCCGCGAGGCTTGTCCCGAACCCCGTGCCCGCCACGACCGCTTCGATCGCCGCGACCCTCCCCGTGCGCCGCCTCGTCACCGCGTCGATTCTGGCGAGCGCGTGCGCCGCCTCGGGACCCCGCGCCGAGGAAGACCCGCCAAGACCCCAGCCGCTCGCGCCGATGGCCGAGAGCCCCGAGCTCGACTGGCGGAGCCTGCCCCACGAAGGCGCGCCGCAGCTCGCCGCCCCGCTCGGCCTCACGGCGACCGACGGCACCGGGCTGCGGCTCGTCTCGATGAGCGCGCGCGCTGTCGTGGCCGAGCCGCTCGCGTTCACCGAGCTGCACCTGACGTTCGAGAACCCGAGCGATCGCATGATCGAGGGCCACTTCACGATCGACCTGCCGACGGGCTCCGCGATCTCGCGCTTCGCGATGAAGATCGACGAGCGCTGGCAAGAAGGCGAGGTGGTCGAGCGCCAGGCGGCCCGCGCGGCGTACGAGGACTTCTTGCACCGCAAGCAGGATCCCGCGCTGCTCGAGAACCAGTCGGGCAACCGGTTCAGCGCACGCGTGTTTCCCATCCCGGCCCGGGGCCGCAAGGAGCTGATCGTCGCGTACTCCCAGGCGCTGCCCGATTCGCGGGTGCCGTACGAGCTGATGCTGGCGGGCCTCCCGAAGCTCGATCAGCTCGACGTCGAGATCCGTGTCGAGGGAGCCGACGAGCGCCTGCGGGAGGTCATCGCGATGCACGAGCGCGACTACGTCCCGGTGCGGAACATCGAGGTACACGCCGCGCGGGCCGATCGGGCCGTCGGGCTGCGCAGCGACGGGCTCGCGGTCGCGCGGGTCCAGGCGACGGGCCCGAGCGCCGCGGGTCCGCTCGAGGATCTCACGATCCTCTTCGACACCAGCGCGTCGCGCGCGCTCGACTTCGACGGTCAAGTGCGACGACTCGGCAAGCTCGTCGAACGACTGCGCGAGGACGGTGACTTCCCGCTGCGGGTGGTCGCGTTCGATCAGGACGTCTCGCTGGTGTTCGACGGTCGCGCGCGCGAGTTCGGCCAAAGGCAGCTCGACGCGCTGTACACCCGCAGCGCGCTGGGTGCTTCGGATCTCGAGAGCGCGCTCCGACGGATCGCGCCGCTCGGCCCGGCCACGCGGGTGCTCGTGATGACGGACGGGATCGCCACCGCGGGCGACGCCGAGGCCGCCGCGCTCGCCGACGCTGCGCGGGCGCTCGCGGGGCTCGGCGTGCAACGGCTCGACGCGATCATCGACGGCGGCCTCCAGGATCGCGAGACGCTCACGGCGCTCACCACCGCGGGGCTCGAGCACGATGGGATCGTCGTCGATGCCCGCCTCGAGCCCACCGAGATCGCCGCGAAGCTGCGCAGGTCGACGCTGCCGGCCATCGAGGTGTCGGTCCCGGATGCGTCGTTCGTGTGGCCGCGGACCGTCCGCGGTATGCAACCAGGCGACGAGCTGCTCGTGTACGCCGAGGTGCCCCCAAGCGCGGGCATGACCGTCGTGCTCACCGGCACCGACGAGCCGCACAGCGTCGTCGACCTCGTGCCGGCCGAGCGCCCCTTGCTCGAGCGCGCGCTCGTCGGGGCGCGGATCGATGCGTTGACGCTCGATCGCTCCGAGCTCGGCGAGGACGCCACGGAGCTCCGCAAGGCGCTGCAGCAGCGGATCGTCGCGCTGTCGACCAAGCATCGCGTGCTCTCGGACTTCACCGGGATGCTGGTGCTCGAGACCGAGGCCGACTACCAGCGCTTCGCGATCGATCGCAACGCGCTCGCCGACATCTTGGTCGTCGGCGAGCGTGGCGTCGACGTGATGCGCCGCGAAGCCGGCGGCGCGCCAGCGTTCGCACCGGTCGGGCCTCGCGAGGCGATCCCGCAGATGGCGCGCACGTTCGATCCGGCGGCACCGCAGCAGGGCGAGGCGACGGGAGGCGTGGCGTGGCAGGAGGCAGGCAGCTTGTTGGCGTCGCCGTACGGCGGCGCGTTCGCGGTCGGCAGCGACGATGGCGATGTCTGGGGAGGACTGACGGGCACGGAGATCGGCGAAGCGTTCGGTGTCGGCGGCCTGGGTCTGGTCGGCACCGGGCGCGGCGGCGGCGGTGTAGGCGAGAGCACGATCCGGCTCGCCGACCGCGGGTGGGTCGGCATCGGTGACGGAGATGTCGGCCGGATCGGCGACGTTGGCCGTCGCGCGCGCGCGCCACGGGTGCGCCTCGCGACGCATCGGGTGACGGGCGCGCTCGACAAGGACATCGTTCGTCGGATCGTCCGCTCGCACCGCGGCGAGGTGGTCCACTGCTACAACCTCGGCCTCGCGGCGGAGCCTGCCCTCGAGGGGCGTGTGGAGGTGCAGTTCGCGATCGGACCCGATGGTCGAGTTCCGATCGCCGTCATCGCGTCGACGACGCTCGCGGACACGAAGGTCGGCCAGTGCGTGGCCAAGGCGGTGAAGCGATGGCGCTTCCCTCGGCCGAGCGACGGCCGCGGCGCCGTGGTGGACTTCCCGTTCGAGCTCACCCCCGGCGGACCACCCAGCGCCGAAGCACTCGCACAGGCGGACGCGATTCGCGGCGACCAGGCGCGCGACGTGCAGCTGCTCGACCTGCGACCGCTCGGTGGGCTCGCGCCCGCGACGCCGCTCACGGGAGGTAGCCCGTACGTTGGGCGGATGTCGGACATCATGACGCTCATCGAGGGTGGTCGACACGCCGAGGCGCTGTCCGCCGCCCAGCGGTGGCACCACGAGTCACCGGGCGACGTCGTCGCGCTCGTCGCCATGGGCGAGGCGCTCGAGCGGCTGGGGAAGCTGCGGACGGCGGCGCGGGTCTACGGTTCCCTCATCGATCTGTTTCCGGCGCGCGCAGACATGCGCCGCTACGCGGGCCAGCGCCTCGATCGCGTGGGCGACGAGGGGCGCAGACTCGCGGTCGATACCTATCGTCAGGCGGTTGCGCAGCGACCGGATCATCCCAACAGCCATCGGCTGTACGCGTGGGCGCTGGTCCGCGACCATCGGCTCGAGGAGGCGTTCGACGCCATCCTCGTCGGCATCGAGCGCCGGTATCCGGCCGGGCGATTCGCGGGAGTCGATCGCGTCCTGCGTGAAGACGCGGGTCTCATCGCCGCGGCGCTCATCGACGCCGAGCCGAGCGCAGCCGGCACGGTCCTCGGCCGACTGATGAAGGCCGGTGGCGTGCTGCCGTCCGGCCCGTCGACGCGCTTCGTGATGAGCTGGGAGACCGACGCCAACGACGTCGACTTCCACGTCACCGACGGGGCGGGCGGCCACGCGTTCTTCGGGCAGCCCGCGCTGGCTACGGGTGGATCGCTGTATGCCGACGTGACGACCGGATACGGACCCGAGTGCTTCACGATCGAGGGCACGCCGAACGCGTTCCCCTATCGCTTCGAGGCGAACTTCTTCGCGCGCGGACCGATGGGCTACGGCATGGGCACGCTGCAGATCGTCGAGCACGACGGCGAGGGCGGCTTCGCGTTCACGGATCGCCCATTCATCCTCATGAAGGACCGCGCGGCCGTGAACCTCGGTGAGCTCGCTGCGTCCTCGTCGTTCCGGGCACACGGGTGAACGCCGCGAAACGCCGCCGCGGCGGCACTTTGGAGGGTCCGGGGGGTCCGGGATCAAAGTTCGACGCCGATCACACCGATGGTCGTGGGCCGCTGCGCGCCCCCTACGGCGGCGGCACGAACGACGCGAAGCCGGCGAGGAACGCTGCGCGAGCGCGACGCATCCGCGATCACGACGTGGGGCCAGTCCTGCGGGCAGTCGGCACAGCGACAGTACGGCAGGCGATACCACCACCGCAGCGCGTGGCCGTCGAGCTCGATCGCTCGTCTGCGGCGGCGCGGCACCGTCCTGTGCCCGAGCATGGATCGACGGCGGCGCCGCGGGCAAGCGATGGCGCGAAGCCACTGCGCGCGGATGCACCGTCCGTCCCAGACCCGACCGTCGTCGTCAGCGCCGCCGCGACCGCCCCGCCAGCGGGCCGTGGCGGAAGCACGCGACCTCGTGGTCGTTCACCATGCCCGCGGCCTGCATGTACGCGTAGCAGATCGTCGAGCCCACGAACTTGAAGCCCAGGCGCGTCAGCGCCTTGCTCATCGCATCGGACTCGGCGCTGCGCGCAGGGATGTCGGCCATCGACGCGCGTGCGTTCTGCAGCGGTGCGCCGCCGACGAACGTCCAGATGAAGCGATCGAAGCTGCCATGCTCGCGCTGCACCGCGAGGAACGCCTTGGCGTTGGAGATCGTGGCCTCGATCTTCTGGCGATTGCGCACGATGCCAGCGTCACCGAGCAGGCGCTCGACCGAGCGCGCGTTGAAGCGCGCGACCTTCACCGGATCGAAGCCCGCGAACGCGCGGCGGAAGCCCTCGCGCTTGTTGAGCACGATGGCCCAGCTCAACCCGGCCTGGAACGCGTCGAGCACCATGAACTCGAAGTGCAACCGATCGTCGTGCACCGGCACGCCCCACTCGTCGTCGTGGTACGCGAGCATGCGCGGATCGGCGCGTGCGAGGTCCTTGCCGATCGACCAACCACACCGTCGCCGCTGCTCCGCCCCGCTCGCGCGTGCCATCACCGTCGAGGATAGCCACGGCGCAGCGCGGCGTGGGCGAGGGCGCGGTGGTCGGGGGCGCACGGCGCGTGCCCCCCGAATTCCGGCACCCTCGTCGAACCGCTCGAGCGCGTGGAGCCGAGCGCGCGTGATCGCGACAGGGCCTGTCGGCGATCTTTGATAGCCTGATCGGCGAAGATGGCGTTGCTCGACCACAACACCAAGAGCATCGTGGCCAAGCTGGTGTACTGGGGGCCGGCGGGCAGCGGCAAGTGGACGAACCTCGAGTACATCCACGCCAAGACCGCGCCCGCGGATCGTCCGCGCGGCGAGAAGGCCAACTCGATCGGCTTGCCGCTCAAGATGCCCGACATCCGCGGCTGGTCCACCACGTTCAACCTGCTGCGGGTCCCGAGCGACGGCGCGTGGACCCGCTACGTGTTCGACGAGATCCCAGGCAACGGGTGCGATGGCGTCGTGTTCGTCGCAGATGCGTCGCCCCATGCCGGCGCGGCCAATGTCGCGAGTCTCGAGCTGCTGAGCGCCGAGCTCGCCGCCCGCGGCTTCGACCTGGCCAAGCTGCCGCTGGTGTTCCAGTACAACAAGCTCGACGTCGCCGGCGCAGCGACGGGCCAGCAGCTGGCGGCGCAGCTCAACCCGCGGCGCGTGCCCGAGGTCGAAGCGATCGCAACGCAGGGTATCGGTGTGTTCGACGCGCTCAAGGCCGCCGCGCGGTCGATCCTGATGGAGCTGCGGCGCTGATCATCGAAACCGTCCGCAGTGCGTCGGTCCGGCGGGCCCCACCACGCCGCGACCGCGCAGCCGCAGCCGCGCGGCCGTACCGCGCGTGCGCACGACTCACCGCGCCGGCCGCACCACCCGTCGCGCGCGATGGCCCTCGCGGATCTGCGTCCGCGGCACCGCACGCTGCACGCCACGATCGTCGCGCACGATCCCGACCACGTCGTCGAAGCCATCGGGCAGCGGCGCGAGGATCTGGCGATCGAACGAGTCGGGCAACCGACGCACGCGCGCCTCGTGCGTGACCACGCGGCCATCGGCGAACGCGTAGCGCACGCTCGTGCGCTCGTCGCCGCCTTCCTCGTCGAGGCTGCGCGGCACCCGGCCGGGCACGGTGATCCACGTCTCCAGGCCCGACGGCGCGATCGTGCCGACCAACACCGAGCCGCCGTAGGGATCCGCGGGTGCGCCCGCGCCGGGAAAGTCGGGATCCCACATCGACAGCGTCTCGACGAAGGGCTGCACCTTGTTCCAACCCCAGGTGCCGACCCACACCGGATGGCAGTAGGTCATGTAGTCCTTGGTCGCGGTGGGGTGGCGCAGCTGGAAATCGATCACGCCGAAGCCCCACTCGCCGACGTCGCCGCCCTGGTGGGGATAGCTCGGATCGGGCCCGCCCTCCTCGCCGTTGCAGAACACGTGGCGACGACCCTGCGTGTGCCCGACCTCGTGCACGAAGGTCTCGGCGCTCCAGTCGGGATCGAGCGAGAGACCCGACGACACGCGCTGGTACGCGAGATCCATCGACGGCTCGTCGGGAATGCCGAATGCCTGCCCTCCGGCACCGCCGAGGCCACCGGAGCACACGTCGACGAGGCCGTAGTAGTACATCTCCGGCGGCGCGCCCTCTTGGAATCGCAGGTCACTGAGATAGGCGTTGAGCTGACCGAAGTTCTCCAGCGGCGTGTTCCAGTCGATCGCGTCGTGGAGCGTGAAGTCCAGCCGATCGATCGGGTTCATCATGTACATCAGATCCTGGAAGTGCTGCATCGTCTCGTCCGAGATGTCGGGCTCGGTGACGCAGCTGGCACCGTCGTCGTAGTTGAACGGGACGACCGTGACCTTGATGAGCTGGTAGCTGTCCTCGAATCCGATGAGCTGCGGCGTGCCCTCGGAGGGGAAATACGGCGCCTGGGCCGGCGCCCCGTCGGCGTACGCGGGATCGTGTTCGTACAGCTCGACCGCATAGGTGAGCCCCGGCTGGCTGCGCTCGGCTTCGATGCCCCAGTAGAAGACGCGATCGAGGTTGCCGATGAACGCGTCGTCGTCGATCATCTTCGTGTCGACCAACCGCTCGGTGGTGCCATCGGGGAAGCCGAGGATGAGGTGGCCCTCGATCTCGCGCGGCTCGAAGCCTTCGTCGAGCAGCCAGAACGCGCGGATCAACGTGACGCGGTTCTTGATCAGCCGCGCGAGGCGATCGCCGGGCCCGACCCACGCACCGTCGAGCCCGATCGGCACGCCCACGCCCTGGTTCGCCTCGACCCAGTCGATGTGCAGACCGCGGGCCGGAATCATCTCCGGCATCGGCGCGCCGCTGGAGCTGCCGGGCGCACCGCTCGAGTCCGACAGCGACGTGGTGCCGGGCGCCGCGGTGCTGCTGCCGCTGTCGGCGGAGGCGGCCGAGGTGCCGTCGCCGCCGGTGGCGGTTCCGCCGTCGCCACAGCCGGCCAGGAGTCCAGCGAGCAATGCCGTCGCACGAGGTCGCATCGCAGCACCGTAGCAACGGGCGGCGCGGGCCGGCAATGGCAGGGTTTTCGCCGCGGCCGCGCCAGGCGGCGCGCGGGGCCGCGCGGGCTCGAGCATGCAGCGCGCGCGCACGGCGGCTCGCGCCGGGCGCGGATCGAAATCCCGGCCCGCGACACTGCACCGGTCGCGCCGCGGCCGCGCGCCGCACCCGGAGTGAACATGCCCGCCACCAGCCCCACCGCCGCTCGCGTCGTCGTGCCCCTGACCCTCGTGCTGGGCTTCGTGCTCGCGCTGGCCTGCCGCGCGCAGGACGACGAGGACGAAAAGGTTGCCGGCTTCGTCTACTGCGCGGGCGACTCGGACTGCCCCAGCGGCTACGTCTGCGAGAACGACGACACGCGCGACGCCTACTGCACACCGACGTGCATGGAGGACGGCGACTGTCCCACGCAGATCGGCTGCCCCTCGCTCTCGCCGGTCGGCAAGAAGTGCTACTTCGAGTCGGGCTTCGAGGGCGTCGATCGCTACGAGTGCGATCAGTTCCAGGGCTACTACGGCCCCAACTCCTGTCGCGACGCCGAGCCCGGTGGCGACGGCGGCGACGGCAGCTCGCCCGAGTGCAGCTTCGACAGCGAGTGCAGCAGCAGCTGCAGCGACTGCTACGGTTGCCGCTCCGGCAGCTGCGTGTGCGGCTACCGCGGCGTGTCCGGGGCGTGCATCTTCTGACCCGATCGAGGGGTGCTCGCACGCGGCGTTGCGCACTCCAGCACGCGACGCCTACGCTGCACGCGATGACGCGCCACGCCCTGCTCGTGACCGCCCTGCTGCTCGCCTGCGACAGCCCCCGTGCGCCCGCGCCGGCGAAGACCGCCACGCCGGCGGCCGAACCCGTCGCGACGCCGCCGAAGACCCCCGCGGCGCCGGCGACGTTGCCTGCGGCAGCGCGCGTGACTGCGGCAGCGCGCGTGACTGCGGCTGCGCCCACGGACGGTCCGGTCACCGTGTCCACGCTCGTGGGGTTCTTGCCCGAGCGCATGCGCGATGCGCCGGCGACGAATCGACAGGCCGTCGACGACGCGCTCGCAGCGGCCTCCTACCGCACCCCCGAGGGCTTCATCAACATCAACCTCGCGCTGGTCCGCGACGTCGACTTCGCACGCGCCCAGGTGCGCGGCGCCGAGGACGACGCCGTGGTCGAGAACCCCGGCGCGCGCTTCAGCAAGCGCGGCGTCGCGGTCGGCTCCCACCGCGCGCTGGTGGTGACCTACGCCAGCGGCAACAAGACCGAGATCGAGATGCTGCTGCGCGATCGCATCGAGCTGCGCGTCTCGACCGAGCGCACCGAGACACCCGAAGCCATGGTCGCGCTGGTCCAGGCGATCGATCTCGACGGACTGGTCGCGCTGGCCGAGCGCGTGCCGGCGCCGTGAGGACGCGCTCGGGGCCACGGGCGCCCGTGCTAGTCTGAGGCCGATGTTCGGCGACACCGTGCGTGCCTACTACGATGCGTTCAACCGTGGCGACCGCGACGGCATGCTCGCGCTGCTGAGCGACGACATCATCCACGACGTCAACCAAGGTGCACGCGAGCTGGGCAAGCCGGCGTTCGCCGCGTTCCTGGCCCACATGGATCGCTGCTACCGCGAGCGCGTCGAGGATCTCGTGATCATGATCGACCCCAGCGGCACGCGCGGCGCGGCCGAGTTCACCATCGTGGGCGAGTACCTCCACGACGACGAGGGCCTGCCGCCCGCACGCGGCCAGCGCTATCGCCTGCCCGTGGTCGCCGCGTTCGCGGCCGCCGGCGATCGCATCGCGCGCGTGAGCAACTACTACAACCTCGCGGACTGGATCCGACAGGTCGGGGGCTGACGTGGACGCGATCGACGTGCGGCCGCTGGTGGGCGAGGCCCTGGTCGCGCAGCTGCCCGCGCTGGCGCAGCTGCGCATCGAGGTCTTCCGCGCGTACCCGTACCTCTACGAGGGCTCGCTCGCGTACGAGCGCGAGTACCTGCAGGGCTACGCGCGTACCGACGGCAGCGTCATCGTCGGCGCATTCGAGGGCGAGCGACTGATCGGCGCCGCCACCGGCACGCCGCTGCGCGCGGAGCCGCCGTCGGTGCAGGGCTGCTTCGTGGCGTGCGGCGACGATCCTTCGCAGTGGTTCTACTTCGGCGAGTCGGTGCTGCGCTCGCAGTACCGCGGCCGCGGGATCGGCGTCGCGTTCTTCCGCGAGCGCGAGGCCCACGCGCGCCGGCTCGGCTACGCGCGCACCTGCTTCTGCGCGGTCGTGCGCCCCGACGACCATCCCCAGCGACCGCCGCAGTGGCAGGCGCTCGACGACTTCTGGCGCCGCCGCGGCTACGCGCCGTTGCCCGGCCACGTCGGTGACATGCGTTGGCGCGACGTCGGTGACGAGCGCGAGACGGCGAAGCCGATGCAGTTCTGGGGTAGGCTGCTGCCGTGAGCCGGATCGTCCGCGTCGCTGCCGCGCAGTATCCCATCGAGTGGCTCGCGGATCGCCAGGCGTGGCGCGACAAACTCACGCGCTGGGTCGCCGAAGCCGCCGGCGCGGGCGCACAGCTGCTACTGTTTCCCGAGTACGCGGTGATGGAAACCGCGTCGCTGTTCCCGGCGCCGGTGCCCGGGGATCTGGCGCTGCAGCTCGCCGCGGTCGCCGATTCGATCGACGAGGTCGACGCGATCCACCGCGAGCTCGCTGGCACGTACGGCGTGTGGATCGTCGCCGGCAGCGCGCCGGTGCGGCAGGGCGACGGCTTTCGCAACCGCGCGCGCCTGTTCGCGCCCAGCGGCGCCACCGGGGTGCAGGACAAGGTCGTCATGACCCGCTTCGAGCGCGAGCAGTGGCACGTCGGCGGTGGCGATCGACTCACGGTGTTCGACACGCCGCTGGGCAAGCTCGCGATCACGATCTGCTACGACGTCGAGTTCCCGCTGCTGGCCCACCGCGCCGCCGCGGCCGGCGTGGAGCTGCTGCTGGCGCCGTCGTGCACCGACACCGCGCGCGGCTACTGGCGCGTGCGCACCGGCGCGCAGGCCCGCGCGCTCGAGCACCAGATCGCCGTGGTCCACGCGCCCACCGTCGGCACCGCACCGTGGTCACCTGCGCTCGACGTCAACGTCGGCGCCGCAGCGGTGTACGTCCCGCCCGATCTCGACTTCCCCGACGACGGCGTGCTCGCGATCGGCGTGCGCGACCAGCCGTGTTGGGTCCACGCCGCGGTCGACCTCGATCGCCTCGCGCGATGCCGCCGCGACGGCGACGTGCTCAACGCCCGCGACTGGCCCGAGCAACAGCTCGCGGCCGACGCGCTCGACACGCTCGCGCTGCAGTGACCGCCGCGCGTCACCCTTGCGGGCACGTCGACGCCATCACGCATGCGCTGTCACCCGCGAGCCCATCGAGGCAATCGAACAGCGCCTCGCCCTCGGTCGCGGCCAGACAACCGTCGAAGTAGGCCGGCTCTGCGAGACCGGTCCAGCGCTCGAAGTACGAGCACCCGATGTCCACGAAGGCGCGCTCGCGCACGATCGCGGTGCCGTCGGCCAAGAGCTCGATCTGTCGGTGGATCTCGGTCAGCTCGATCCCATAGTGGATGCGGTATGTGCCGACCACGCGATCGCGCAAGCCGTCGGTGATGCACATCGCCGCCGCCGCGTCGAAGGGCTGCCCCGCCACCAGCTCGAGCTCGGTGCACGCGTCGGCGGTGCCGCACGCGAGGTTCGGTTGCACCGCCGCGCTGCAGTCGGTCCCTTCGAAGTGGTAGCAACCCGGCGCGCCGGTGCTGCTGTCGTCTGCGCTCGTGCTGCTGCTGCCCGTGCTGCTGCCACCCGTGCTCGCTTCGCTCGTGCTGCTGCCGATCGCCACGCAGTGATCGTCGATGCAGGTCTGGTCGTCCTGACACCCCGGATCCGCGCACTCGCTGATCGACCAGCCGGTGCTGGCCTCGGTCGCCGTCGTCGGCTCGTCCGACCGAGGCTCCGCACACGCCACGGCCCACGACGCGAGCAACCCCAAGCAACCGCGCGAGACCGTGCGCCCAGCCATCCAGCCACCCACCATACCCGTCTTCGTTGCCACACCACCCGGCTGGTTCGGCCGCGGGGCGCAGAAGCTTCGCGCTCATCCCCGCCGATCCCGTAACCGCCCGCCGCGACCTCCCGTATTCTCAGACGCATGGGAAGAAATGAGATCCGGCCCCTGGGGACCCCTGCGGCCGCGCTCGCGGGCCTGCTGCTGGCGCTGCCGGGTTGCCACGCGCGCCCGAGCGAGCCCGACCCGCTGCAGGGCATCGTCGAGTTCGACGAGCGCGTGCTCGCGTTCGAGATCCCCGGTCGCGTGATGACGATCGCCGTCAGCGAGGGCGACGTCGTCGCCGACGGGGCCGAGCTCGCGCGCCTGGACGACACGCTCGAGCGACTCAACCGCGATGCGCGAGCCGCCGAGGCGCGCGCGGTCCGGGCCGAGCTCGAGCTGTTGCAGGCGGGCTCGCGCCCCGAGGACGTGCGCTCGCTGCAGGCCGAGCTCGTCGCGGCGAAGTCGGCCGAGACCCTGGCCAAACAGAACGTCGAGCGCGCGCGACAGCTCGGTCGCACCGGCATCGGAACGCAGTCGGAGCTCGACGCGGCCGAGAGCGGCTTCACCACCGCGACCGCCAATCGTCGCGATCTCGAGGCCCGCCTGGCGCGGGCCAAGCACGGCGCGCGTGCGCAGGAGCTCGACGCCGCGACCGCGCGCGCCGAGGCCTCCGACACCGCGGTGCGGCTGGCCGAGGAACGCATCGCGCGACACGTGCTGCACACCGACGCCGCCGGGACCGTGCTCGACGTCCACGTCGACCCCGACGAGTTCGCGCCCGTGGGCCTGGCCATCGTCACGCTCGGCGACGTGCACCATCCCTACGTCGACGTGTTCGTACCGCAGGCACGCATCGGCGAGATCACGCTCGGCGGCGCGGTGCAGGTCCACACCGATGCGCACCCCGAGGCGCTCGCCGGCAAGGTCGAACACATCGGCCGCGAGACCGAGTTCACGCCCAAGTTCCTGTTCAGCGAGACCGAGCGCCCCAACCTGGTGCTGCGCGTGCGCGTGCGCGTCGACGCGCCGGCGGGCAACCTGCAGGCCGGCCTGCCCGCGTTCGTGACGCTCGGGGGCGGCGCGTGAGCGCCGAGCCCGTGGTCCTGGCCGAGACGCTGGCGCGGCGTTTCGGTGATCTGGTGGCGGTGCGCGACGTCTCGCTGCGCATCGAGCGTGGCGAGGTCTTCGGCGTGCTCGGTCCCAACGGCGCCGGCAAGTCCACGACCATCCGCATGCTGTGCGGCCTGCTCGATCCCAGCTCCGGTCGCGCGACCGTGGTCGGCCACGACGTCGCGCGCGAGCCCGAGGCGGTCAAGGCCAACATCGGCTACATGACGCAGCGCTTCAGCCTCTACGAGGACCTCTCGGTGGTCGAGAACCTCGAGTTCTACGCCGCGGTCTACGGCGTCGCGCGAGCGCGACGACGCGCGCGCGTCGACGAGGTCGTCGCCACCACCGGCCTCTCCGACCGCCGCCGCCAGCTCGCCGGCACGCTGTCGGGCGGGTGGAAGCAGCGGCTCGCGCTGGCCTGCGCGACCATCCACGAGCCACCGCTGCTGTTCCTCGACGAGCCCACCGCCGGTGTGGACCCGGTGAGCCGCCGCGCGTTCTGGGAGCGCATCCACGAGATCGCCCACGCCGGCACCACCATCGTGGTGACCACGCACTACATGGACGAGGCCGAGCGTTGCCACCGGCTCGCGTTCATCTTCCGCGGCACCGTGCTCGACGTCGGCGCGCCCGACGACATCGTCGCGCGCCGCGGCCTGCGGGTGGTCGAGCTCGACGCGCGCGACCCCGCGGCCGCGACCGCGGCGCTCGAGGCCTCACCGGAGATCGAGGAGTGCGGCCACTTCGGTCGGCTGCTGCGCGTGGCCACACGCGACGTCGACCCCGAGGAGGTGGTCCGACGCGTGCTCGGCGAGCGCGGCATCGAGATCACGACGCTGTTGCCTGGTCGCGCCACCGTCGAGGACGCGTTCGTGTCGATGGTGCGGGAGGACGAGGCATGAACCGCCTGCTCGCCATCGCCCGCAAGGAGCTGCTGCAGCTGCGCCGCGACCGCATGACCATCGCGATGATGTTGATGCTGCCGATGGTGCAGATGCTGCTGTTCGGCTGGGCCATCAACAACGACGTCCGCCACATCCCGACCGTGGTGTTCGATCAGGATCGCAGCGCCGCATCGCGCGATCTGGCGCGGCGCATGGTCGCGACCGGCTACTACGACGCCGTCGCCGAGGTCCAGGGCTACGAAGAGATCTCCCGCGCGCTGCGCAGCGGCCAGGCCAAGGTCGCGCTGGTGGTGCCGCCGGGCTACGGCTCGCGCGCGACGCTGGGCCGCGGCGCGACCGTGCAGCTGGTGGTCGACGGCTCGGATCCGCAGACGGTCGGCAGCGCCACCAGCACTGCCGCGAGCGTGCTGGCCGAGCGTTCGGCGGCCATGCAGCGCACGCGACTGCAGCAGTCGGGCCTGCTCGCGCAGCCCGGCGGACTCGAGGTCGAAGCGACCATCTGGTACAACCCCGAGCAACGCACCGCCGTGCACATCGTGCCCGGCCTCATCGGCGTCATCCTCACGATGACGATGGTGATGCTGACCGCGATGGCGTTGGCGCGCGAGCGCGAGCGCGGCACGCTCGAGGCGCTGATCGTCTCGCCGGCACGGCGCATCGAGATCGTGGTGGGCAAGATCGTGCCGTACATCCTCATCGGCTACGTGCAGATGACGCTGGTCCTGGTGGTCGGCAGCGCGGTGTTCCGCGTGCCGCTGCAGGGATCGATCACGCTGCTGTACGCCTGCTCGATGGTGTTCATCGCGGCCTCGCTCGCGGTCGGGCTGGTGTTCTCGACCGTGGCCAAGACCCAGCAGCAGGCCATGCAGATGTCGTTCTTCTTCCTGCTGCCCAACATGCTGCTGTCGGGCTTCATGTTCCCGTTCGAGGGCATGCCCGAGCCCGCGCAGTGGCTGGCCTCGGCGCTGCCGCTGACTCACTTCCTGCGCATCGTCCGGCGCATCACGCTGCAGGGCGCGACGTTCCCCGACGTCGCGGAGGAGGTCGGCTGGCTCTCGGTCATCCTGCTCACGGTGGTGCTGCTCGCGTCGCTGCGCTTCAAGAAGAAGTTGGTGGCCTGAGCCATGGCGCGACCCAAGAGCGACATCGACCAGCGCATCATCACCGCTGCGCGTGCGCGTTTCCTGCACGACGGCGTCGACGGAGCCTCGCTGCGCTCGATCGCCCAGGACGCGGGCACCAACGTCGGGATGATCTACTACTACTTCCCGACCAAGGACGCGCTGTTCCTCGCGGTGATCGAGCAGGGCTACGGCCGCATCCTCGCCGACATCACCGCGGCGATGCGCGGCGAGGGGCCGGTGCGCGAACGCTTCCACGCGATCTACCGCCGGCTCGCGGCGCTCAGCGAGCTCGAGTTCGACATCGTGCGCATCATCGCGCGCGAGGCCCTGGTGTCGTCCACGCGCCTGCAACAGCTGGTCGCGCGCTTCGGCGGCGGGCACGTGCCGGTCGTGCTCGCCACGACGCAGGCCGGCATCGCCGACGGCACCTTCGATCCGCGCCACCCGCTGCCAGCGTTGCTCGGGGCGGTGGTGGCCAGCGCCGTGATGCCGCAGATCCTCCACCGCCGCCTGACCACCGAGGTCCCGGCCTTGGCCGAGATGCTGCCGACGCCAGCGGCGTTCGCCGACGCCATGTTCGAGATCGTGATGAACGGCGCCACGCCGCGCGCGTCGGTCAAGGCAACCGCGCCAGCCGTGCCACCAGGCCGCCGTCGTGGAGCCGCGCCGCGATCGCGCGCGCGCGATCGATGAGCACTGCAGCCGCGGCGGCATCGTCGTCGCGCAGCGCGAGCCCGTGGGTCAACGCGAGATGTCCCGCCTGCGCCGAGTCGGGCTCGACGCGTCGCGCGGCCTCGATGCAAAGTGCGATCGCGCGGGCCCGATCGCCGAGCTCGAGCGCATGCACGGCGAGCTCCGCCTGCAGCGCGCCCGCGAAGTGCCTGGCGCGAACGCCGGGCTCGCGCTCGAAGGCCGCGACCCCGGCTTCGAGCGCCTCGACCGCACCGGTGCGATCACCCAGGTTCGCCAGCGCGCGGGCCTCGTTGCCGTAGGTGTACGTGATGCGCTGCAGATCGGGATGCGCGCGCGCGCGCTCGATCGCCCGGGCATCGCGGTTGTCCTGCAACCCCCGCGCGGCATCGCCGGCATCGATGCGCATCAGGCCGCGTGCGATCAGCAGTTGTGCGCGTTGGAAACCGTCGTCGCTGTCGTCGAGCAACGCGAACGCCTGATCGAACGCTCGCTCGGCGCCGGGGTAGTCGCCGGCGACGTGCAACGCGCTGCCGAGCGTGCCGTAGTAGATCGCTCGCCGCGGCGCGTCGGGTGCCGTCACCGCCTCCGCGATCGCCACCGCACGCCGTGCGTGCTCGACCATCCCCGCCTTGTCTCCGAAGGCGTCCGCGACCCGGTACTGCACCAACGCCTCGCGCATCAGCTCGGGCTGCTTCGGCCCCTCGTGGCGCTCGATCACCGCGCGCGCGCGCATGCCCTCCTCGCGCGCCGCCTCGTTCTGCCCGGTCTCGACCAGCGCCTCGGCCAGGCCCAGCCGCAGGATCGCGGTCGCGACCGAGTCCGCGCCGTCGTGCTCGATCGCGCGATCGACCGCCCGCTGCCGCAGCCGCAGGGCTTCCTCGTAGTCGCCCTCGCGGATCGCGATCACGGCGAGGTTGCTCAGCGCCGTGGTGTGCGTGGCCGGGCACGCCTGCTCGCAGACCGCGAGCACCTGCGCGAACTCGCGTTTCGCGAGCTCGAGATCGCCGCGATAGCCAGCGACCACCGCGATCATCTGGTGGCGACGGCCGCGGTCGACGCTGCTCAGCTCCAGCCCCGCCGCGGCGGAGTCGGCGTGACGGAGCCACTGCGCGGCCTCGTCGTGACGGCCGCGTTCGGCCACTTGCCCCGCGAGGTAGTTCGCCGCACGCATCGCGACCAGACGATCGCCGGCCTCGATCGACGCGAAGTATGCCGCGGAGAAGTTCTCCGCCGCGAGCGCGGGCGTGCCCAGGGCATCGTAGGCGTAGCCCAGCTCGTAGGTGACCTGCCGGACCAGGTGCGCGCCTGCGGGACCCAACGCCTGCGCACCCTCGCGGACCTGCAGCGCGAGCGCGACCGCTTCGGCACCGAGGCCCGCGCCCGCGAGTGCACGCACGCGCGCGGTGGACTCGGCCAGCTCCGCCTCGCGGGCACGCAGCGACTCGGGCACCTCGGGCACCTCGGACATCTGCGCGTCGTTGCAGTCGGTCGGGTCGGGCAATGCCTCGATCTGTGCGATCGCGCGGCGGAGGATCGCCGGCGAGCCGCCCAGCAGCAGCTGCACCGTCGCGTCGAACTGTGCCGTCGCCGCACCGACGCAGCGCGCGACCGCGGGCGCGGGCGGCTGCGCCGTGCACACCGCGACCTCGGCATCGCGCAGGCGATCGGCCTGGGCATCGAGCGCGCGCTCGAGCAAGCCGCGGTCGACCGCACCGTCGAGCGAATCCACGGCGCTGGCCAGCTCGGTGCGCTGCGTCGGTCCCCACGCGTGCGCGACCCGATCACGACCGTCGCACGCGTCGGCCCCTCGCACGCGCGCGAGCGCGAGGCCCGACAGCAACAGCGACGCGGTGCCCAGACCCAACCACAGCGGTCGGCGACGCCGACCCGCAGGCGCGAGCGCGTCGAGCAACGCGGTCATGGTCGGCCAGCGCTGCGCCGGATCCGGCGCGAGCCCACGGACCACGGCGTCGTGGACGGCGGGCGGAACGTCCGTGCCCGCCGGGACCGTCGCGAGCGAGTGGTCGAGCTTGGCCCGCAGCACCTGCGCGAGGTCGCCCGAGAACGGGCGCACGCGAAACAGCGCCTCGTACAGCGACACGCAGAACGCATACTGATCGCTGCGCGCATCGACGGTCTCACCGCGATGCTGCTCGGGCGCCATGTACAACGGCGTGCCCACGACCGCGCCGGTCTCGGTCAGGTTGCCCTCGTGGGTGTCCGCGAGCTCCTCGGCGCCGCCGTGGGGCGAGGGCACCGCGACGGCCGGCGCATCGCCGACGCGCGCGAGGCCGAAGTCGCCCACGCGCACGCGCCCGACGCGACCACCGGTGGCGCGACCCATGAACACGTTGGTGGGCTTGAAGTCGCGGTGCACCAGACCCACGGCGTGCGCCGCCGCGAGTCCGGCACCGGCCTGGCGATAGGCCTCCAACACCGCGCGCCACGGTCGCGGTCGCGTCAACCACTGCGCGAGCGTCTCGCCGTCGACCAGCTCCATCACCAAGAACACGCTGGGCTCGCCCTGCGCGCTGCGGTAGGTGCCGACGTCGAAGATCTGCACGACGTTGGGGTGCGACAGCCGAGCCAGCGACTGGGCCTCGCGCACCAGTCGTTCGCGCAGCGACTGCCCGCGTGGACCCTGCGAGGCGCGGACGATCTTGATCGCGACCTCGCGCGACAGCTCGGGATCCTGCGCCAGCCACACCTCGCCCATCGCACCGCTGCCCAGCGGACGCTCGAGACGGTAGCGACTCAGCCGCGGGTGCTCGCGCACGCCGCCCAGCAACGCTGCACGCACACGCGCGGCGGCCTGCTGCTCGGACATGCCGACCGCGTCGGGCTCGGCGAACATCCGCCCGAGCACGTCGGTCGACGGCGCGGCTGCGCTCGACGACTCTCCCGACGACGGGTGGGGATCGGCGGTCACCCGCACCGAGCACACACGGACCGGCGCCGGCTTGCAAGCCGCCGGCGCCGGAGACCCCCGCGGGGCTGCCGCGCGCAGCTCACTGCTGCAGCAGCTTGAACTCGATGCGGCGGTTCTTGGCCTTGCCGGCCTTGGACTTGTTGTCCGCGATCGGCTCGTCGGGCCCGGCGCCGCGGGTCTCGATGCGGTCTGCCGCGATGCCGGCGTCGACGAGGTACTTCTTCACCGCGGCCGCGCGGCGCTGCGACAGATCGACGTTGTGCTCGCGCTTGCCGGTGCTGTCGGTGTGGCCGGAGATCTCGACCTTGACCGACTCGAACTTCTTGAGCACCGACACCGCCGCGTCGAGCGTGGCCTTGCTCGCGGGCTTGATGGTGTCCTTGTTGGTGTCGAAGAAGATGCCCTCGATGACGCCGGTGAACTTCTCGATCTCCTTGGGCACCTCGTCGGGACAACCGTCGCCGTCCTCGAAGCCGTTCTTGGTCTCGGGCTTCTCGATGCACTGGTCGACGTCGTCGAAGATGCCGTCGCCGTCGGTGTCGCGGATCGGGCAGCCATCGGGCGCCACGCCGGGCTCGTCGATGCACTTGTCGTCCGGATCGAGGAAGCCGTCGCCGTCCTTGTCGCGGATCGGGCAGCCGTCGGGTGCGACGCCGGGCTCGTCGATGCACTTGTCGTCCGGATCGAGGAAGCCATCGCCGTCCTTGTCGCGGATCGGGCAACCATCGGGCGCCACGCCGGGTTCGTTCACGCACTTGTCGACCGGATCGACGAAGCCGTCACCGTCGGTGTCCTTGGGCGGCGGCTTGGGCTTGTCCTTGCGGCCCAAGGTGATCGACAACCCGCCGAGGACCTCGAGGTTGCTGATCACGCCGTCCTTCACGCCGCGGCGCGCCGTGACGATGTCGCGCACGTCGACGCGCAGCGCGACGTAGCGAGACAGGAAGAACTTGAGACCGCCGCCGAAGTGCACGCTCGCGTCGACGTCGTTGCCGACCGCGAGCCGTGCGCTCGAGACCCCCAGCGCACCGGGACCCACGAGGATGAACGGCGTGATGCTGGCCAGGCCCAGCTGCGCGACCAGGTGACCGCGCACGGTCCAGAACGTCGCCGCCTGATCGGCGCTCGTGCGTCCCGGCATCGCGCCGCCCTCGAACTCGAGGCCGAAGAAGCGGCTGGGATAGAAGCCCGCGCGCAGACCCACGTCGGGCGCGAGCCGCTTGAACTGCTTGAAGCCCTGATCGGGCAGATCCAAGTTGGCCTGGAACAGCTCGAGCGTGCGCGAGGGCAGGAACACGCCGCCGTACACACCGATCTCGCCCATGTTGCGCTCGGGCGCCCAACGCTTGATCCACCGCTGATCCTTGCGCCGGTCCTTGCCCTTGCGCGCCTTGGGTGCCTCGGGCCCGGTCGCCTCGCCCGAAGCCTTGGCCCCGCCGCTACCGAGCGAGACCTCGCCGCCGGCCGCGGGCGCGGCGTGAGCGGTACCCGACAACGCGAGCAGGGACAGTGCGAACAGCGACGACGAAGCAGCAAGGCGCATGGATGAGACCTCGGGCAGGGGTGACGCAGGGATTCGGTCGACTCAGGAACCAGCGGCCGCGAACGCGGCGCTGACGATCTCTTGGGCTTCGCGCTGGATCCTCGCGAGGTGGTCGGGCCCGCGGAAGCTCTCCGTATAGATCTTGTACACGTCCTCGGTGCCCGATGGGCGCGCCGCGAACCATCCGTGATCGGTCACGACCTTGAGCCCGCCGATCGGGGCATGATTCCCCGGCGCGTGGGTGAGCTTCGCGACGATTGCGTCACCTGCGAGCTCGGTCGCGGCAATTTGGGACGGCGAAAGCCGCTTGAGCGCGGCCTTCTGGGCGGCATTCGCCGGCGCGTCGATGCGCTCGTACACCGGCGCACCGAAGCGTTCGATCAGGTCGCCGTAGTACTGCCCGGGGTCGCGGCCCAGCTTCGCGGTGATCTCGGCCGCGAGCAGGTCCAAGATGATGCCGTCCTTGTCGGTGGTCCACACGCGACCATCGCGGCGCAGGAAGCTGGCCCCGGCCGACTCCTCGCCGCCGAAGCCGAAGCTGCCCGAGCGCAGGCCGTCGACGAACCACTTGAAGCCCACCGGCACCTCGCACAGCGTGCGACCCAGCGAGGCCGCGACGCGATCGATCATGCTGCTGCTGACCAGGGTCTTGCCGACCGCCGCCGTTGCGGGCCACTGCGGACGATTGCGGAACAGGTAGTCGATCGCGACCGAGAGGTAGTGGTTGGGGTTGAGCAGCCCGCACGAGCGCGCGACGATGCCGTGGCGGTCGTAGTCGGTGTCGTTGCCGAACGCGATGTCGAAACGATCCTTGAGCCCGACCAGCGACGCCATCGCCCACGGCGACGAGCAGTCCATGCGGATGCGACCGTCGCGATCGAGCGTCATGAATGCGAAGCGCGCGTCGATCTCGGGATTGACGACCTCGACCGCGAGCTTCCACCGCTCGGCGATCGGCGCCCAGAAGCCGATGCCGGAGCCGCCCATGGGATCCACGCCGATCCGCAGCTTGGCCGCGGCGATGGCCTCGACGTCGACGATCTGCGACAGCGCCTCGACGTAGGGCGTGACGTAGTCGTGCTGCGCCAGCAGATCCGAGGCCAGCGCCCGTGCCCGCGACACCCGGCGCACGCCGGCGAGCTCGGCGGCGAGCAGCTCGTTGGCGCGGCGCTCGATCACCGCGGTGACGTCGGTGTCCGCGGGCCCGCCGTGCGGCGGGTTGTACTTGATGCCGCCGTCCTCGGGCGGGTTGTGGCTGGGCGTGATGATGATGCCGTCGGCGAGACCGTGATCGCGGCCGCGGTTGTACTCGAGGATCGCGAACGAGGCCGCGGGCGTCGGCGTGTACGCGTCGCCGGCAGCGACGCGGATGGCGACGCCGTTGGCCGCGAGCACCTCGAGCACGGTGGTGTGCGCGGGCTCGCTGAGCCCGTGGGTGTCGCGACCGACGAACACCGGGCCGGTGATGCCCTGCTGCGCGCGCCACTCGCAGATCGCCTGCGTGATCGCCACGATGTGCGCTTCGTTGAAGCTACGCTGCAGCGAGCTGCCGCGATGACCCGAGGTGCCGAACGCGACCTTCTGCGCGCTGTCCGTCGGATCGGGCGTGTCGGTGTAGTAGGCGCTGACGAGCCGCGGCACATCGACCAACAGGTCGCGTGGCGCGGGCTTCCCTGCGAGCGGATGCGTCATCGCGCCCACGATAGCAGCACCGACTGCGGCCGCGCGGCCCCGAGGCGGCCCGTCGCACGCCACCGCCGGTGCAGCCACGCCCGATCCGGGACACTGCGTTCGGCATCGATCCGGGTTGCGGCCCCTGGCGCGCGGCCTCGCGCGACTGCACAGAGTCGATCGGTCCTCCTTCGATGCAGCCGCCGATTTCGCTGGAGTCCGCGCGCCAGGCCGCCGCCGCTGCGCGCGGCGTGACGCCCTCGGAGCTCCTGGCGGAGCAGCTCGCCGTCGGCCCGGCGCGCGTGATCGCCGAGGGCCGCCGCAACCTGGTCATGCGCGGCCTGCCGGTCGCGACCATCGGCTCCGACCCCGGGCGCGTCACCGCGGTGTGTGCGGTCTCGGCCGCGGAGCATCCCGCGGTCGACGTGCTCGCCGCGCTCGCGTCGCAAGATCCCAGCGGCGTACTGGTGATCGAGACCGTCGACGACGCGTTCGCGTTCGAGGTCACCGCCGGTCGCCTCACCGGCGCGCGGGGCCTGGGCGCGCTCGATCAACTCGAGCCCCACGTCGCCGAGGTCCACCGTCGGCACCCCGAACGCTTCGGTCCCGCGGCCGAGCTCGGCCCCGACGCGCCGGCGTGGATGAAGGTCGCGCGCACGTTCGTGGAGGAACGCGTGCTCGATCAGCTGCAGCTGTGCCGCGCCCCCGGTGCCCGGCTCACGCTCGTGCGCGGCGACGTCGCGTGGATGGGCACGCGGCTGCCCCCGCACGTCGGACCGACGCTGGGCCACGTGCTGCTGGAGAACGCGCGCCGCATCGACGAGCGCGCCAAGGTGAACGCGGCCCTGGGCCCGCGCGACCGCCTGGTGGTGCCGCTGTCGGAGCCGGGCCCGCGACCGCCGAGCAAGCCCGCGCCGCAACAGGGCGACGCAGAGGCGTGGGACTTCTTCTCGGATCCGGATCCCGCGGCGCTGGCCGAGTGGGACGACGCGCTGCTGGTGTGGTCGCTGTGCGACGGCAGCTCGTCGATCGCAGAGATCGTGGACGCCGCGATGATCGGCGAGTTCCGGGCGCTGCTGGCCCTGCGCACCCTCGTGGTCGCGCGCCACGTGGTGCTGGTCGAGCCGCGGCCGTCGGCGCCGCCCGCGAGCGAATCGGGCGCGCAGGTGGTGCAGCTGCACGCGATCGTGCCGGGCTTGCCCACGCCGGCGCCGGTCGAGCCCGAGCCCGAGACCAGCTACTCGCTCGTGCTCAAGAAGCCGCGCAAGCGCACCCGCCCGCCGGAACCACCGTCGCCGCAACCGCCGGCGCTCGATCTGCACGCGCCGGCCCCACGCGCCCCGGCACCGCGCGCGCCGACACCACCACCGCCGCAACCGCCGGCCGAAGCACTCGACGTCGCACCCACGCCGATGCCCGCGCCGGCGGTGCCCGTCGCCGCGCCCGCGGTCGAACGCGAAGCGCCGGTCGCGGCTGCGACCATGGTCGCAGCGCGCGTGCTCGACCGTGCGTTGCCCAGCGCGACCATGGTGATGATCGTGCTGGGCGCGACCGGTGTGGTCGCGACCGTGGCCGCCGCGATCGCGCTGCTGTGATCGCCGCGGCGACTACATGCACCACGAGCCGAAGCTGCCGCCGCCGTTGCACTCGAAGATGACGTTGCCGGCCGAGCAGATGCCCGTGCCGTAGACGAACGAGTAGTTGTCCGGACACATCGCCCCCGGCACGCCGGCGGCATTGCTGTCACTGCAGGTGGTCTGGTTCAACATGCATCCGCCGCCCATGCACACGTTGCAGGCGGTGATCGCATGGTTGGAGTTCTCGCAGTCGGCCTGGCCCTGCGAGCACCAGAACGTCGCGCCGGTGGGGCACATCACCTGGGGATTGAAGGTGTAGCAGAAGTCTTCGGTGGCACAGTCACCGCTGCAGCCGTCGTTGTCGATCAGGTTGCCGTCGTCGCAGCCCTCGCCGAACTGCACGAAGGTGTCGCCGCACGCCGCGTCGTTGCACGCCGCGGTGCACAGATCCTCGTTGTCCTGGTCGCCGTCGTCGCACTGTTCCATGCCGGCCCAGACCACACCGTCGCCGCAGAACGCCGCCGTGCAATCGTTCTTGCACTCGTCGGTGTTGACGACGTTGGCGTCGTCGCACTCCTCGACCCCGTCCCAGACCACGCCGTCGCCACACTCGGCCTCGGTGCAGTCGTTGCGGCACGCGTCGTCGTCGAGCGGGTTGCCGTCGTCGCAGTCCTCGCCCGGACCGCCGATCACGCCGTCGCCGCAGACGTTCTCGGTGCAGTCGACGTGGCACGCGTCGGCGTCCTCGCGGTTGCCGTCGTCGCAGTCCTCGACGCCGGCGTACACGAAACCATCGCCGCACGCGGCGTCGTGGCACTGCACGCAGGCGTCGTCGTCGTCGGGATTTCCGTCCTCGCAGTCCTCACCGGGATCGAGCACACCGTTGCCGCAGTTCGGATCGGCGGTGTCCGAGTCGGTCGCGGTGCCGGTGCTCACGTCGGTGTCGCTCGCGCTCGCGCTCGCGCTCGCGGTCGCGCTCGCGCCGGTCGCCGAGTTGCTCGCCGATCCCATCGTGCCCGCGGTCGCGCTGCTGTCGGCGCTGCCCATGGTCGCGGAGCCTTCGCCCATGCTGGTGCCGCTGCCGTCGCCGGAGCCGCCGCCGGTACCGGACTCGGTGGGGGCGAAACAACCAGAGCACAGCACCGCGACCAGGGGCCAACCCCGCTTCACACCACGCACGGCAAGGGCACGCATGGTCACAGTGTCCGGCATCGCGGGCGCGCTCGTCGAGCGGTTCGGTCACGGGCGCGATCGCGCTGCACGCCGCGCGATGTGGCCACGCGGACACGCGCCCGGGGGCGCGACGCCGGCGTCGGTGAGGCGGCTAGCAAATTGCTGCGGCTTTGGGCCCCGGCTCACGCGCGCCGATGCCCGCGGAGCGGACATGGCAGCGCCGCGGACACGCAGCGATGCGCGAGGGTCCGCGAGGGTCCGCGAGGGTCGAGCGCTCGAGCGCGGCCGATCGAGCAACCCCTGCGCCGACGCAACCAGGGCGTCCGTCCCGCGTGAACCGAACGGCGCGCGGCGGCACCTGCGAGACACACCCCATGTTAGAAATGGGCTCGATGCGGAAGGCGGCGGCGATGGCGAGGCCCGTGATCGCGACTCCCATGGTGCTGTGGCTGGCGCTCGCCGCTGCGGCCTGCCGCGACGGCGGCGGCAAGGGCGACGAAGCCGGCGAGTCCGGCTCCGCCAGCACCGGTGGCAGCGGCAGCGCCACCGACACCGCCGCAGACTCGACGACCGGCGACGTCCCGCCCGAGCAGGACACGATCGCACGCGTCGGCATGCGTCGGCTGACGCGCTACGAGTTCGACAACGTCGTGCGCGACATCCTGCTCGACGACTCGCGTCCGGCGGCGCAGCTGTTGCCCGAGGACCCGCGCACGCCGTTCGACAACGACTACACGCTGCAGGTGGTCTCGCAGCCGCTGGTCGACGGCATCGAGGTGTTGGCCAAGGAAGCCGCCGAGCGCCTGCTCGCGGACACCGACAAGCGCGACACCGTGGTCGGCTGCCAGCCCAGCGGCGCCGACGACGAGACCTGCATGCGGGACTTCGTCACGCGCTTCGGCCGGCTCGCGCTGCGCCGCCCGCTCGAGGCCGCCGAGGTCGACGACTTCACCGCGCTCGCGCTCGACTACGCCGGCCAGGGCGAGGACTTCTACGTCGGCGTCGAGGTCGTGATCCGGGCGATGCTGCAGGACGCGGAGTTCGTCTACCGCATCGAGCTCGGCACCCCGGTCGAGGATCAACCCGGCGTGTTCGCGCTGTCGCGCTACGAGCTCGCCAGCCGCATGTCGTTCTTCCTGCTGGGCACCACGCCCGACGCGGCGCTGCTCGACGCCGCCGAGGCCGGCGAGCTCGACACCGCCGACGGCGTGCGCGCACGGGCGCAGATGCTGCTGACGGATCCGCGCGCGCACGAGCACGTCGATCGCTTCCACTCGCTGTGGCTGGGCTACGCCGAGCTGCCGCACCCGCAGGATCTCACCAACGCGATGCGCACCGAGACCGCGGCGCTGGTCGAGCGCGTGGTGTTCGAGGACAAGGCCAGCTGGCTCGAGCTGTTCACCGCGACCGAGACGTACATCGACGCGCTGTTGGCCGAGCAGTACGGCCTGCCCGCGCCGGCCGATGGCGCGGCGTGGGTGCCCTACGGCGACACCGGTCGCATGGGCATCCTCTCGCACGGTTCGTTCCTGTCGGTCGCGGCCAACGTCGGCGACACCAGCCCCACCAAGCGCGGCAAGTTCATCCGCGAGCAGCTGATGTGCCAGCCGATCCCACCGCCACCACCGAACGTGATGGCCGACAACGGCCCCGACCCCGGCGCCGCGGAGTGCAAGGTCGATCGCTACCAGGTGCACGCGGTCGCCAGCTGTGCCGGCTGTCACGATCAGATGGACCCGATCGGCTTCGGTCTCGAGAACTACGACCGCGCGGGTCAGTTCCGCACCCACGACATCGACAACGAGGCCTGCGTCATCGACGGCGAGGGCGAGATCTCCGGCGTGGGCACGTTCAACGGCCCCGCGGAGCTGTCGCAGCTGCTGATCGACAACGACCTGCTCGACGGCTGCGTGACGCAGCAGAGCTACCGCTTCGCGCTGGGCCGCGAGCTGACCGCGGACGATGCGGCCTTCGTGGCCACGCTCGACGAGGACTTCGCCGCCGCCGACACCCGCTTCGACGAGCTGCTCATCGCGGTGGTCAGCAACCCCGCCTTCGCCTACCGCCGGGAGGATGGCTGAACCATGCGACGCGTACGACTCCCTCGACGCACGTTCCTGCGCGGCCTCGGCGGCGCCATGGTCGGTCTGCCGCTGCTCGACGCGATGCTCGACGATCACGGCGTCGCACTCGCGGGCGGTGGCGCGTTGCCCTCGCGCTTCGTGCTGTTGTTCGGCGGCCTCGCGCTGGGCTGCGACTCGGGCCCGCAACCCAACAACGTCGTGCCCGCGGCGACCGGGGCGAACTATCCCCTGGGTGCCGGCATCGCGCCGTTCGGCGACTACGAGGACGTGCGCCAGCAGATCTCGGTGGTCTCGGGGCTGTCGATCCCGTGCCAGCCGGTGTTCGGCGATCCGATCCCGCCCGGCGGCCGCGGCATCAACTTCCACGCCCACACCAACCCGATCTTCACCGGCACGGCCAACCTCATGCCGGCGCCGCTCGAGTCGCACGACTACCGCGTGACCAACTGGAGCTCGGACCAGCTGGTCGCCGACGCGATCGCGGGTGACACCACGTTCAAGTCGCTGCAGTACCGCGCGCAGGCGCTGCTCTACAACTCGGGCGTGGGCCCGTACTACCGCGACCTGATGTCGTGGCGACTCGACGACCAGGGCCAGCCGGTGCCGCTGTACCCCGTGGCGAGCCCGCGCCAGGCCTACGACACGCTGTTCCTGGGCTTCGTGCCCGACGATCCGGTCGAGGCCGCGAAGAAGGCCTTCGAGCTCAAGAAGCGCCGCAGCGTGCTCGACCTGGTCGACCGCCGCATGAGCGGCATGCTCGATCGGCTCGGCAGCAACGACAAGATCAAGCTCGAGCAGCACTACGACGCGATCCGCAACATCGAGAACCTGCTCGACAACCTGCCGCCCGAGCCCGAGGGCGCGTGCATGATGCTCGAGGATCCGGGCGACGACCCGCCGCTGGGTGGCGCCTTCACCGGCGACGATCCCAACGCCTACGACGTCAACGCCGGCTACTCCGGCGAGGAGACGCGCATCCGCGTGTTGACGGATCTGCTGCACATGGCGCTGGTCTGCGATCTGACCCGCGTGGCCACGTTCATGCACACGATGATCCAGTCGTTCATGAACGTCGCGCAGATCACCGGCCACCAGTACGCGATGCACGACATGAGTCACGGCGGCCAGACCGTGCAGTACAACGACGTCATCGCCTGGCACATGAACCACTTCGCGTACTTCGTCGCGAAGCTGCGCGACACCCCCGAGGGCACCGGCTCGCTGCTCGACAACTGCGCCGTCGTCTACATGATGGAAGCCGGCGGCGGCTACGGCTACGAGAGCGGCGCACCGTGGGCGGTGCACTCGACCGACAACATGTGCTGGTTCGTGGCCGGCGGCGCCGGCGGACTCGTGCAGGGCCAGCACATCGTCGCGCCCGCGAACGCGGACCACACCGCGAACGTGCTCATCTCGGCGATGCGCGCGGTCGGAGTCGATTCCGATCTCGGCGATGTGTCGGGGCACATCCCGGCGCTGTTCGGCTGAGACACCATCGGCGAATGCTCGCGGTCTCTCCGCGCGGAGCGACCGCGACCGTGACCGGCTCGTCCGGACGCGGGAAGACGACGCGGAGCGGCTTCTGCATGGACTGGTGCGCCCGGACCCCGACACCGGGCCTCGCCGCCGGAGCTCGCGAGGGCCTCGCCGCCGCCGCGGCTGCGCGGCTTCGAGGACCGTGTGCTACGGTCACGACGTGAGCGACGATCACGCGCTCCTGGAGTCGTGGCGCGGCGGCGACACGCGAGCCGGCGCGGCGCTGCTGCAGCGCTACTCGCCGATGGTGGCGCGCTTCTTCCAGAGCAAGCTCGGCGACGACATCGACGACCTCGTGCAGCAGACCTTCGCCGACGTCGTGCGTGCGCGCGACACGGTCTCGCCCGACGGCTTCCGCGCGTACCTGCTCGCGGTCGCGCGGCACCGACTCGTGGATCAGCTGCGCAAGAAGTCCAGCCGACCCGAGGCGTTCGACCTCGCGGCGGTGTCGGTCGAGGATCTGCGCACCTCGGTCAGCCAACGCCTCGCCCGCGATGAACGACGCGCGGCGATGCTCACGGCCCTGCGCAGCCTCTCGCTCGAGTTCCAGATGGTGCTCGAGCTGACCTACTGGGAGGACCTCTCGGGCGCCGAGATCGCGGTCGTGCTCGGGGTCTCGCCCCACACGGTGCGCAGCCGACTGTCGCGGGCCCGCGCCGCGCTGCGCAACGCGCTGCGGCCCAACGAGATCGCAGACGGGTCGATCACTCCTGCCGCGCTCGCGCGCGACCTGTCCACGCACGACCCATGACCACCAGCGACGCAGATCCGACGACCTCCTTGGTCGCGGAGCTCCGGGCGCTGCGCAACGACGACGACGAGATCACGCGGCGCCTGCGTCTGGCCACGCTGCAGGAGGAGCTGCTCGGCGACGACAGCCAGCCGGTCTTCTTCGGGCGATTCAAGACGCTGTCGGTGCTCGGACGCGGCGGCATGGGCGTGGTCTTGCGCGCGCACGATCCCAAGCTGGGTCGCGAGGTCGCGCTCAAGGTCCTGGTCGCCAACCCCGACGAGTCCGATGCGGTCGCGAGGATGCTGCGCGAGGCGCAGTCGATGGCGCGCCTGGGCCATCCCAACCTGGTCGTGGTCCACGAGGTCGACGACGAAGGCGACGTGCCGTTCATCGTCATGGAGTACGTCGTCGGCGAGACGCTGCGCGCGTGGATGGACCAACCGCGATCGTGGCGAGAGGTGCTGACGGTGTTCCTGGGCGCGGGTCGTGGCCTGGTCGCCGCGCACACCGAGGGCCTGGTCCACCGCGACTTCAAACCCAGCAACGTGATGGTCGGTGCCGATGGCCGTGTGCGCGTGGCCGACTTCGGCCTCGCGCGGCTGGACCCCACGGTGCCCAGCGATCCCGGCGAGCACGGCTCGGACCGCGTCGCCGAGGTCACGCGAACGGGCACGATCGTCGGGACGCCGGCCTACATGGCGCCGGAACAACACGCGGGCGAAGCCGCAGGCCCGGCTGCGGATCAGTACGCGTACTGCGTCGCGCTGTTCGAGGCGCTCTGGGGCGCGCGCCCGTTTCGCGGCGACAGCCTGGAGTCGCTGTACCGCGCGAAGCAGCGCGGCGTGGTCGAGACCCCGGCGAGCAACCCCGGGGTGCCGCGGTGGCTGCACGCTGCGGTGGTGCGAGGACTCGCGCCCAAGGCCGCGGATCGTTGGCCGTCCATGGCCGAGCTGCTCGCGGCGATCGAGCGCGGTCAGACGCGGACGCGCGTGCGTCGGATTGCCGTCGCTGCGCTCGCGATCGCCGGTGTGGTGGGGGCGATGGCGCTGCTGGGCGCGCTCGATCGCCGGCAGCGGATCCATGCGTGTGAACAGGCGGGCGCGCAGGTTGCCGAGGTCTGGAACGACGAGGTCGCCGCGACGATGCGCGCGGCGATGATCGCCAGCGGAGCACGCGGCGCCGCGACGACCGCCGACCTGACGATGCCGTGGCTGGTGGCGCGCGCCGACGCATGGCGAACCGCACGCACCGAGGTCTGCCTCGATGCCCAGGTACGCGGCGCGTCGACGGCGGACACGGTCGACCGTGCGCTGTGGTGCCTCGACGAGCGCACGATGGAGCTCGAGGCGCTTGTGGCCGAGCTGTCGCGCGGCGATCCAGCGGTGACGCGCGAGGCGGTCGTCGCGGCGGCTTCGCTGCCGAGCGTCGAGGCGTGCCGCGACCCCGCGGCGCTGCAGCACGCCTCGCCGCCGCCGCCCGATCGGCGCGAGCAGGTGCGCCCGCTGTTGCGCGCGATGGCGGCGGCCGAGGCGGCCGTGCGCACGGGTCGGCGCGCGGACGGGCTCGCGCGCAGCCGCGACGCGCGGGCACAGGCGGAGGCGGTGGGTTGGGCGCCACAGACGGCGCGGGCGCGGCTGCTCGAAGCGCGGGCGCTCGAGCACAGCGCCGACTACGAGGCCGCGGAGCAGACGGGTCGACGTGCGTACTTCGACGCGGCGACGCTGGGCGAGTGGGGCGTGGCGGCCGACGCCGCGACGCGACTGACGTACCTGGTCAGCTATCGACGGGGTCGCCACGCCGATGCGTTCGAGTGGAGCGAGCACGCCGAGGTCGCGTTGGCCCATGCGGCCGATCCCGCGGGCCTTCGCGCGGCGGCACTCGCTGCATACGTCGGCACCGCGGCACAGGCGACCAACGACTCCGCACGCGCACAGGCGATGTTCGAGCGTGCGCTCGCGCTGTACGAGAGCGCGCTGGGCTCCGCGCATCCGACCGTCGCGAATGCCCTGACCTCGCTCGCGAACCTCCGCAAGCGCGCGGGCGACTACGACGAAGCGCAGCGACTGCACGAGCGCGCGCTGGCGATCCGCGAGCAGGTCCTGGGCCCCGAACATCCCGAGGTCGGATCGAGCCTCAGCGGCCTGGCCGCGGTGGCGTCGGCGCGGGGTGACACGTCGCGTGCGCTCGCGCTCTACGAACGCGCCGTGGCGGTGCGCGAAGCAGCGCTGGGCCCCGGGCATCCCGACGTCGCGGCCGGCCTCGTCAACATCGCCGGCGTGCTCACGGAGCGTGGCCAGCACGAGCGGGCACAGCAGCTGCTGCTGCGTGCGCTGTCGATCTACGACAAGACCGTGGGATCCGAGCATCCCGCGGTGGCGACGACGCTCGCGGGACTGGGGATGTCCTACGCGGACTCGGGGCAGCCGGACAAGGGTCGCGAGACGCTCGAGCGCGCGCTCGCACTGCTGGAGAAGACGCTCGGGCCGCAGCACCCCGACGTGGGGATCGCGTCGAACAACCTCGGCACGCTCTACCTGCAGACCGGCGACGCCGCCAAGGCGCGCGCGTCGTTCGAGCGCGCGCTGCAGATCGCCGAGGCGCAGCTGGGCCCCGATCATCCCCAGGTCGCGCTCGCGCTGCAGAACCTCCAGCGCATCCACGCGAACGCGGGCGAGCTGGACACGGCGCTCGCGCTCGCCGAGCGGGCGGTGGCGATCTACGAGCGCATCGACGGCGAGCAACCCGGCGAGTCCGCGATGCTCTTCGCGCTCGCGCGCCTGTCGCTCGATCGCGGCGGCGACCCTCGACGCGCGCGTACGCTCGCCGAGCGGGCGCGGGACACCTGGCGCGCGCAGGGCGAGGGCGCGGATCGGCGCGAGCTCGCGGCGGTGGAGCGCTGGCTCGCGGACCTGCCGAATCCGTGATGCGCGAGCGCGCCGTGGTTCGCCACCGGGCGCAAAATCACCCGTCCACGAGAATTCGATCGCCGGACGGATCATCTCCGCCGCCCGCACGCCTTGTGATGCATGACAAGGCACAGCCACTCCCCCCTGAGCTCTGCAATGGCCCTGGTCGCACTCGCGTGCGCGGCCTGCATCCTGCCCTCGAGCGAAGACGACGAGGACAGCGGCGGCAGCAGTGCCGCGCAGACGGGGTCGGGCCCGGGCGAGACCGGCACGGGTGGATCGGGCGAGGGCGACTCGGGCACGGATGGTTCGGGCGCGGACGGCTCGGGCGGCACGGACTCGGGCAACCCCGCGGGTGGCTGCGGCAGTGCACCCTACGTTCCGCCCGCACCTGCGGACGGAACCTGCGCGGGCTCGGCGGCGTTGGGCTCGGCGACGAAGATCGCGGGCCCGGGCGGCTTCTCGAGCGCGGGCGGTACCGGCGTCGCGACGGGCGATCTCGACGGCGACGGTCACGTCGACTTCGCGGCGACGGAGAACAACCAGCTGCTGCTCTTCTTCGGCAACGGCGACGGCACCTTCTCCGAGGCCATGCAGCTCTTGTCGGTGGAGTTCACGATCTTCAACGTCGCGCCGGTGGTGATCGCGGACTTCAACGGCGACGGCATGCTCGACGTCGCTGCGACCGGCGGCTACGGCGGCACCGACACGCTCTACCCGCTGATCTGGCTCAACAACGGCGACCGGAGCTTCGGCAACGCCAATCAAGACCACTCGTACGACGGCGTCGACACCCACGGCGACGGCATCAAGTCCGACGGCACCGCGACGGTGGCCGATCTCGACGGCAACGACCTGCCCGACATCGTCTACTGCGGCTACGGCGTGAAGGTGTTCATGTCGAGCTGCGACGCGATCACCACCGGCACGGTGGTCGCCTTCAACGACGACGGCGGCAACTACATCAGCCGCAACTGTGAAGTGCTGACCCTCGACGACGGCGACGACATCCCCGACCTCATCATCCAGTCGTACACGTTCTCGCCCGACTACATGGGCCGCACCGCCGTGCTGCACGGCAACGGCGACGGCTCCTTCTCCAACGAGGTCGACTACGACAACTTCGCCGAGTTCGCGGTCGCCGCCGACGTGGACGCCGACGGCGCGGTCGACCTGGTGCTGCACAACACGCGCGAGAACAACGAGAAGCTGGGCCTGCTCGCCGGCAAGCCCGACGGAACCTTCGCGCTCTCGCCGACCACCGTCGAGCTCACGGCCGCGAGCTCCGACTATCCGACGTTCGTGCCGGGTGACTTCAACGGCGACGGCAACATCGACATCGCGATGGCGGACGGCCTCGTCGACATGACCGCGCATCTGATCCGCGGCAACGGCGACGGCACCTTCGAGGCCCCGACGCAATTCTCGACGGCGATCACCAGCTCTCCGGTGATGGCCGTCGCGGACTTCAACGAGGACGGCTTGCAGGATCTGCTGGGCTCGGACGGACAGGACGCGAGCTTGTCGTTGAGCCAGTGCCACTGAGCTCGCGCGGCGGCGGCCGGGCC